>CAUUQE010000058.1:0-13770 GCA_963547065.1 uncultured Prevotella sp. | reverse complement strand
GCTTTCAAAATGTTGGTACAAAAAGGTAAGGTAGAAAGTATTATGGGGGCTTATCAGCGTTTGTACGGTGAGAGTTGCTCGGGTAGCAAATATCTGCTTACCGACATACTTCGTAAGGATTGGGGCTTTAAAGGGCATGTGGTGTCTGATTGTGGCGCTGTTACCGATATGTACGAAGGGCACAAGCTGGTAAAGAGCGAAGCAGAGGCGGTAGCTTTTGCCATCAAGGCCGGATTAAACTTAGAGTGCGGTAACTCGATGCGTACAATGAAAGATGCCATTCAACAAAAGCTCATCACCGAGAAAGATTTGGATAAGGCTTTATTGCCGTTGATGATGACAAGATTAAAGCTGGGCATCTTACAACCCGATGCTTCTTGTCCGTATAATGATTTCCCCGAGAGCGTGATTGGTAGTGTAGCAAATCGTAATATTGCACAACGAGCAGCAGAAGAAAGTATGGTATTACTCAAGAATAATGGTGTGCTGCCTATTGCAAAAGATATTCGCACGTTGTTTGTGACAGGTCCCGGTGCCACTGATGCTTATTATCTGATGGGTAATTACTTTGGTCTTTCCGATCGTTACAGTACATATCTGGAAGGTATCGTTGGAAAAGTGAGCAACGGCACGAGCGTTAATTACAAGCAGGGATTTATGCAAGTGTTTAAAAATCTCAATGATGTAAACTGGAGCGTATCTGAATCTCGTGGTGCGGAAGTAAGTATTCTTATTATGGGAAACAGCGGAAACACAGAGGGAGAAGAAGGGGATGCCATAGCTTCTTCTGAACGTGGTGATCGTGTAAATCTGCGTCTGCCCGACTCGCAGATGGAGTATCTGCGCGAGGTAAGTAAAGACAGAACTAACAAACTGGTGGTGGTGCTGACGGGAGGAAGCCCCATTGACGTGAAAGAAATAACCGAACTGGCCGATGCTGTTGTAATGGCTTGGTATCCGGGACAGGAAGGTGGCGTGGCATTGGCTAATCTTCTTTTTGGCGATGCCAACTTTAGCGGTCGCCTGCCTGTAACCTTCCCCGAATCAGCCGACAAACTTCCGGCGTTTGACGACTATTCGATGAAGGGTCGCACCTATAAATATATGACCGATAACATTCTCTATCCGTTTGGTTACGGCTTGTCTTACAGTAAAGTAAATTACAGTAATGCTGCTGTATCTAAGTTGCCAACAAAGCATGCTCCCATGGTAGTGAGTGTAGATTTGAGTAATGACGGAAATATGCCTGTTGACGAAGTGGCGCAGGTATATCTTTCTACTCCGAGTGCCGGTAAGACATCTCCAATAGAATCTCTTATTGCATTTAAACGTGTGAAGATAGCTCCTCATGCTACTGTAACAACAGACTTCGAAATTCCTGTTGAACGATTAGAAACCGTTCAGGCAGACGGTACATCGAAACTGTTGAAAGGTGAGTATCAAATCAAAATCTCCGGTGCCGCCCCTTGCAAACGTTCTGAAGAATTAGGCGTTAGTTGTAGCACTACAACGTTAAAACTCTGAAGGCAGCTTGCCGATCACTGAAAGATGCAACGGAAAGAATAAGTAATATGAAAGTTTACCGTTCTACAGGCAAGATGATAGCAATAGTATTTATTGCTTTATCACTTCATATCTTTGCCATGGCGCAAAAAGGTCCTGCATGGTTAAAGAAAGCAATATTCTATCAGATATATCCCTCATCTTACATGGATAGCGATGGTGATGGTATCGGCGATATACCGGGTATTACCTCTAAACTGGATTACATTAAGTCCGTGGGATTCAATGCGATTTGGCTTAATCCTGTGTTTGTGTCAGGTTGGTATGACGGCGGATACGACGTGATAGACTTCTATAAAGTTGATCCTCGTTTTGGAACGAATACCGATTTGGTTACTTTAATCAACGAAGCACACAAACGGGGTATTCGCATTTGTCTTGATCTTGTGGCGGGACATACCAGTGACAAGTGTCGTTGGTTTAAAGAGTCATCACAGGCGGATGCCAATTTGCGCTATAGTGATTACTATATTTGGACGAATGAGATTACAGAGAAAGATAAGGAAGACATTGAACTGCGTAAGAAAGAAACGAATACACTCTACGGCGCGCGCGGACGTTATGTGGAAGCAAATGCTCCACGAGCTAAGTATTATGAAAAAAATTTCTTTGAATGCCAGCCCGCACTCAACTACGGATTTGCTCATCCCGACCCCAACCGGCCGTGGGAGCAACGTCCGGATGCACCTGGTCCGCAAGCTGTTCGACGCGAATTGCGCAATATTATGGCATTTTGGTTGGATAAAGGTGTTGATGGTTTTCGCGTTGATATGGCTTCATCGCTTGTCAAAAATGATTTTGATGGAACGGAAACCAAGAAGCTGTGGAAAGAAATGGGCGAGTGGAAAGATAAGTATTATCCCGAAACTGTGTTTATTTCCGAATGGTCAGATCCGCTAAAAGCTATTTCTGCAGGATTTAATATCGATTTTATGATACATTTCGGTGTCAAGGCTTACATTCCGATGTTTTTTGCAAAAGGAACACCTTGGGGCGGTTGGGATAATCATAAGTGCTGCTATTTCGATCAATCAGGCAAAGGAAGTATTAAGATGTTTGTAGAGAATTTCTCGAAAGCTTATAACGGAACGAAATCTGAAGGCTACATAGCTTTACCTTCTGCCAATCATGATTTTCAACGACCGAATATAGGTACGCGTAACACTCCAGATCAGTTAAAAGTGGTCATGACATTTTTTCTCACTATGCCGGGGGTCCCATTTATTTACTATGGTGATGAAATCGGAATGAAATACCAGATGAATTTGCCGAGCAAGGATGGGAGCAATGAACGGGCAGGCACGCGTACGCCGATGCAATGGACGGCGGGTAGTACAGCAGGGTTCTCCACTTGTCCGCCCGAACATCTTTATTTGCCGGTAGATACAGAGAATGGTACACTAACTGTTGAGACGCAGGAGAAAAACAGCCAATCTCTGTTGAATTTTGTTCGGCAACTTATTGTATTGCGACAGTCATCCGAGGCCTTGGGTAATACCGGCGACTGGGAACTCGTGAGCGATGTAAATAAGCCATATCCCATGGTTTATAAACGTGTAAAAGGCAATGATGTTTATCTCATTGCGTTAAATCCGGGAAAGAAAAAAGTAGAAGCAGCGATAGGTTCCCTCTCTAATGAATATACACCCGTAATCCAAGTGGGGCAGACAGCTTGGATAATGCGAAAAGGCAAGCAATGTATCGCCATGGGGGGTATCAGTGCTGCCGTTTTTAAAGTAACGGTAGGGAATTGAGGCCTCATACGAATTAATTTGAAATTAAATATATGATGCTGATAATGAGAAAAAGAATGTATATAATAGAAATTTTGTTACAGTTGAGAGCCTGCTATTCACATATAATGCATAGATGATTTCGTATAATTAATATATGATATTAACCATTTAAACATGAAAGCCTATGAATCAAAACCATGAATTTAATTAAAGCCGTGATTATTATAATCGGCAAGAGTATTATTACTATCAGAACTTAAATCAAATTATTAACTTGTAATCATTTAATGTATGAAAAATGAATTGGATAAAGACTGTATGATACTAACATCCGATATGATGTACAAGAAAATCATGCTTATGTCGTTCTTGTTATTTATCTTTAGCGGAGTTATGGTAAAGGCGGATTTGCATGAGAACGCATTTTATCGTATTGAAGCACAAAATGCTCAACAAACCAGCAAAAAAATAACAGGACAAGTTTCCGATAATAATGGAGAACCCGTTATTGGTGCAAGCGTTGTTATTAAAGGCAAAACGATCGGAATGGGAGCTATAACCGATGCAAATGGAAATTTCACGTTAGACAATGTTCCTACGGGGGCTGTCCTTGTGGTCTCCTATCTGGGATTTAATTCACAAGAGATATCCGTCGGTAAGCAGTCAAACTTTAATGTGGTGCTGTCGCCGGATGCAAAATCGCTTGATGAAGTTGTGGTTGTGGCTTACGGTAGTCAGAAGAAAGCAACGCTGACAGGTTCTGTTGCTGCCATCAACACAAAGGAAATTAAGCAAAGCCCAACGTCTAACCTCGCAGTTACACTTACCGGACGTCTGCCAGGACTTAGTGTTCTTCAACGTAGTGGTGAGCCCGGTCGCGATAATACATTATTATATTTGCGTGGGCGCGGAACTGTAAACGGACAGAGTCCCTTGGTGATGGTAGACGGTGTTGAACGTGATTTGACTTCTGTTGACCCGAGTGAGGTAGAGAGTATTTCTATTTTAAAGGATGCTTCTTCTACGGCTTTGTTTGGTGTACGTGGTGCTAATGGTGTTGTTTTGGTAACAACAAAGCGCGGAACAAGTGAAATACCGGATATCAGCTTTAGTGCAGAAGCAGGTTGGCAGACGTTTACCCGTTGGCCATCGGAGTTAAGTTCGTATGATTGGGCGGTACTGAAAAACCAAGCACGTCTAAATGATTTCCCTAATGATACCCCACCGGAGAAGATGCCTTACTCTGATTGGGAATTGGAAAGATTTAAATTACATGATAAACCTGAAGTCTATGGTGATCATAACTGGGTGAAGATGTTGATGCACAAGTGGGTTCCGCAAACGCGTTATAACCTAACCTTAAACGGTAAGGGCTCAAATGTGGCTTACTTTGTAAATGTGGGCTATCTGAACCAAGGCGGACAGTTTAAGCTTGATAACTCTGAAACACGAAGCTACGATGCTAAGAATTATATGGATCGTTTTAACTTCCGTGCGAATATCGATGTATCTTTAAATGCTCGTAAAACCTTAAAAGCGTTCCTTAATGCTGCCGGTTCTTACGAAAAGGTGAATGGTCCTAATATGGAATCGAGTGCTGTATTGGAGCAAATCTTAACCAAATGGCCGGTTACGATACCCGGTCCGTTGACTCCTGACGGACAAGTCTTGATTGGTAGCGGCTCTTATAAAGAATCTCCTTGGGCACAAATTAACAGAACGGGCTATAAACAAGAAACACGTAGTGCCATTACTGCCACATTTGGTATGCAGTATGATATGGACTCTTTTGTTAAGGGCTTGTCTGTTAAAGTGATTGGCTCTTATGACTGCAAAACGTATAACTATCTCGTGGGTAGTCGTACCTATCAATATTGGGCACAAATTATCGAAAGAGATGCCGATGGAAAATTGAAGAAGGTTAGTTATAATCGAGAACGTCCGGACTTGGATAATAACCCGCTCAGCACCAGTAAGTCTGCTCTGTTTGAATCTTTCTATGATGCTCAGTTCCAGATTATTTATAACCGCACATTTAATAAGAAACATAGCGTGAATGGTTTATTGGTAGCCCAGCAACAGTCGAGAATTAAGACGAATTTTACACTTCCGTTCAATGTAAACGGTTTGGCTGCCCGCTTAGTTTATGGGTATGACGATCGTTATATTGCAGAGTTTGATGCCGGTTATAATGGTTCAGAGCAATTTGCTCCTGCCAATCGCTATGGCTTCTTCCCCTCTATTTCGGGAGCTTGGAATATCTATAACGAGAATTTTTTCAAAAACTCTTCGATAGCAAAGACCATTGATAAGCTGAAAATAAGATTATCTTATGGTGTTGTAGGAAATGATAAGTTAGGAAATGAGCGTTTCCTTTATTTGGACAATGTAGCATCTACGGGTTCTGGTTATTCAGGAAGCATTGTGAATGGGCATAGTATTTCGGAAACTTATTTCGGAAACAAGCATCTACAATGGGAGACTGCGAAGAAACTTAACTTCGGTTTTGAAATCGGTTTGTTACAATCGTTGAATTTAACGGTGGACATCTTCTCGGAAAGACGCGAAAATATATTGATAAAGAAGCAAACAACTCCTCAACTCATCGGTGTAGGTACTAGTACGCTTCCGCCTTTTAACTTAGGTAAAGTAAAGAACCGAGGCTACGAAATAGAACTGAATTATACGAAACCGATCAATAAAGATTTGCTCGTTATGTTGAAAGGCAACTTCAATTATAACGATAATGAAATTATGGATTTGGATGAATTGTATCGTGATGAGACCTATGCCTACCGTTATCGTCAAAACGGATACATGATAGGGCAGCAATGGGGATTAAAATCGAACGGTTTCTTTAAGGATCAGGCAGAGATTGATGCTTACCCCAAATATGAGGGAACCCAACCCCGTCCGGGCGATTTGAAATTTATTGATGTCAATAATGACAATAAAATTGATGATAAGGATATGGTACCTATTGGCTATTCGGATGTACCCAAATATACATGGGGGACGGCTTTGAGCGTTACTTATAAGTGGTTTGATATTTCTGCACTATTTCAAGTTTCATTTAAGGTGAGCGGTATCATAGACGGAACCGGTCCTTGGGAGTGGTATGATTTCCGTAAATTCCACCAAAAAGCATGGACAAAGGAAAGGGCAGAGACTGGTCAAGAGATTTTGTTCCCAGCTTTGGCAACACAACAATCTGCCAGTGAAGTAAGAAATAATGACTTCTTTATCATGGATAGATCTTTCGTTCGTTTAAAAAATCTTGAAATAGGTTTTACTTTCCCGAGGGCTTGGTCGAAAGTTATCAACGCCAAGAAAATTCGTATCTATGCAAACGGATTCAACCTAATAACTTGGGACAAGATGAGATTTGACGATTGGGACCCTGAAGTATTGAAGAATACTACTTATCCCGTATTGAAAGTTATAAATATTGGTGCTAACATTACATTCTAAAATGGTAAAAATATGAAAAGCAAAATAACGAGAATGTTGCTGGCTGTCATGGCTGTAGCAATGGCGTATGGGTGTTCAGATGAATTGGACATTACACCTGATGGCAGAATGACGTTGGATGAAATCTTTAGAGACTCGATTTATACTGAACAATATGCCAATTCCATGTATGAATATATTCGGAAATATGGTAATGGCTATCACTATTATACATGGCTTTCGGCATTTACTGATGATGCAACCGATAGCCAGAGTTCTGCGGAAACTTGGTTAATGCTCAATCAGTGGAACTTAGGTAATTATAGTGCATCTGTACCTCCATTCATGGCAGGAAGTCAGACGTTGCGTCGTAATGACAGAGATTTTTGGGGCACTGCTTATGCAGGCATAAGAAAGACAAACGTTTTTCTTGAGCGTGTTAACGAAAGCAATATTCCTAATCAGAAAAAACGTGAACGTTACATTGCAGAAGCACATGTGTTGCGAGCTCATTATTATTTCGACTTAATTAAGAACTATGGTGGTGTACCTTTGATTATAAAGGACATAACTACAGATGCTGATTTCAGCGGAATTGAACGTGCCTCTTTCGACGAATGCGCGAAGTTTATTTCTGACGAATGTGATAAGGCTATTGCCACGGATGCTTTACCCTTCAGAACAGAGGTAGAAGGAGAACGTGGAAGAATGACTAAGGCGATTGCTTATTTTATCAAAGCATCTGCATTGTTATTCGCCGCCAGTCCGCATTGGAATCCTACCAACGACGCTGCGAAATGGCAAACTGCCGCTACCGCTGCAAAAGAAGCGTTGACGCAACTCACTTCTAATGGCTATGCATTGTATAGTAATTATGAAAAGTACTTTATTACACGACCGGTAAAGGAGGAAAATCCTGACGACAAAGAAACACTTTTAGAGGCTATCGATAGCTGGGGGTATGCCGGTCAGGATTATCGCCGCTTTTCTGTGATTACTTTCTTAATGCACATGATTCCTGTAGACTTTGGGGGTGAAAAGTGTGGAGAATGTCCTTCGCAAGAATTGGTAGACAGTTACGAGATGAAAGACGGAACAGTACCCATCTTAGGGTACGAAGATGACGCGCATACAAAGCCGATTATCAATTCTGCATCCGGATATAACGATCAGAAACCGTATGAGAATCGCGATCCG
This sequence comes from uncultured Prevotella sp., assembly GCA_963547065.1. Lineage (GTDB taxonomy): Bacteria > Bacteroidota > Bacteroidia > Bacteroidales > Bacteroidaceae > Prevotella. The sequence goes on along the minus strand of CAUUQE010000058.1, from coordinate 5,824 downwards.
CGCTTCTACGCAACGGTTTGGTATAACGGTGCTCATTTCGGAAAAGTAAAAGATAGGGATGTTTATATAGAATCGTTTGTCGGCGGAAGACATGGTATTGACTTTATAAAACAGCGTACGCCGACGGGATATTACACTCGGAAGTATGTTGATCCCGCTATGCGTTCGGCGGCAGATGCCAAGACCTTATGGCGTATTTACCGATTGGCAGAGCTGTATCTGGATGTTGCTGAGGCTGAAAACGAAGCGAATGGTCCTACGACAGAGGCGTATGCTGCTGCGAATGCAACGCGGCGCAGAGCCGGAATGCCCGACCTACCTACAGGATTAACTAAAGACGAATTTAGAGAACGTATCAGAAGAGAGCGCCGTGTAGAAATGGCTCTTGAAGAAAATCGCTTCTATGACTTGCGTCGTTGGGGTATCCTTGAGGCCAATTCTCGCCTGAAAACCGCTATGCGGTGGACAAAAGCAGACGATGGAACGCTATCGAATGTTCGTATTAAGGCGGTAGATTGCCATGCAACGGCAGAGCCAAAATACTACACTCTGCCGATTCCGAGAGATGAAATTTTACGTATGCCCTTAGTAAAACAAAATCCGGGGTGGGAATAATATAAAAAAAATGAGTCATATCAATGCGTCTGATTTCCATCAGGCGCATTGATTTCTTTGATTCCGGTATATTTGATCGGATGCCGGCAGAATAATTTATAAATTTTATTATCACCCTTATATTGTAATTTAGTTGTGCGTTCATGAATATAAAGCCTTTTATCAACATGGTTAGAGAGCTATTGTTGCTCTTGTGTGTGTTGGCAGCCTCTGCAGCTTTTGCGCAGAGTGTAGCCCGAAAGTTTCAGCTGCCGTTGTCAGCAGATGGCGAAGCATCGCTTTTCGTCTATCTGCCTTCTTCGCCTACCGGTCGGGCTGTTGTCGACTGCCCGGGGGGTGGATATGCTGTTTTGAGTATGGAGAATGAGGGCCACCAGTGGTCAGAATATTTCAACAAGCAGGGCATAGCTTATTTCGTGCTGAAATATCGTATGCCTCATGGCGATTGTTCTATCCCTATCGGTGATGCCGAAACAGCCATACGGTTGGTACGCGACAGTGCTGCCGTGTGGGGTGTCAACCCCTATGATGTAGGAATTATGGGCTTCTCCGCAGGTGGTCATTTAGCCAGCACGTTGTCTACTCATGCACCCTTGCCGGCTCGTCCGGACTTTTCTATTCTTTTCTACCCCGTTATTACGATGAAACGTGATGGCACTCACAAAGGTTCATGTCATAATTTTTTAGGAGAACATCCCGATGCCCAGTTGATAGAACTTTATTCCAATGAAACTCGTGTGCGTGTACACCAAACTCTGCCCGCCATTCTTTTTCTGACCAATGACGACTACGTTGTACCACCCGTGGAAAACGGAGTGGCTTACTACAGCGCTATGCGTCGTGTAGGTAATCCTTGCTCAATGTTTATCTACCCTTCAGGCGGTCACGGTTTCGGTTTCAGCACATCGTGGCCTTATCACAATTTGATGCTCGGCGAACTCACGGAATGGCTTCACAGATTACCTTCGCCCCGTTCTGATGCGGTCAAAGTGGCGTGTGTCGGCAGTTCATTCACCGAAGGCTGTGGCGTCAAGATGGCTTCGCAAAATGCGTATCCAGCTCAGTTGCAATCTTTGCTGGGTGACAGATATTGCGTAAAGAATTTCGGTGCAGACGGCAGAACAATATTTCGCAAGAGCAACAGTTCCTATATGAATGGGCAGACTTTTAGGGATGCTCTCGATTTTAAGCCAGATATAGTTATCGTAGAGGCGGACTTCAATAGTTCTAAGCCTGAAGGTCGGCAGGTAGACCGTGAGTCTGCTGCGGATATGCAGGTACTTATCGATTCTTTCAAGGCATTATCCTCGAGGCCTCGAATATATATTGTCACGCCAGTTCCTTCTTTCAAGTCCGGTCGTAGTGTAAGTGACGGTGTAACTTCAAATGACGCTATTTCTCTTATTCGCAAGTTAACTAAGAAAAACAATTGCCGTTTGATAGACCTCTGTACCCTTTATGTTGCAGAAGCCGATAATATGCAAAAAGATGGTATGTATCCTAATGAGGTCGGTACCCGGCGTGTTGCAGAGATTATTGCCGAGACTTTGACGAAGAAAGTTAAATAATAACAACTGTTGCCGGTATATCTTCAGTATGATTGGGCCGTCATTCGAATTGTCTTAGTATCTCGTATTTTACGGTTGATTGGCAAGATTATGAAGAAGTGTGGATGTTGATATATTCGAAGAACTCTATCATCGGTGTGCATATGTATATATAACTGATTCTTCCATAAGATGGCAATCTTAATCTGAACTACTATTCCCGTGCATACACTTTCTTGTCATTCCTATCTTTCTTGTCATTTACGACAGTGGAAAAAATGCTGACCATGCGGAAGCAATAATAGTATGAAAGCTGACGGAAAGACATTAAGTGTCATGTGGAAGTATTTTTTCTAATCTTATACCTATTGCCTAATAGGCATATACATATCTTGTATCGGCGATACAGCAGCGGTGTATGGGGTATATACTATTAGTGTATGAACAGTAAGTTCTGTGTTCGATATACTCGGCATGCAGGTCTTCTTCCGTGTTGTTGCCGTGTCTTTACACTGATAATACCCCATAATTTTGTAAAAAGGAATATTTTCTTTTGCAATTGATTGCTATCTTGTTAAGGTTTTTGCATAAAGAATACCTAACATTTTAGCTTATACAGCGATACAGATCGGATGGCAATGTTTTGTATCTTTAATGATCTCTATAAGCTTTTTTGCTGCTGAGTTTTGAAATTTAAGGCGGATATTCAAGAAAAACAGCGGAATATCAGGCTTCTTTCAGATTACCTTGTTGCATGGCTCGCAAAAATCGTGTAAACCTTTGGATATATTGCAGCTTTTATGTATCTTTGTACCGATATCAAGAAATGTTCGAAAGTGTTGCGAATAGCATAAATTCATAGGACTTTAGGTAGTTGTATTGTAGCCTTTTTAGCATTTTGATTTGTATGACCGTAATCGGTTGCTAATGGAAAAAGACATCTTTGGGCCATGAAATGCGAAACAAACATAAATATGGGCATATTCTTTTCGTCTGCCTAATAAGAAACATCTAATATTAATATAACAATGAAACGCTACAAATTTATTACATGGGTTTTTCTAACGATGTTGTTCTCTCTTGCAGCTGGGGCACAAGATAGAGATCTGACAACCATTAAAGGATTGGCAGAACGACTTATGCCACAACAGTCTGCACAATTTCGATTTGTAAAAACCTCTGCGCATAAAGGAAAAGATTATTTTACTCTTGCGAGTAAAGGCGGTAAAATAGTGATATCTGGTAATAATGCCAACTCTATGGCTGTTGGGCTTAATTATTATCTGAATAATTATTGCCATACGACGGTTTCGTGGTATGCAGAAGTTCCAGTCATTCTTCCCGCAAAGTTACCGGATGTAAAAACACCGATTTCGTCATCTGCTAAAGTAGCACGGCGTTTCTTTTTCAATTATTGTACTTACGGATATACGGTACCGTTCTTCAGTTGGAAAGAATGGGAGCGACTTATCGACTGGATGGCCCTCAATGGTATCAATATGCCACTGGCAATTACGGGGCAAGAAACCGTGTGGTATAATGTATGGAAGAAACTCGGCATGACAGACAGTGAGATACGTAGCTATTTCACAGGACCTACTTATCTGCCATGGCATAGGATGGCGAACATAGATCGCTGGAACGGTCCGCTGCCTAAAGAGTGGCTGGACGGGCAAAAGGACTTGCAGAAGAAGATACTCGCACGTGAACGGGCTTTCAATATGAAGCCGGTGTTACCTGCCTTTGCCGGACATGTGCCTGCTGAACTCAAGAGGATATTCCCCGATGCAAATATTAAATCTTTAGGCAAATGGGGAGGGTTTGAAGAGAAATACCTCTGCCATTTCCTCAGTCCTGAGGAATCTTTGTTCGGAAAGATACAGAAACTGTATTTAGAAGAGCAGACGGCTCTGTTCGGTACTGATCATATTTATGGGGTAGATCCGTTTAATGAAGTGGAGCCGCCCAGCTGGGAGCCTGCATATTTGAAAGAGGTCTCAAAAAACATGTACGCTACACTTACCGCCGTTGATCCGAAAGCAGAGTGGATGCAAATGGGGTGGATGTTCTTTTACGACAATAAGCACTGGACGCCTGACCGTGTGCAGGCTTTCTTGACAGGAGTCCCTAAAGGCAAGATGTCACTGCTTGATTATTATTGCGAGAACGTAGAATTATGGAAAACTACAGACGATTTTTATGGACAACCCTATATTTGGTGCTACTTAGGTAACTTCGGTGGAAACACTACTTTGATGGGAAATGTAAAAGAAAGCGGTAAACGTCTTGATAATGCATTGGCCAACGGACAGCGTAATATGCTGGGGGCAGGTTCGACATTGGAAGGCTTAGATGTGATTCAGTTTCCATACGAGTATCTATACAATAAACTATGGAGTCATTCTGTTGCAGATAGTCAGTGGATTGATGATTTGGCAGACCGCCACTACGGAGGCATCTCTCCTTCGGTACGTAAAGCTTGGCATATCTTATTTAATGAGATATATGTGCAGGTGTCGGCTTCAATGCAGGGAGTCTTAGCCAATTTTCGTCCTTCCTTAAATAATAATTATCCGGAACGCACTGTTATTGAGTACCCCGTAGAAAGACTCGAAGAGGTATGGAGGTTACTGCTCGATGTTCCCCATTGTGATAGGAATGAATTGCAATTGGATATTATCGCCGTGGGCCGACAGGTCTTAGGTAACAGATTTGCTGCCGTCAAAATGCAGTTCGACTCAGCGTATGTCAATAGGGATATTCCGAGATTAAAGGCGAAGGCCTGTGAACTGGAGGAGCTGCTCGATGATTTAGATTGCCTTACATCGTTTAACGGGCGCTGTTCCATTGGCCAGTGGATAGACGATGCACGGGAATTGGGCTCAACCAAGGAACTGAAAGATTATTACGAAAAGAATGCCCGAAACCTAATTACCACGTGGGGGGGGGATATCAATGACTATGCAAGCCGTACATGGGGCGGACTAATTGGAGATTATTATGCCCGTCGGTGGAGTCTTTATATTAACGATATCCTCGCAGCAGCTGAAGATAATAAGGAATTTGACCAAAATGCATTCAATGAAAAGGTCTCGAAATTCGAGCAGACATGGATTATCTCGACAGAGCCGATAAGGGTTCCGAAGAGGACTGATTTACTTACTTTCTGTCGTATGCTTATAAAGAAATATGGATTGAATAGCCCTATGAATAGAAAATAATTTTTTTGAAGTAATCATAAGCCTCCGCCTTGATATGGGTGGAGGCAAAATGTATGCACAACAGGTTGTTGCAAGGGTTAGGAATAAGGACTTGTAAATAGATTTTTTGTAGATAGTAAAGTTATGCTATAGGCAAGGTTTTGTCGGAAAATGAGATTTCTATAGCTATGTTCTGGATATCTTTATTGCTGAATATACCTAAAGTGCAATTTCATTTACCATCAACAAAAATAAGCATAGACAACGCTATCAAGACTAAAAAGAATAGGGAAAATACCAATAGCATAAAAGCGTATGCAGGGAAAGAATGCGCTTTAGAAACTTCTATTTGATTCTGTTTCTTTATTATCTTTATATACTTCTCTCACTTTTTTGCCACCAAACAGATATGTAACTCTTACAGATACGTTGCGTGTATGGACATTATTTTGAATATATTCT
>CAUUQE010000057.1:0-13796 GCA_963547065.1 uncultured Prevotella sp. | reverse complement strand
CAGCAAGCATCATTTCATTCAACTCATATGCCGGTTTATTGTCTTGTATATCAATTAACTGGTTAAAATAGTCCTGCATTGTGTCTATAAGGAATTCTTTACCATCGGTAATGGGTTTGTTCAGCGTCCACAGCCATTGGTTGTGGTTTACTTTCGAGCGCTCTATAACCTTGCTAAGTTCACTTAAAGCGTCGTCGTACAGACCTTGTTTCAGCAACATGTGTACCTTTCCGAAGGGCAAGTCTATGCGGTCGGGAAACTCTTTTATGCCTTCATCTATCTTTGCGTAGGCCGCCTGCATGAGTTTGTCGTTATATTCGGTTTGCCCGTACAGGTAACCAGTCGTCTCTTTCGTGGTATCGTTTTGCAATTCAAAATACTGTGTTCCGTCGACAGGTTTAACGGTCGACAGGTTTAGAACTTCCGTCATGGCACGCTTTATGTAATAATTATACCATGCAGCAATAACATCCGGCGACTTCGGTTCGGCCTTCTCCCACTGGCAGATGCAGTCTTTCAGGGCGACAGTATCGCTATCGTTGAGTAATTTTTTGTACTTGTCGTACCATTTTTGTTGTGCATTCAGCCCGATTGTTGCTAAAGCTAAGAAATATGTTACGAGGAAAAAGCGTTTCATAGGCGGTTGTTTGTTGGTAATACAGGGCGAATATAATATAATATTTCCATACATGGAGCATTTGAAGAGTGGAAATACAAAAAGAACAGAATAATTTTCGTTCTTGTAAAAACATTATTTTTAATTCTTGGTTTCCGCGGTTCTGTTCCTCGAACCGATACACTCTGTTTGCAGAAATTCGTTGAAACGACTGCGATAGCCGTTGAACACGTTGATATCAACTTCGCCGTGTATGCCGCTCACTCGTCCGTCGGGACACAGTTGCCAATACACCAAATGCACGTTAGGCTTATATTCTCCGTAGCGTGCAATCCATATATTGTAGTTGCGAATGATGTCGGGAGCCATGGGAAGATACTTATTTACGAAGCTTTGACTGATGTATAGCACAGGTCGTGCGCCTATATGTTGTTCCACGATACGCATCCAAGTACGCACGGCTGCGAAGAGTTTCGCCGTTCCGCCCATTCTTTTGATTTGTAAGGGGCGGGGCTCAACGTCTAAAACCGGTGGGAGATCACCTGCAAGAAACCGCGAATGTCTCAGAAAGAAGCGGGCCTGTGCGGCGGCATTCGATAGTGTGGAGAAGAAATGGTAGGCTCCGCAACGAATGCCTTTACGCCGTGCGGCGACATAATCCATGTGGTAAAATCGGTTTCTGATAGTAATGCCTTCAGTCGATTTGATATAACAAAAGCTGATAGGGTAGTTGACTGTGCCGTTCACACGTTTGTTGCTGATGGTTCCTAAATGAGCTATTCTGATTTTATTCCAATGGATCGGATAGTGTCTTCGGCCTTTTCCATGCTGAAAACGCGATATATCAATACCGTATATGCGCTCCGTAGTGTACTCCAACCGTTCGCCTTTATACACATTACGGTACCATTCACCCAAACGCAGGTAGGTTCCGGGGGCAACAGAGAAGCCGAAGCCTGTTCGCATGTCGGCTCTCCAATGGCCTTCGTAATACTCTCCATCGAATGCGGTGTAGGTTCCTGTACCCGATGCCGTGCCGTTTCGATTGAGATCTCCGTGGTAGACACCTGTACTGTCTGTCCTTGTGCCGCCGACGAGTGTATCGGCTTGCCACATTCCAATGATACGGCGTCCTTCGCGGTCGGTACAAATGCCGTGGCCATATCGCAATCCGTTTTTCCATTCTCCTTCGTATATCACGCTGTCTTTATACTTCAACTGGCCGTAACCGTTGTATTTACCGTTGGAATACCCGCCCTGATAGCGATATGCACCTGTTGTAATAATGACTTGTTGGGGGTGTTCAATCTCTGTACAGGCATCGAAAAGAAAAATTACGGGGAGCAAGTAAAAGAAGTAAAACGCTCTTTTCATAGCAGTTTTTCGTTGTTGAAAAGATCGGAGAGGATGATTCTGTCCACGATGTTTCCGTCGAGCAGGCAGCTTATAAACCATCCGTGTGTAGTGAAAAGGGGTGATCCGTCACCGGCAAGTATGGGGGATATGTCACACACATTGCCTGTCTTATTGGCTGGAACAATGGTTGCATGGGTAGAAAACGAAGAAAATAACGGCTCTTGAAGTCCGCCGAAGCCTGTTGCAAGTACTTCTCCGTCAGAATAAAAGAGCCATGGCAGACGGTTGAGCGGGCAGGCTGTTGCGGGTGTCTTTTTGTTCTGTGTCTGCAAAAGAAAGCATTTACCGTCGGCAGACACATTATTAGGCGTACATATTTGCCGAATGGGATGGCCCTGTTCGTCATGGTATATTATCTGAAAAATATTCTTGTGGTGTAGCGAAAGAGCAGTTTTACCGGTGGTGATACTGTCGATGAGGGTGATCAAGCTACGTGTGTCATGAAATTCTCCAGCTATCTTATTGGCAAAATTGGCTATCATTGCATAGCCTTCATCCTGCACTCCGTGGGCATGCAGGAAATATTTAAGCTCGACATTTTGTAGACGTAAGCCGTGCATAAGTTGATTTAAGCGCGTTTTTTCATGGACTAATTGAAGATTGATATTGATGATAGAATTTTTCTCTGTATTGGAGAAAGCGGTTATAAGTCTGCCTCTACATGATGGAATAAACCACCAACGATCGATCCAAAAGCCGGTCGATCGATGAAGGATAATAGAAGAATCTCGATGAACCGATAGCCCCTCAAGTACAGAGTCACCGCGTATATCGGAGAAATAGAGCATCGGTTTGCCGTTGAGCATAATCTCGTACCACGAAGATCGCTCTACGATTATCGCCGACTGTACCATCTGTTGGCCCGAAAAGCGCCAGCTTCTCCATATAATCCACGTTGCTGTGGATACTGTAAGCAGGATAATGAATATTAATAGCCGCTTTCTTTTGCAAATGCAACGTAACAATTGTCCCATCAGGCGACAAAGTTACTCAAATTTTTATTTATCACCAAAGCTTCTATAAAATAAGGTTGTCAACTCTTTTCAGTATAAAGATTGGTAACAGATTACCCGTTTAACATCTTTTTACTCCTAGTTAAATGATATTTTTATTTATATTAAGTATCTTTGTCAATATATTCTATTTTGAGAAAATGCTAAACTATTAATCATAAAACTAAACAATAACATTACATGAACAGAATTAAACTGTTGTTGGCTGTGCTGGTTGTCGGTGGTACAGTGTATGCTGTAACGAAGAAGTACAGTAATCCGATCATTAAGAGAAGCGTTCCCGATCCGACAATTATCAAGGCGCAAAACGGATACTTTTATCTTTATGGGACTGAAGATATACACAATGTGCCTATTTTCAGGTCGAAGAATTTGATATATTGGCAATATATAGGAACGGCATTTACCGATGCAACGCGTCCGTCAATGGTTCCTAACGGCGGTATATGGGCACCCGACATCAATTACATTAACGGGAAATACGTGATGTATTACTCCATGTCTGTTTGGGGAGGGCTTGAGACCTGCGGTATAGGGGTGGCCTATGCCGATAAGCCCGAAGGTCCGTTTACGGATCACGGCAAACTTTTCATCAGTAAAGATATAGGAGTACTGAACAGTATTGACCCTTTTTATATAGAAGACGGCGGACATAAGTATCTTTTCTGGGGCAGTTTCCGTGGTATTTACGGCATTGAACTCTCCGAAGATGGTCTCTCTGTAAAAGATGGAGCGGTAAAGAAACAGATCGCAGGACGATCTATAGAGGCAACATATATTATCAAGCACGGCGATTATTATTATCTCTTTGGCTCTCGCGGTACATGTTGCGAGGGGGCAAAAAGTACATATAAGGTGGTTATGACACGCTCGAAGAATCTTTTCGGCCCCTATTTGGATAAAGATGGTGATAACATATTAAACGGTTATAACTACAGTTGGTTTCTGAATGGCAATGATATAGTGGCAGGACCCGGCCATAATTCCGAGTTCGTGCAAGATGATACCGGCCAATATTGGATATTGTATCATGGCTATGTGAAGAATAATGCAGATGTTGGCAGGCAGGTTTTCCTTGATAAAGTGTATTGGGGAGCCGATGGATGGCCGTATATAAAAAATCAAGAACCGTCGGCTGAGGAAGATAGGCCTGTATTTACAACTACCGCTATCGATAAGATTGAAGATGAGAGTGTATTGAACGGTGGAATAACAATTGCACCGCGAATGGTGAAGAACAGCTTTACGATCGGCGAAAACGGTACAAAAGGCTTTACTTGGAGTGTCACAGGTCTTGGCGGAGAGATAGTTAAAGCGGGCAAAGGCAAGGGGCATGTCGTAGTTGATTGCTATGATGTGCCCGAAGGAATGTATGTGGTAACAGTGAAAAACTACGCAGGTAAAAGTACTGCCAAGATCATTAAATATTGATAAGGTCGGCGCCTGTAAAACACAAATGCCTTCCAGATCTTCAACCCATCTGGAAGGCATTTGTGTTTTATGTCCGTTCCGGTGGCATCGATCAAGTTTTTCGCCACGCTTATTTACGGTCGTAAGTAATGCAAGGCCAGTCGTCTGTGCGGAACGGGGATGCCGGCAAGCCGATTTTGTTCTGCAGGTTACATACGGGATTGTCGGCCCATGCGTAGCGTACAGCTATAGGGAACGCTATATCGGGGCATGTTACGACTACGCTATTGCCGTCGATTACAGCTGTTGCCCAATGAAATATGCGGTCTGCACCGGCTATGCTGAAGCCTTTAAGTGTGCCATCTGCTGCTTTCAGACCGTCATCTGCATGATCGAAGAATATGCGAATTTTATTACCTTCCATTCGGTATGAACGGTATATAGGGCCCGAATAAGCAATTTGTTCGCCATATGTAAGTGCTCTTGCCGGTAATGCAAGCCGTCTGCCTGCCTCTTGTTTGTTCTTCGGGTGTATATCTTTCGCATCGCCTATATCTATAAGAACGGCGATCCCTGTATTCTCTATGTTCAATGCACGCAGCTGAGCCTCGCGCAATTCGGCCCATTCGGAGGGCATAGGCTCGGTTTTCGTTTCCATATAATTGGCCAGTTGTGCTATGTAGAATGGGAAACTATAACCCCATCTCGTGCGCCAATCGTTGATCATCAGCGGCAATAACGATCGATATTGGTAAGCCCTACCGGCATTAGCTTCCCCTTGATACCAGATAGCCCCTTTTATTGTAAAAGGTACAAGCGGGTTGATCATGGCATTGAAGAGCACCGTAGGTTCATTTCCCTTAATATTTTTTACCGCTGAGGCATCAGTAAAAAGAGCGCGCAAGTCACCGATGCGCTCTTTATAGTCGGGGTGTATGGCAAGCGCACTGCCACTCGTCCATGCTTCGATAGGTGTTCCGCCCCAGCAACTCTGTATAAGTCCGATGGGTACATGACAGTATTTCTCAAGTTCTCTGCCAAAGAAATAAGCCGTAGACGAAAATTCCTTGATGCTGTTCGCACTGCATACCTGCCATCCGCCGCCCACTGCTGAGAAGTGTTCGGCGGGCTTAGCAGCGGCAACTTTATCGAGTTGCAGCAGTCGGATATTGGGGTGTTGCTGTGCTTCCTGCTCTTCGTCTTTGTAATTCATAACCTTTCCCCAGCCTTCAATAGGCATCTCCATGTTCGACTGCCCCGAACAAAGCCACACTTCGCCTATCAATACGTTCTTCAGGTCTATGGGCTTTCCGTCTGTAATACGTATGTCGTAGGGGCCGCCTGCTGCGGGTGTCTCTATCGTTACCAGCCACTTGCCCTGCCTGTCGGTTTTAGTAACGTAGGTTTTACGGTTCCACGAGGGAGTTACTTTAACAATTTTACCCGGCTTTGTCTCGCCCCAAACGGGCACCGATGCCTGCTGTTGCAGTACCATATTGTCGGTGAATAGCGGTTGCAATCGTACCTGTGCTTGTACAGACAGCATGCAGGCGAGTAATAGAAATGCGATTTTGTTTCTCATGCGTTTATTTTTATAATGCTTAAAATGGCGGTTTACGGTTGCAAAGATACGATGTTTTTCCGATATTCACAGCAAATGTTTTGGATAAATGGTCTCATGTGCCGGATAGATATATCCTCTAAGATACATAGATAGCCTGTCTGTCGGGCTTAGGATACAGCTTTATCGGGCATACATGTATGCTCTATCCGAGACGGATGTGTGCTCGGTTTCGATTTTTTTCGTAACTTTGCAATATGATGATGCTTAAAAGCATGTTTTATGTGGCGCTTGGAGGAGCCTTGGGGTCGGTGTTACGATTCATTATATCGCGATTCTTGCAAGAACGTGCAGATACGATATTTCCCGTGGGTACTATGTTTGTGAACCTTGTGGGATGCCTGTTGATAGGTATCATTTACGGTCTTGCGAGCAAAGGGGTAGCGATGAGCACCGGTGTAAGACTATTTCTGACCGTAGGTTTGTGCGGTGGATTTACCACGTTTTCTACATTTTGCAGTGAAAGTTTGTGCCTGTTCCGTGCCGACAACATACTTTTGGGAGCCCTATACGCGGGCGGCAGCGTGGCTTTAGGATTGATAGCCGTCTTTGCAGGTGCCTATATAACGAGAGTATTTTAGGCCTTTTGCTCTTTAGGGGCGATATTGCTCGACATGCTAAACGCTTATATGTAAAACCTTTAAATACCATTTATTGTATGAAGAAAATATTTACTTTATTTTTATTGCTCATGATTGCAAGTGCTACGTGGGCACAGCAATTGTCATTAGGTAGGTTAAAATTCCACGAAGGTGATAATTCTGCGTGGAAAGATGTACGCTTCGATGACGCCGATTGGGCAGATGTAGATGTTCAAGGTTCGGCCAACAGAGGCTCTATTAAGAAGCCCCAGAGCTATAGTTGGTATCGTGTGAAGTTTGTATTGCCCAAGAGTATGCTCGGCAATATTAAGGCGAAACGCTCGTTGGAACTCTATCTCGGTAAGATAGACGATGTTGACCAAACCTATATAAACGGGCAACTTGTGGGCTCTACCGGTCGTACACCCGAGCAAGAGGGCGGCTATCAATCGGCTTGGAACGACTCGCGGCTCTACAAAATCGATACTCAAAGTCCGTTCCTAAATTGGGATAAGGAAAACGTTTTGGCCATTCGTGTGTACAATGGAGGCGAACAAGGCGGCATGAGCGAAGGTCCGATCACCTTAAACGTGGCAGATATGCCTAAAGGAATGACTATCCGTTTCTCCGAGTTTGCAGACCAAAAGCAGATGAAGTGCCGCGTTGTGGTAGATAATGAGAACAAGTCGGCGCAGAAGGGTACGCTTAGAATGGTGCTGAGCGATCCCGAAAGTAGCAATGTTTTATCGACCTTGAATTATAAGGTGTCAGTAAGGGGAGGACAAAACAAATCGTTTGCAATGCCTTATGACCAATCTCGTATGCTACAGGTTACTGTTGTGTATCGCGATCAGGCAACGGGCATGGAGGCTACTCGCAGCTATATTCCTAAATACATCCTTACTCCGAAAGCTCCGGCTTCACCAAATATTAATAGCGTGAAGTACTTCGGTGTGCGTCCGGGTTCACCTGTAATCTACCGAATTCCCACATCCGGCGACCGTCCGATGACGTTCTCGGTAGAACATTTGCCCCAAGGACTGACCTTAGATGCCCAAAACGGTATTATCAGCGGTACGCTTAATACGTCTGGCGACTATGAGATGACGCTCAAAGCAGAGAATGATAAAGGTAGGAGTGTGCGCAAATTCACTATTCGAGTGGGTAATACTATTGCCTTAACTCCCCCGATGGGGTGGAATAGTTGGAACTGCTGGGGGCTTAGTGTGTCGCAAGAAAAGGTGGTGTCTTCTGCTCAAGCACTCATAGATAAGGGACTTGCCGATTTCGGATATGCCTATATCAATGTAGATGATGCATGGGAAGCGCCACAACGCAATAAGGATGGCACCATTGCAGTGAATGAGAAATTCCCCGATATGGGCGAATTGGGCAGATGGTTGCATGGTAATGGACTGAAATTCGGTATATATTCTTCTCCGGGAGACCGTACTTGCGGTGGCTACTTGGGCTCTTTAAACCACGAAGAACTTGATGCACGAACGTATAACAGCTGGGGTGTGGACTATCTGAAGTACGACTGGTGCGGTTATTCCCGCGTGTTCGATTCGGAAAAGGATCGTAGTACGGCTGCTTATGTGCGTCCCTACCTGAAGATGGAGCGTTATCTGCGGGCCATGCCTCGCGATATATTCTATAGTCTTTGCCAATATGGCATGGCTAAAGTATGGGAATGGGGCCACGCAGTGGATGCTAATTCATGGCGAACCACGGGAGATATCACCGACACATGGAAGTCGTTGTACGACATTGGGTTCGTACAACAGGCGGAACTTTATCCGTATGCCGGTCCTGGACATTGGAACGATCCTGACATGTTGATAGTCGGAAAGGTGGGATGGAGTGCGAATTTGCGCGATACACATCTCACTCCCGACGAACAGTACACACATATAAGCCTGTGGACACTACTGGCTGCCAACATGTTGATAGGCTGCGACATCAGTCAGATAGACGATTTTACGCTAAATCTTCTTTGTAATAACGAGGTTAATGCCGTAAACCAAGACGCATTAGGCAAGCAGGCAAGGCGCGTAATTGTAGATGGCGACATTCAAGTATGGGCAAAACCGTTGGACGATGGTACCCATGCAGTAGGTATATTTAATGTGGGTAGCAGTCATAAACGTGTAGATTTCGCCAAGTATTTCGATGCAATGGGGATTAAACGGCTTAAATCTGTACGCGATCTATGGCGCCAGAAGAACTTAGATACGGCAAAAACAACTTACTTTATTCCTACGCATGGCGTAAAATATATTAAGGTGGATTATTGATATTTGCTGATTATATCGGTAATATATCAACCTTGTGCAGGGTACGGATAAACGGTCTGTACCCTGTTTGTTCTTATTCTTTTGGTGCACTAAGGGGGATACATCCAATAAATACAGGCATTTATTTTGTGCTTTCAGTTAATTGCAGTATTTTTGCACATATAACTTGAAAATGCAACAAGCATGAAAATTTCCAATTTCTTTCCTATTGTAGCCATCGTATTGGCCGCTATAACCGTGTGTTCTTGTAACAACCGTAAGTTTCAGGTGGGCGGTACGATTGCAGATGCCAAGGATTCTACACTTTATTTTGAGAACATGAGTTTGAACGGCCCGGTAGTTGTAGATTCGGTAAAACTCGATGCAGACGGCACGTTCCTATTTAAGAATAATGCCGAAGAGGCACCGGAATTCTACCGTTTGCGTATTGCAGGGCAGATCATCAATATCGCTATCGACTCTACAGAGTCAATTACCGTGAAAGCATCCTATCCTTCAATGGCTTATCAATACGAGATAAGCGGATCGGAAGATTGTAATAAGATTAAAGAATTGGCACTCCAACAGATACGTTTGCAGAATACTATCAATGCAATCGTGCGAAATCCTGATCTTGGAATGGATGCTATGAGTGACAGTATTAATAAGGTAGTGGAAATATATAAGACAAATGTGAAGATGAACTATATCTATAAGGAGCCGATGAAGGCCTATGCATACTTCGCATTGTTTCAGACTGTGAACCTTGGAAATACAGCCTCGCTGATATTCAACCCGCGTGGTAGCGCGGAAGACATTAAGGCTTTTGCTGCCGTCGCTACCAGTTGGGACACGTATTATCCCGATGCAGAGCGCGGAAAGAACCTGCATAACATTGCCATAGAAGGTATGAAAGATGTACGCATCATGCGAAATAAGATGGCGCAGACGATAGATGCTTCGAAAATAAATACCAGCGGGGTGCTCGAAATAGCATTGCAAGACAATAAAGGTGTACTTCGTAAACTCACAGACCTGAAGGGGAAAGTGGTGTTCCTTGACTTTCATCTGTTTTCAGGCGAGGGCTCTACCAAGCGTATTATGATGCTGCGCGATTTGTATAACAAGTATCATGCGGCTGGATTTGAAATATATCAGGTGTCTGTAGATCCCGATGAACATTTCTGGAAGACACAGACAGCGGCACTGCCATGGGTTAGCGTACGCGATGGAAACGGTATTGACAGCCAGTATCTTATAAGTTACAATGTGCAACAGCTGCCCACTTTCTATCTTCTTGGGCGCGATGGTGTGGTATATAAGCGCGACGTACAAATCAAAAACATAGATACCGATATCAAGACATTGCTCTCGCGGGGCAATTAAAATAAAAGTCTTTTTATGGTAAACGCAATGTATGGACAAAACAGTCTGTACGTTGCGTTTTCATTTCCCTATAAAATATAAATGATAGAGTGTCTGTTTGTCGTCTTTATTTAGTATATTTGTCGGCGATATTCTATGCATGTAAGCTCGATAAACGGATGGTCTAATTTGGAAAGAACTATGTATCGCAAACGATTACTGTCATTCATACCTCTTGTTTTTATGGGAATTGTCTGCCATGCACAGCAATTCTCTCTCGAGAAAAAGACCGACAGCTTGTACGTTCTTGTACTGACTACCGACTCTACACGCGATGAATGGCGTCTTCCATATCCCGTTTATCGGTTTTGTTGGGGCGATGTAAACGGCGATGGTAGTACAGATGCCATGGTTGGAGTAGTTAAACGCACACGTTTTTATAAAGATATGGCGCGCCGATTGTTTATTTTCAAAAACAAGCAGGGCTATATTCGTCCGCTTTGGATGGGTTCTAAATTGGGCGGAATACTACAGGATTTTCGTTTTGTAAATGGCAAAGTGCGCAGTTTGGAAACCACTACAGACAGCAAATATGTAGTAGCTGAATATGTTTGGTTGTCGTTCGGACTGTCGTTTGAGCGCTTTCTGTGCAAAAGAGTTACTCGAAATAAAGCTATTAAAATATTTAATCGTTAAAAGATATGAGGAAATTTATAACTGTCATTCTGTTGCTCTTTATGGCACATGGTACATGGGCTCAGAAGAAAAGTGTTATCATTCCCGGCAACGGGCATATCGATGTAGAAAAACTTAACGGGAATATCAATCTAAATATGGATTTGTCTAAACTCTCTTTAAGCGAGCTTCGTGTGCTGCGCAATGCCTTTGCGGCACGGCAAGGTTATGTGTTTATGGAGGCCGACTTGCGCAAATTGTTCTCACAAACATCGTGGTACGACTCGTTAATGTGGAATCGTGCCGAACCTAAAGGCCGTGAAGTTTGGGGCTTTTTTGATAAAAAAGAAATTTATAATGAACCTCCTATCTATTGTACAAAAGAAGAGTTGCGGTTTATTAATCACATTCAAGAACGCGAAGATGAACTCATTAGAAGTGATGGAAACATAAGAAAAGACGGTTCTGTGAATATGAAAAACCTGATAAACCCGTATCAGGTGGAGCACCTCGATGCCAAATTAGAGCAAGCTTTGAGCAAAACGGGCTTCGCAATCGTACCGTCTAACGGGCTCCAGTTGTTCCATGTGTACGAGAAGAATGACTATAGTAACTTCCCAAGCTTTGTAACTACCGATCTTTACTTGCAGCTTTTCCATCTCTATTTCGACTCAGTGCTGCGCGAGATCGAGGAAAACAAGTTCCATGCTATGCTCATGCAATTGAGTCAGGATATGTATCAACACTTTTCGGTGATGGCAAACAACAAGGCTACTCCGTCTGTTTTAGCCGATAATGCAGCATGGTGTCAGGCGTATTTCGGTGTAGCAGTCGGTCTTCTTTCGGGCAAATTACCAAATGGTTTGAAAGGAATGTACAAGAAAGAATGTACCGATGAAATAGATAAAATTATGAAATCGGAGAATAATTTTTCCGATTTGTTAGACTATCATGAGGTATATTTCGGTTATAGTTTGTTCCGTCCGCGCGGACATTATACTCGTTCAGAGCGACTGAAACGCTATTTTCGAGCCATGATGTGGCTGCAAACCGCGCCTTTCGGTACTGATAAACCCGAACAGTTGCAGCGTGCAGTGATGATAGCCCATGCCATTGGCGCTAATTCTCCCATGCTTAAAGCTTATAACAGTATCTTCGAACCCATGACGTATTTAATGGGTAAGCCTGATAATGTGACGATTTTGCAGGTGTATGATGTGTATAAAAAGCAGAAAAAGCCGATAGAAGAACTCTTTAAAAAACAAAAGTTGATGGCAGATTTACGCAGTGAAATCGAGGAAATTGCGCGAAATCAGACTCGTATCAAGCCCAAATTCGAGTATACGAGTGCTTATAAAATCAATCTGATGCCACAACGTTATCAGCCTGATGCTGAGGTATTGCAGGAAATGGTGGATTATCGAAATCAGCCAACCAGACGAGATACGCCTAAAGGATTAGACTTTATGGCCGCTATGGGTAGTATTGAAGCCGAACGAATTCTGCTTGAGGAGTTGAAAGAAAACCAGAATTGGAGCGGTTATAAGCCAATGCTTCAGAAAATGAAGGCACGAATGGAAGAAATCGATTGGCAAGAAACCGTTGCCACACGATGGATGAATGCTTTGAAAATAATGAACGATACACTCTCAGAACAACAACTTCCTTATTTCATGCGTACTTCTCAAT
The DNA here is from genome assembly GCA_963547065.1 of uncultured Prevotella sp. Taxonomy (GTDB): domain Bacteria; phylum Bacteroidota; class Bacteroidia; order Bacteroidales; family Bacteroidaceae; genus Prevotella. The sequence goes on along the minus strand of CAUUQE010000057.1, from coordinate 1,134 downwards.
GGAAGAAAAAGGAACTTAACACGGCTTTGGCATCATGGGCAGAGCTGAAACACGATGCCATTCTCTATGCTAAACAGCCGATGGGAGCCGAATGTGGAGGAGGTGGATTGCCCGAACCCATAGTACGTGGCTATGTTGAACCCAATATTAAGTTCTGGAAGAAGGCCACAGCACTGGTGAAAAGTATGGAAGCTGTTTTGACCAAATACGGACTGCTGACCGATAGAACCATGACTATAACGGAACAAATTATGGATCAAATCGAGTTTCTTTTACGTGTCAGTAAGAAAGAGATGGCGTCTGATGTGCTGTCGGAACAGGAATATAATCAGATTGAAATTATCGGTTCTACTTTCGAAAATATCTCTTTAGACCTCATACGCGATAAAGATCAGATGCTTGTAGGGTGGGATGATGTGCAGGGAACCGACAAATCGGTGGCTGTGATTGCCGATGTGTATACAGCAAATGCCGACAATAATCCGCCCGAAACGCATTCCGTACTCTACGAGGCAGTAGGGCCGGTAGACGAAATTTACGTGATTGTGGAGATCAACGACCGTCTTTATCTTACGCGTGGAGCCGTTTTTTCTTACCGAGAGTTTAAACAATCCACCGATGAACAACGCATGACCGATGAAGAATGGCAACAAAAACTCAAAACAAATCCGCGCAAAGGCATGCCTGTTTGGATGGAAGAAATTGTTATTCCGCTCGACACACCGGTAGAAGATAACGATCGAGTCTTTTATGGTTCGGGCTGCTAATGGCCCTGAGTGATACAAAAACTACCGATGAAATCGTGAAAAAATACGATGATAGAAAGCATACGACTTTCCTGCGTTTTATAACTGTGGCGGTCGTATGCTTTGTTTTTGTGGCCAAGGTGCCTGCAGCAGACACATTGAGCGTAATCTTTACAGGCGATATTTTGCTCGACAGAGGGGTGAGAAAGCACATAGAATGGAGTCGAGATGCCCGTTTGTTCTCAAAAGGTGTAGATTCTGTGCTCCGCAACTCCGATATAGTAGTGGGCAATCTTGAGTGTCCGGCCACGAAGATTGTGTCGCCTGTTTACAAAAGATTTATCTTTCGTGCCGAACCTAAGTGGCTCGGTTTGCTTCGCGAGTATGG
>CAUUQE010000056.1:0-13942 GCA_963547065.1 uncultured Prevotella sp. | reverse complement strand
TGGATAATTCTTTTGTTACCAGTATTTATTCCGCTATACATTTATTATACTTCAAGAAACAAAACGGAAAATATTAAGAGAAAAGAACCTTCCTTCGTTGAAAACCATCGGGAAACTACCGGTAAACAAGAAGAAAAGAAATGGGTTAAAAGGACTACACTTACTTACATTATTGTACAGAAAGGCAATACAACAAATCGTGCCATTTCTTGCAATCATAGCGACAGCACCAAACATAATTCAGCATTCAATATCGATTCTATAAGAAAAACTACAATAAAGACTACCGATATAAATGATTCCATATTATTACAAAGGAATGTTTTACCCATAAGTAACATGGCCGTAAATAATATGCGCAGCACACAAAAGAAAAAATATCCGTGGACGATAAATTTCGGTTATTCCTCTAATCCTACGATGGGCGACGCATTATCTAACCTTAATTACCTGTCGGTTGTAGATTATGCTAACGGAGGAGCTGCTGCTAAGATTTATTCTTGGGACGAATATCAGGACTATTACAATAGGAATAGCTTACTGATGGACTCTACAGAGAGGGCCAATATCAGTCGTATTCTTGTCAATAATGTCCAAAGTACGGAAAGAGGATTAGGTGAGCATGCACATCATTACTGCCCGATAACCTTCGGACTTTCGTTCAATAAGCAGTTAAGTTCGCATTGGTTCTTCGGTACGGGAGTAAACTATACAAAGTTGAAATCGGTATTCGAAGGCGAATTCCATAAAGCCTCTACCAAAAAGACACAGAAGATAGACTACATAGGCATACCGCTCCGCCTGACTTATCGCATCTGGGGGAAAGGAAAATTCAATGTTTATACAACCGGAGGCGTTACATTTGAGATACCTGTTCATAGCTCAATCAACAAAAAATATATTGTAACAGCCGACTCATCATTCAATATTAAGAGTAATATTCAGCCTACGTGTCAGTGGTCTGTCAACCTCGGTGTAGGCGTTCAGTACCGCATCTTCAAACCATTCAGCTTCTATATAGAGCCTAACATGTTCTATTATTTCAGAAACAGAAGTGATATTCAGACCTATCGTACGGAGCATCCGTTCACGACAACTGTACCGTTCGGTCTGAGACTAACGTGGTAACAATATCCAAAAAGTCACCATATAAGAAAAAGGAACTATTAAGTTGTGCAGTCTTTTCGTTGGTCCTCGCTCTTTAAGAATAAAGAAAAAGAACAAACGAAAAATAATGTATACCCTTTATGATTATATCCATAATGGATTTAACTTTGTAAACAACATACTACGAAAGAGGCACAAAAAACTTACATCTTTAATGATATATTCTACTACTCGCTGCCAATCGCGTTGCAAGCACTGTTCCATTTGGAAGAAACCAGTAGAACACTTGAGCTTGAACGATATCAAACGAATTATGAACAGCAAATGTGTAACCCGACACACAATAGTGGGATTGGAAGGCGGAGAGTTCATTCTTCATCCCGAAGCAGACGAGATATTAGCATGGTTCGATACACATCATCCCAATTACACATTATTGTCGAACTGTCTTGCCCCACGAAAAGTGATCAAAGCAGTAAAAAATCATCGACCTAAACATTTGTATGTGTCGCTCGATGGAGATAGGGCTACCTATTTGTATATGAGAGGTACTGATGGATATGACAACGTGTGTGAAGTTGTAGAGCAATGTAAAAGTCTTGTATCCATATCGCTTATGTTCTGTCTTTCGCCTTGGAATACGTTTAAAGATATGGAACACGTTATCTGTATTGCCGAGAAATACGGCATAGATGTAAGGATCGGTATTTACAACACGATGTCGTTTTTCGACACAACTACCGGTCTACTTGATACAAACAACAGGAATTGGCTTAACAAGATACCATCATCCATACATCGGACAGAAGAAAACTACGATTTCGTAGCACTGTACGACGAATGGAGAAATAAAAGACTGCAGCTGAGATGCCACAGCATATTCAGCGAGTTGGTCATTCATTCGAACGGCGATGTACCCCTGTGTCAAAACTTGGATATTACATTGGGGAATATACACACAAGTAGTTTGGACGAGATTTTCAATTCTAAAACCGGTTGTAATATCCAATGTCGACACTCGAAAGAATGCAACAACTGTTGGATAAACTATCATCGCAAATACGACATTATCCTTCTTCGAAATTTGGAGCGGCTCTTACCCAAGCGAATAATCGAAATCTTCTACGGCAAATACCAATGGACAGGAGAAAGAAACATAACCTATAAACAACATATCAAAAACATCAAGCATAAAACAAGCAACTATGAGCGCAATACAGACCGTCATCAACAGATACAAACAAATGCGTAGCAAAAGGTTTTTGGAGAATATCTACGAACAACAATACGCACTCGTAGGCATTGGAAAACATAGCCTCAATAACCTGCTTCCCGTCATTCAACATCTTCAACTTCCACTAAAATATATCTGTTGCACATCTGCAGAAAAGGCGAAAACGATACAAAGAAAATACATAGGTATAAGAGGAACGAACTCTTTGAGCGAGATACTGACAGATAAAAACGTCAAAGGAGTGTTCGTATCCACTACTCCTCGCACACACTTCAGCATAGCAAGCGAAGTACTCAAGAGCGGTAAATCGCTATTTATAGAGAAACCTCCGTGCGAAAGTTCACAGCAATTAAATGCATTGACAGACAAGATAAAACTCTATGGTGCGGAACATGTCGTCGTAGGTTTGCAAAGACGCTTCTCTCCATGTACCTATATTTTGCAGAACCGACTACGAAAAGATACCGTACACAGTTATCATTACCGCTATCTCACGGGACTCTATCCCGAAGGAGACGCCTTACTCGATCTGTTCATACACCCGATCGATTATGTTACATTCCTTTTTGGAGCGGCACAGATAAAAGCCGTAGAAACGATAAAGAGTTCTCATAACGGAGGAATAACCTTGTTCCTTATCTTACAACACCGCCACCTATCAGGAACATTAGAACTCTCTACCGATTATTCATGGCAGACTGCACAGGATTTGTTTGACATCAATACATCGAAAGGAATATATTCATTGAACCGAATGGAGGTGGTAGACTTTACTCCGAAGCATTCATCCGTTGCAGGTATTCCTTTAGAGAAAGTCTTCAAAAACAATACCTCAACTATCAATCTTTACGGAAGGAACGGTTTTATTCCTATCATGGAGAACAACCAGATCTATTCGCAAGGCTTCTATTCCGAGATAGAAACCTTTGCCAACATCGTGGAACACAAAATAAAAGACGCGCACATTTCTGATTTCGACAGTCTGAAAAACACCTACAGACTGATGGATGAAATCAGAGAACAAATACAAAAAGTAACGTAATAAGGTAATAAAAAACTAATAATTTACGAGTTTTTCTACTTTCCCGTTATAGGTATTAGCAGTTAGATGGATTGTTGTGCCTGCAGAAGTTCCCTGCAGCGGAAGACTCATATACCCCTTACTGCTGTAATATTCGGGAACTCCGTTCTGATTATGGAATATACGAAGATACATATCTTTACGGCCGTTGGTGCGATTGACAATAGAATCGCAAACCAATCCGATTTGCTGTGCGCGATTTGTTGTACCATCGTTTCCTGTCTTTACAGAAAAACCGACATTTAAATATTTACGGTTGCGACTAATCCATGCACTTTCGAATATGAGTTTGTCTGTAAAAACGGTGTCGAACTCTGCCGAATTCTTGTACGAAACAACCAGCACGCTCTGTGCAAAAATCGGTTCTATACAGTTATTCGTATGAGTATAATATAATAAACAACGATAAAGAGAGTCGGGAGTTTGTGCCCAGGAGGCTTTTAGTGGAGGTCGCATCGAAAGCGTATCGCCATCATCTGTAACCACATAATCGAAAACTCCGGCAGCAGAAGTATGAGCTTCTACGAAATCGGAACGCAGATAGGAATACTTTCCATCTCCCGTTTTATAAGGTTCAGAATGGCATGAAACAAATAATAAAATAATGGCTATGAGCGCTCCATTTCTCATAATGCTGCCAGGTAATTGATGGCCGGATTAGCATACATCGTCAACATACACTGCTTCAAGTAATCCTCATCACGGTTCTGAATATCAATCTTTGCAAGTTGTCCGGCAAGATATTGTTTAAAGAAAGCCTTATCTTCGACTGTATAATGGGATGTATATTCCGTTGTTCCGTGCAGCATATCAAGCGCTATATAGTTACAGGGATACAAACGATAATTCTTATGTATAGCATCATCAATATGTTCTGCTATAGAATGGAAGAGATCACTCTTAGGTTGTGTGGTGTCAATCTGACGAAGGAAGTCGTCTATACATGCTGCACATTGATAATGTATGTGTCCCTTATAACCAAAAATACCCGTTTTCATACTCTCCATATCATCGTTCGGCGATTTCTTCCAATCCGAAATGTCACGCTTGCATTGCGCCTCACGAGCTTTCAGGAAATCGCATGGATCAAATTCATAAGATATAGACAAAGGAACTAAATGTAGCTGCAAAAGACGATCAATAAAAGTTCCGTCACCGCCAAGCGTCATCATTTTCAAAACCGCATCCTGCGTGCGATCATCGGAATCCTTACACCTGCCTTCACGCTGCGCAATCCATAGGTTTTCATTTTTCTCCTTGATAGCAAAGTGCATATACTCTGCAAGTCGTTTGCTTGACCGAAGTTTCTCGCTTCTCTGCAATTTCCGTTCTACCTTGAACGACTTGTTAATACGAACAAGATCATTTACCCACGGAATAAAAAGCAGGTTATCTCCTATTGCAATTTCGCATGTAGTAGTAAAGCCGGCATCAATCAGCAACTTTGCCAATAGGGCCGAGTCGAGCACAATGTCTCTATGGTTGCTGATAAAAGTATATCTATTTGTACAATCTATCGCAGAAATATCTATATCGCAGCCCTTACTTGCTTTTGAAAGTAAGCTTTCGAGAAAAGGATAACAGAAAGCTTTTTGAAATTCAAGATTGGTTTTACACGAACGCATCTTTGTCGCAATTACGTCGAAAGGAACGCCGGGCATGATATATGCCATAACCATCTGGAACTGGGGATTACTTAATAAGCGCTCATATGCCACAGGTAATTCTTCCGGTTCATACGGACGAATTTCATCAAATTCAGAAGGTATTTTCATATAATATCGTTTTTAAGCCCATCTTGAAAAAATAACAGACATTCTATCGACAAATCATCGCAAAGAATCCATTATAATTCGATGAAACAATCATAGTTCTCTGTCGGTATCGTACTGGCCTCCAAGAAACGAGCAGAGTTCTTTTTGTATACTTTTCAGCCATCCTGCACTCTTATTAAACTTCATACACAGCTTTCCTTGTCTCAATATTTGAAACATGGGCAAAAATACCTATTGCCACCTTTAGCCATTAAAGAATGTTAACATATTTTACTATGGGCAAAATTAAATAAAAATACCAATACGCACAAGTATTTCGTTTAAAAAGAGCACTTTATTAGGCTTTATTTAACCTTGCTTATATTATATACGAGAAATTACAGTTCTTTTGTAATAATTTAGTTTCGGCAATGATAAATTCAATATCAGACACTTCTGCTCTCCTTGACTATGGAAGAAAAAACTTTTCTTTTTCATTACAGTTCAATTGCTTGCAATGGAATTGATGACAATGTCTTTACTGTGACAGCAACAAAGTTTCCCCTCATTCTCTAATTCCGTAAGGTCTTTTCTGGCCGTAACAGATGAAACATCAAGGGCTTCCGCTAAATCGGAAACCAAAACAGAACCCTGCTTCAAGAGTTGTCCGAGAATTAACGGCTAGCTATCTTCCTTCGTCATGCCGGAATAAGGATATTAAAATTCATAAATAATTACGACATCAAAACAAACCGAATACAGCCAAACTATCTTCTACTTGTTAAGGTACGACTTATTTATTGCAAAGATAAAAGTTTTACTAACAAGAAATTATAAAATAAAAAAATAATAGCAGATTAGTCACCATCACAGACAGAAGGGAGGTAACATTGGGTAATAATCCATCATCCAATAAAAATATGAATTGAAACTCATAAACGACTACCGCCTATTCCTATCCGCACTCTCTGCACCACACCTCTTCAAATATCATCCTCTAACAGGAATAGGATAAACACGCCTTTTTAATAAACCATTCCGATCATTTCCACAATAAAAATATATCCTCCAGATACATGTATCTCCTAATCCGATCAGGCAGTGTATACATCATTGATAAATATATCATATATCAGCATTAAATGTGTTATCTATACGAAAAATACAGAGATATAACCAAATACGCCCACAAGAAACACGATAAGAAGCCTGTTTTCCTAAAAGAAAAATACGGAAAACATAAAAAGGCAAACGCTCTATATATTCCAATCAAAATAGTATATCCGACACTACTATTTCCTGAGTTTGAAATTACGATAGACGTTGTTCAACACTTCTTAACAGAGTAGCTGAAACAAAAATACAAGCATAAATAGAAAAGAAAACTATCATTTCGTAAAAATATTGTTAAAGTATGTTAGCAGTAGGACTATCTTTTCGAAATCATACCTATATTTGTTACAAATAAAATGTATCTCGAAAATAAAGAAGATTTTAAATACCTTTCATTTCGCAACTGTTTTTTTACTTTTTCTCATACGACTATCGATAAGATCAAATGAATAAGAATATTAATAAACATCATGACATTATCATTATAATATAATAGGCTGTAACATTACAAACACGATTGCAATTAATCGATATATCCTCATGTCTATTTTTTATAATATGACGCTAATTTAATTATCACCCAATTCTCACTTTTTAAATTCTTATTACAATGAAAAAGAATATCTTTTCTTACATTTTGTTAGCGATAACTTTATTTCCGCTTACATTATTTGCACAAAAGCAACGTTCGCAACAGTTTAAAGATAATTATACACTGAAAGGGGTAGTTATCCTTAGCCGCCACAACATTCGCGCTCCATTATCAACCAAAGGTAGTCTGCTTGAGACTATAACATCTCATGAGTGGAATCATTGGTCGGCAGGTGCAAGTCAGCTTACTTCACGTGGCGGGGTACTTGAAACAATAAATGGTATTTATTTCCGAAAATGGGCCGTAGACGCAGGACTTTTCCCAGAAAACTATGTGCCAAATAGTGATGAAGTAAATATTTATGCCAACAGTATGCAACGTTGCATAGCTACCGCTCACTATTTTACTACCGCTTTCTTTCCTGTTGCCAACGTTACTATAAACCACCGTTATCTGCCTAGTAAGATGGATCCAGTCTTCTTTCCAAGACTTACAAAAGAAAGTGAATCATTCAAAGCCGAAGCCATGAAGCAAATTGCAGCCATGGGGGGTAAGAAAGGTATCGTAGGTATTAACGAAGGATTAAAGAAAGCTTATACTATAACGGCGAATATCCTTGATCTCAAAACATCTCCAGCCTGCAAAAGTGGAAAAATATGTGCATTCGACAACTATAATACAGAAATTATTCTCAAAAGAGGTGATGAGCCTCGAATGAAAGGATCACTCAAAGATGCGAATACATGTTCCGATGCCCTAATACTCCAATATTATGAAGAGCCGGATACAATGAAAGCTGCTTTCGGCCACAACATCACTTCAGACGATTGGATACAGATTGCAAAGATCAAAGATGTTTACGGCGACGTGTTGTTCAGTGCTCCTATTGTAGCCGTAAACGTTGCACATCCATTACTCACCTACATGTATGATGAATTAAATTCAGCGAACCGTAAATTTACCTTTCTTTGCGGACACGACTCTAATATCGCGTCAGTATTAGCCGCTTTGGGAGTAGAAGCATATGAACTACCCAACTCAATAGAAAAGAAGACACCTATCGGTAGCAAAGTCGTTATCGAGAAATTCGTCGGAAAAGACGGTAAAATCTATTGCGACGTTAATCTCGTTTATCAGTCTACTGATCAATTGCGAGGCATTCGTATGCTTGACCTTAATAACCCGCCTCAAATATTCCCAATTACTCTGAAAGGTTATACAAAAAATGCAGATGGTCTATATACTCTCGAAGATGTAAACACCTGCTTCATGAAAGCTATCCGTGCTTACGACAATATTAAAGATGAATAAAGAATAAAAAAATAAAGTTATTATGAAACGTTATATTCTAATGGCAGCCTTTGCTACTTTTACTGCAACAAGTACATTAGCCCAAGAAGAGCTTAAAATCAATGTTACCGGCAGAGCTTTGTTCGATGCTGCCACTTATACACAAAACGATGCCGCCAAGACACAAGACGGAGAAATGAACGAAGGCATTTCTGTACGAGATATTCGCGTAGGTGTAAAAGCCACTTATGGTAAATGGTCATTCCGAGGAGACGTAAGCTACACGAATAACGAAGTTTCACTTAAAGATACATATCTTCAGTATAACTTCCAAGAGAATAATTTCCTGCGTGCAGGTCATTATACTGTACCATTCGGACTTTCTTCGTCTTACAGCTCTGCGAAGAAAGAATATATGGACGAACCAGAAGCAAATATCTTCCAACCCGGTCGTCGTATTGGTTTGATGCATACAATATACAATAACCCATTATGGTTTCAGTATGGGCTATTTGCTGACAACTCGGCTCTTACCAAAAGTACAAACAAAAGTGGTCCGCAAGGATATTCTTTAGCCGGTCGTTTTGTTTGGCGTCCTATCATGAATGATGAATATGGCTTCCATGTAGGTTTCAGCGGTATGCATGTAAAGGCAGAGTCGAACAACGGAGCACATTCACATATTGCCTATACAAAACGCTATCTCACTGCCGTCGACAAAACTACAGCAACAGCCATTGATATTACAGATGCACGTTGGGAAAATAAATTCACGGCCGAGTTTCAAGGAATTTATCATAATTTCCAACTAAGCAGTCAATACTATTGGTCACATATCGCGCGTGATGCTGGTAACACGTACAATACCGACGGATTCTACGTTTCAGCACGTGGCATCATCATTAATCCTGCCGATTACTCCTATAATTTCGGAGGATCGGGTGTCAACAATCCTTATAATAAAAACTTAGAACTTGCACTCGGTTACGGTTATCTCGACCTGCATGATGCAAAAGCCATTACAAATTCCTATATTGACGGCATGCAGAATGCCGGTAGAATGTCAGACCTCACAGCAGGTCTCTCACTCTTTTGGAACAAGTACGTCACTTTTCGTGTGAATTATCACTACATCCATGTTCATAACAATGCCTTAGAGGCAAAAAATGTAAATGTAATTCAGGCACGTATCCAGTATATCTTCTAATAACAGCTAAACTTTAAACTAAAATAAAGTCGTGCTATCAAAATAGCACGACTTTATATATATTTTTAATAATCCGGAGAAAATAACACTCTTTATATATTATATACTCTAACAAGAGGCAAATTAATATTATAAGATATCAATGCTCTAAAACTGATTTTCTACGATATCGGTTAGTACATCTTTAATATCCAAGCCGGCGGCACGCACCTGCTGCGGAATGAAACTGGTATGTGTCATACCCGGGGTCGTATTGATTTCAAGCATATTTACTTTGTCGTTACCAGCTTCGTCTTTCGTAATAATATAGTCGATGCGTATAATTCCGTTGCAATGGAGTATATTGTATATCTTACTTGTTTCCTCTGCAACCTTTTTAGCTGTTTCGGGTGCAATGCGCGCAGGCGTAATCTCTTGCACCTGCCCGTTATACTTAGCATCATAATCAAAAAATTCATTGGACGTAACTACCTCGGTAGCTGGGAATACAACCGACTTCTTCTTGGTCTTATAGCAACCTACGGATATCTCTGTTCCCTTCATAAATGCTTCTATCATCACGTCGTCACTCTCCATGAATGCTACTCTAAGCGCAGGAGCCAGCTGATCCGCATTCTTCACTTTCGATACCCCGAAACTCGATCCGTCGGCTGCAGGCTTCACAAAGCATGGCATACCGATCGTTTTTTCTATATACTCTTCGGAATACTTGTCTTCTTCGCCTCGGCGAAGCAGCAGACTCTGCGCCACATTAATACCGAAACTGCGCAGATAGTTATTGAGCACGTATTTGTCGAAAGTCATCGCTTCCACCAATACACCGCTCGTAGAATACGGCAAGTGTATGAGTTCGAAGTAGCCCTGCATAATACCATTCTCGCCCGGAGTACCGTGTATAGTAATATAAGCATAATCGAAAATAACGGCTTTCTCATCTTTTACGAACGAAAAGTCATTCCTATCTATCGCCGCCACCTCACCATTCTCGAAGTTCACATGCCAGTCCACACCTTTAACATCCACGATATACACATTATAGCGCTTCTTGTCGAAAAAAGAATAAAGTCCCTGCGCCGAACGTAAAGACACGTCATGTTCAGACGAATCACCGCCACAAACAATCGCTATGTTTCTCTTTATTTTTTCCATACTTACCGTTATATTTATTTATTCCTCAAATGTATCTTTAGTAGTTCCACTTATATAGCTATGCCATTTATCAACCAACATCGACATATCCGCTGGAAAGTCCGACGTAAAGTCCATCTGCTTGCCTGTAACCGGATGCACGAAACCCAATGTCCGCGCATGAAGTGCTTGCCGCCTACACAACTTAAAGCAATTCTGTATGAAAGCTTTGTAGGTCGAACTGCGTTGCCCACGCAATATCTCTGTACCTCCGTAGCGTTCGTCGCCGAAGAGCGGATGCCCAATATGTTTCATATGTGCACGTATCTGATGTGTTCGTCCTGTCTCAAGAATACACTCCACAAGAGTTACATAGCCGAAGCGTTCGATCACCCGATAATGAGTAACGGCCGATTTTCCGATCTCCGAGTTGGGTGCGAATACTGTCATGCGCAGACGGTCTTTCGGATCACGGGCAATATTTCCCTCAATACATCCCTCATCTTCCGTGAAGTTACCCCATACCAAAGCATTGTAACGACGACGGGGTGTCTTATTGAAGAATTGCAGACCTAATTTGGTCTTGGCCATCGGTGTCTTTGCAATAACCAGCAGACCGCTTGTATCCTTATCGATACGATGCACAAGCCCTACTTCCGGATCATTCGGATCAAATGTCGTCAAATCTTTCAAGTGCCATGCTATGGCATTGACAAGCGTACCATGAAAGTTTCCTACTCCCGGATGTACCACCAATCCCGCCGGTTTATTAATAACCATCAACTCGGAGTCCTCGAATACGATGTCTAAAGGAATATCTTCCGCCTCTATCGTGCTGTTGTGCCGCGGACGGTCGAGCATCAGCGTAATCACATCCATCGGGCGCACCTTGTAATTACTCTTCACGGACCGGTCATTCACATGCACAAAACCGGCATCAGCTGCTCTCTGTATACGGTTTCTACTCGAATGCTGAAGTTTCTCCGACATATACTTATCGATGCGCAAGGGTTCCTGTCCCTTGTCTACCACCACGCGAAAATGCTCGTAGAGCTGCTGATCTTCGACGTCTTCCAACTCTTCTATATCATCTACACAGTAAGCCATCAATCGCAGTTCGTCGTTTTATTTTTGGTTCGTTTTTTATTTGTCTTCTAATCCTACTCCTTTTCACCTTTTTTTATTTCCGAAGGAACCGCTACAGGTTGTTCCTCCGTTCCCGTCACTTCTTGAAACTCATCCACATCACCATTGCTTTCCTCGTAATCAGGATATTCAGGATCTACATAATCCACATCTTCCGTTGTATCACGCGAACCGTTTCCTACAACGATGACCAAAGAGTCTTCTATCGAAATTTTATTGCCTGTAGTCACATTCTTTCCATGGACGAGTATCCCATACACCCAGTCTTTCTCTCCAGGAATATACTTCGGTTTACCCAATTTGAATCCCATCGCAGTAAGTTTTGCCATGGCTTCACGCAATGAACTGTTGTCTATCACGTCAGGAAGTGTAATGGTAGGAGACCGAGACGCATTGATAGTCACATAAACAACATGCCCCGATTTTACATGTTCACCTGCCTCGGGCGTCTGTTCCAATATGCAATCAGGTGGCAGTGTTTTTACATACCCCGTATCAGTTACCACGATTCTCAGTTTGAGATCTCCAAGTATCCGCTCCGCATCATGCAATCGTTTATGCTTAATGTTGGGTATAGCAATAGATTCTCCATGATGTGTGTACTTTTCCAGCCCAAACTTCAGACCGACACACAGCAACACCACAACCAATGCCATGGCTCCAAGATTACCCCAAAGGTATTTGCTTTTGAATTTAGCTATAAACTCCGAAGACTCCATTGACTATTATTTTATTGCAAAGACGGCAAAAGCCAAGATTAATCAAGTTTATATTCGATTTATTAAAACTCTGTCTATCTTATGCAAAGATAGCGTAAACCATAGATAAAGCAAAATAAAACATATTTATTTTTTATATTAATGCCTAAAGAGTTGACCATACATCTCCGCAACTACCGTATTCAGTATATAACATACCTTTCGTCTACTTGCGCCGCATGATGCAAAAAGCAGCAAAGAAGCCACGTTTTCTTTGCTGCTTTTTCGTTGCCAAGCCGACTGGCAATGAACCTCTATGAATTTACTTTCCGTGGTTTTCGTCGGAAACGGTTAATTTCTTACGGCCACGGGCACGGCGAGAAGCCAACACACGCCGACCGTTCTTCGTTGCCATTCTCTCGCGGAAACCGTGCTTGTTCACTCTCCTTCTGTTGTGAGGCTGAAATGTTCTTTTCATTGCTTTCTATCTTTTTTATTGTTATTATTTGCACTTTTGGGTTGCAAAAGTACTTATAATTTTCGAAATAACAAAGAATTAAACCACTTTTAGCCTTATTATTTAGTTTTTTTTCTATAAAAATCGTACCTTTGCACCCACAAATTACCTACCCTATCAGATAATTATAATAATTCAAGATAAGCAAATAAAATGATTAATTCACAAGAAATTAAAATCGGAACCTGCATCCGTTTGGATGGTAAGATTTGGACTTGTATCGACTTTCAGCACGTTAAACCGGGCAAAGGCAATACCGTTATGCGCACTAAATTGAAAAACGTTGCCGACGGGCGCGTACTGGAGCGCACCTTCCAGATAGGTTTCAAATTGGAAGACGTGAGAGTTGAGCGCCGTCCATACCAGTATTTGTATCAAGATCCTACGGGATATATCTTCATGAATCAGGAAACTTTCGAGCAAATACCTATCGCCAAAGAGGGTATAGAGGGCGTTGATTTCATGAAAGAAGGCGATGTTGTCGAAGTTGTTACCGATACCAGCGACGGCACTATACTGTCTGCAGAGATGCCAGTTAAGACGGTTTTGCGCGTTACACATAGCGAACCGGGCATTAAGGGCGACACTGCAACCAACGCAACCAAGCCTGCTACGCTCGAAACAGGCGTAGAAGTACGCGTTCCGTTGTTCATCAACGAGGGCGATCTCATACAGGTAGATACGCGCGACGGCTCGTATTTGCAGCGCGTCAAGGAATAATAATCCTACCAAACATAGGATGGAAAGACGGTAGCACGCCGACTTTTCATCCTTATATTTTACCCCTTCCGATATTACGCGCACTGCCTATTCCGATTAAACCATAAGCCTACGCCCCACAGAAGCACCGCCTATCTATCATAGACATACAGCCTATTTCCACCATATACATAACCTGTCATCATGAAGTACAGCCTCATCATTCCCGTATTCAACCGTCCGAACGAAATAGACGAACTGCTCGAGAGCCTTACCAAACAAATCTATCGTAATTTCGAAGTCATTATCGTTGAAGATGGCTCACAGGTTACCAGCCTCGAAGTATGCAATAAATATGCCGATAGGCTCGATCTAA
>CAUUQE010000055.1:0-14102 GCA_963547065.1 uncultured Prevotella sp. | reverse complement strand
CATAGAGAATATATTGAAAATCAAGTAAAACGCAATCTGTTAAGTAAGCATCTAAATGCAGACCTCCCTACACAAAGTAGGAACAAACAATATGGAAAGCAATAAAATATGTAAGCTCCGTAATGTGTATCGTGCCATTGCGGAGCTTGAAAATGAATTCGAAAAAGCTTTTGGATTGAACATCAACGAGACAATGTTGCTCTGTACACTCAATGAAAATGAAAGAATGACGGCGGGAGAAATAGCGGAAACCTTAGGTCTTTCATGCTCCAATACCTCGAAAGTGATCGGCTCTGTAGAAAAACATTCACTCGTCAAGCGGAGATTAGGTAAAGAAGACCGGCGACAAATGTACCTTTCGCTGACAGAAAAAGGCAGCAATCTGCTCGACAAAATCAAATGCGACAGCTTTGAGTTGCCCCCACTACTACGGAAAATTACAGAATATTAGACAGACAGCCGAACTGTCCGTCCTTACTTCACCTGCGATGTAATCGGATTGCGATACCCCTGTATCCCTACGAGAAAGGCTTTTGCAGAACCAAAACGCAAAAACATGTCAAGACGAACAGGGATATGATTATTATCATCTGTTACGTAAAAGTCGACTATCCGCTTATATTTACCGTCTTCTTTCTCCAAATACGACAATTGCAGGCAACGATATTTCACACCATTATCAGCCTTTATCGCTGTTCTGCTATTAAACTTGAGTTGTGCAGGAACCGTTTCATGGCCGCTGGCTATCATGAAATCCACCCGATAGCCTTTCTTCCAATTGGCCGGATCGAACGATCTTGCGCGAAGAAAGATATTAAGCATATCAAACACACAATTTTCATACGTATGACTCTCCCACCGATTTTCGGCAGAACTCGTCAACTGATGTTGCTTAATTTGACATTTACCGTTTGGATAGGAGTAAAACACTTCGTCAACATAGTAGCGTTTTCCTTCGTGTGCACCTTTACGGAAATAAAGCGGAGCCATATTTGTAGACGCATAACAAAGCAGAGTGTCTCGCAACAAAAAAAGATTGTCTACCCGTTCATTGCCCCGCGTAACAAGTGAAGACCGGTAGGCCGGCTGCCCGTTGTAGCTGCTCTGCACGGTGTACATGGATGCAGTGCCCGCCTTTATCCACACGAATTTCCAATTATAATAAAGGTTATAAGTGAGAAATTCACCTGACTTGAATGCCGTATTCCTAAAGGTGCACTGGGCTCCGGCCGATATATAAGAAGCCAACACCAACACGATAATCATGATAAACTTGTAATATCTCATCTTCGTTTTATTGTTAAATCATAATCGAATGCCACCAAGAAAGCCGGTAGTTACCTCGAACTTGGTACATACTCGATGCCGAGATCTCTGGCGCGTTGCAGATTTCGGCTCTTTATCTTTTTCTCTTTATCTGGCTTTTGCTTGGTTATTTTCCCCGGTTTCTGCCTGTCAAGCGGAATAGAAGTAGGGTTCCATGACAATGTTACATCCCACTTGGCCCGACATTCAATGGGTTCAGAGTAATAATAAGTTTCTTCCGGTTGGAGCATCTTGGCATAGTCGCCCGTATCCCAATGCCCATTATTATTACTGTCTACGTATAATCGCATGTAATAAGTCTTGGGGTCAACGTAATAGAACTCTGCCGTACCGTTATTGGTATGTACTTCTTTCACCGTTTTATCTTGCTCATTTAAGAGCTGAACGACCAAATGTTTGTCTTGCATGCCCGCTATATTCATCAAGATAGAGCTGTATTCATCGGTCGGCTTCACACTGAAACCCTGCTTTATTTTTCTTGAAACGCGGCCATACATGTCAACAAACGCCGCACTGTCTATCTCCAAACTATATTCTATACCCGGTCTCCATTCGCCAAGTAGTTCGTATTTACGCTTATTTTCATGCGGAAAATTGCCTAAAGAGGGCATTGTAGTATCGTTACGCTCTGTAAATCGGAGGCGCGAAACGTACCAAAGCGTGTCATGTTTGGCGTAAAGATGTATCTTAGATGTATCGACCACGGCCAACGGAGTAGGGAAATCGAACGATATATTACGATCAGGATCGAGTGTAGATGATAACCCTATTTTCAATTTAAGTTCATCTGGCGGCATTACGATCTCGTACTTGTCGCCACGTTTCTTGGCTCTATCTTGCTTTTTCTGCCATTCTTCACGCGCTTTTTCCTTTTCGTTCATACGTCTGGCATAGGTCTGTTTAGACAAGAGAAATAATGTATCAGTCTGATTTCTGAGTACTTTCGTCGAATCATCCGTCATCCGATACTGCACTTCGGCCAGTAAAGAATCCTTATTCACAAGGGCTGTATCGCGCAGCCAATAGGTAATGGAGTCGTTGAGGGCATTGCTTTCAACGAGAAAAGCATTCTTTTCATCAAAATTAAGGCCCCTAATAATGGGTAATCTGTCGTCTCCGTAACTGAAATACAGTGAAAAATGGTCGGCTTCATTACGTTCAGATTTCAAGAAATAGCGGTCAGTAAGTTTCTCGGTAAAGGCACGCATTACGATATCATCGGGTATGAAACGGGTATATCCCACACGGTCGATATTCTTGATATGTAGAGAGTCTGTCCACAGAGTATCTTGACGCACGTCTGAAACGAACGACGGAACAATTATATCTTGCGAGAATGCCAACTTTTCACTCTTTTGATTAAAGAAATAGTTACCGTCTGCATCCTGTAAAGCATATATATGATACTTGCCTGGGGCTACGCCTTTGATGACAAAGTGCCCACGGCTATCGGTCTTAGATACCCGCAACATGGGTTTTTTACAGAAAACTGAGTCTGATAGATCGTTATATAAACCAACTAAAATACCTTTGATGGGTTCCAAATTCTCGGCTTCTAAGACAATTCCAGATACTTCCAATGTATCGATTTCGATACCTGTAGAGAAAGTATATGCATAGTTTCCGAGTGGATTTTGCTCATTATTGTCGGATATGGCACTACTAAAATCGATGGTATACGTAGTGTTCGGCTTCAGCGAATCTTTAAGTTCTATGGCTATACGTTTGCCCTGTGCCTTGATTTCGGGTGCTTCGAGCTGCGGAGGCGATACCACTACGTTCTGTGTAGGGTTATCTATCTTGATGAATTCACTGAAGTTAATGTAAATCTTTCGACTGGTTACGCCTGTTGCTTTATCGGAAGGCGAGGCCCCGACAACACGTGGAGGCGTCTCATCATACCAACCTCCGTCGGGATTTCCCATGCGTGCGCAGGAATAGAACAACACTGAAAAAGCAGAAAACAAAGGAAAAAGAAAGCCAAAAGAACGAAGAGACCGGCAGAAAACAGAACGAATGATATTCGCATCGCTCGTTTTTAGGAGCGATGCCTGCATCTTACGTCTGAGACCTGCCATGTTTCTATTCATGCTTTCTGCCTTTTATACTTGCTCTTTTCTACCTGCTACAGACGTGCATTCATCGCAAGAAGTTCCTCTATATTCTTGCGATTATTGGAGAGTCTCGGTATTTTATGCTGTCCACCCAGTTTGCCTTTCGACTTCAACCATCCGTTGAAAAGTCCTTGTTTGGCTTTTACAACTTCGAGATGCTGCAATGTAACGTCATGAAAACGCTTGGCTTCGTAGTCACTGTTTATCTCCTGTAACCTACGGTCAAGCAAGGTGGCAAACTCATTTATGCTATTTGGCTCGCGCGAGAACTCAATGAGCCACTGATGACGGCACTTAGCATCGCGGTCCATATATACAGGTGCTGCCGTATATTCCGACACCTCAGCGTTTGTTTCAGCACATGCGTAAGCCAAACCTTGCTCGGCATTGTCCATTATCAGTTCCTCTCCGAAAGCATTGATGAAGTATTTAGTGCGACCAGTGATAATGAATTTATACGGATTTTTGCAAGTAAAGCTCACTGTATCGCCTATCAAATAGCGCCAGAGACCACAGGATGTGGTGATAAGCATGGCGTAGTTTTTACCCGTCTCTATCCCCCAAAGAGGCAAAACTGTAGGATTATCGCTACCCAACTGGTCCATTGGGATAAATTCATAGAACACATCGTAATCGAGCATAAGCATCATGGACTTGTCGTTCAAATCGTCTTGTATGCCGAAGAAGCCCTCGCTGGCGTTATAAGTCTCCATATAGTTCATCGTGGGCAGAGTGATGAGCTGTTCATACTGTCTGTGATAAGGACTGAAAGCAATGCCTCCATGGAAAAAGACCTCAAGATTCGGCCACACTTCTTCCAAGTGTTGTTTGCCACTGAGCTCCATGATACGGATCAGAACCGACAGCATCCACGAGGGTACACCCGATAGGTTGGTCACGTTCTTATGTATAGTTTCACGGGCAATACGATCGCGTTTTACCTCGAAATCAGACAACAATGCCGTCTGTTTGCATGGTACACGGGCGATATTTGCCAATGGATTTATATTCTCTATAAGGATTGCAGACAAATCACCCACCAAACTGCCCGGCAAGTTATAGTTCGGAGCATGACTACCCCCAAGGATCAGGCTTTTTCCATCGAACATCCGACTCGCCGGATGGTTACGCAAATAGAACGCAACCACGTCTTTTCCCCCTTGGTAATGAATGCGTTGAAGCCCTTCATGACTCACAGGAATAAACTTACTCTTATCGTTCGTTGTTCCCGAAGATTTGGCATACCACTTCACGGTGCCCGGCCAAAGCACATTACGCTCGCCATGCCGCATCCGATCGATATCGCCCTTGAGCTCCTCGTAAGTGTTCACAGGAACATTACGAACAAAGTCTTCGTAACCTTTGGTATGGCTCAATAAATGATTTCTACCGTATTCGGTATCTTTTCCCCGTTCAATTAAATGTCTCAGCACCGACTGCTGCAACTCTTCAGCACCGTTGATATGACGTTCAAGCATGTGTTGTCGGGGTACGAAAAGTTTACCTACTATACTTGTCAGGCTCATTCACACGTAATTTATCGATTAAATTGCAAATTTACCCCAAACTTTTGGAACAGTGAAACAATTTACTAATTTTAAGTGTTCTATGGGAGCTTATGGAACGAAGTACTGACCATACGGAGCGATACGCGAAGTACAAACACTCTTACGCAATGACTTATCTTGTATAAACATCCGCAGAAAAACGGATATACGAATGACACGGAAAAGACAAACATAAAACATGAGAATGACAGATATGCCGTCTATCGTGGATAGACGGCATATCTGTTCAAGATAGACCATAAACTTATGTTGAACAAACCTACAACCTAATACAGACATAAATACAGAACAGACGCAACTCCACACGAATGCACCATAAAAACGAAATTCCTTGAAAAGACCAAGACAGATCAAATTCCCACGGTATATGCAACTATCTCGCCCCTTAGTCATTCGTTCTCTACCCCACTCCGCCTCTATCCAGTCTCCGTCTTTTCCCATTAAAGCGTTCTGAACGCCGGGGATAATAAAAAAACAGACAATCGAATCACTCCGACTGTCTGATAAAAAATAAAATTACTCACACAAAAAAATAAAGCTACTTTCCTATCGTTCGTACTGATTTAAACCACATATCGAAGATATAGAATGTCTCTGTACGTTCATCATAAGCTATTCCGGTGGGATTACCGAAACGTGCAACCTCTTTCAAAGCGCCGTCTTCCGATCCCCAATATTGGTTGTCTTTCATGTAAGAAGCAGCTCCGCGACCGGCAAAGGTATGCACTTTCCCCTCCGGAGTAAGGTATCGTACGCAGTAGTTATCGTAATCGCAGAAATAGAAATCGTAAACATCTTCTTTACCTTGCTCTACATACTCCTTGTTCTTGACGAACGTTCCTTGGTAAGGATAATTCATCTGCGTTCCATCGGCTGTTCCGTCGGCCCAACCCTTTATGCCTTGCTGCCCTGCAACGAGATATGGCTCCTTAAACTTTTTGGTTTGAGCATCGTAGTCCATACGGTAAATACAATTCTTATTAAGAACTATGATATATGCATACTTGCCCGATGGGTGTATGGTGATATTAAAATTCCAATATGTTTCGCCAATTGTGAATATTTTTTCAAAGTTCTTACCGGCATATAAGGGATTCCACGACTGCCCGGCAGCCGTTGTAGTGTAATAATTATCCATGTCCATACGGTATATACCGTTATGGTCGTAGCTATTGAAATAGAGTTCGCCATTCGTAGGATGAATAGCAACTGTGTTACATTGTTTATATGCTGCCAGCACTTCGCGTGCAGAAGTTTCGGAGAAGCTGCCATCGTTATTTCTCTTCACAATCCATACGCTTATACTCTTATAACCATCATCAGTACGATCAGTAGCTACAACCATATCACCTTTCAACGTAAAGTCTATTGCACGTAGGCGCTTTCCGCCAAAACAGGTTTCACCGTTCAGCACAGTGGTTACGGTTTTTTCTTTCAGATCAATGAGTTGAATGCCGTATCCGCTGTTGTCAAAATCCTCATAAGCTACGTATAGATGATCTGGATTTTTAGGATCGAACTTCATAAAGGCCGCCTGCAAACCGAATGTGGCCGAACCGTCGTCCTTTCCCGTGCCAAACTTGCCGTCTTTCCATCCCGGATCATTATTGCTCACACGATATCCAATCAGCGTGCGCACAGCCAATGAACCGACATAACTAAACCTCGCATCTGCTAATACAGTCTTGTCAGCCACCTTAACCTGCACGGCGTAATGGCCTGATTCTGCCTTGTAAGGTACTAAACAGCAGATACTATCGCTCTTGGCATAAATGAGTTTTGCCTTTCTGCCACCGATCGTTACGTTTATCTTGGTGGTATCGATACCGAAATTGCTGCCATAAATTACCATTTCCTGCTCATACCCTCCTTCTAAAGGTGCAAAACGGGCTATCGATACGGGCAATTCGGGATTGTATTCTCCCTTGTTTTCATCGTTATTTTTATCGCTGCAAGCAATGAAGAAACAGCACAGAACAGCCATAAGAGCGCTGTATAGGCCAATCGTCTTTGCCATATAATTCTTTTTCATCGTATTAATTTTAAAAATGAATTACTTATTTTGTTTCGTCATACACACTTATTGCTTCACACGGAGCTTGAAGGTTGTAAGGTTGCCTTTATGATCTGTGGGCCATACACCTTTAGGTTCGATGAATACATCCTTGGAATCGTTCTCTCCTTTCTTGCCGAAATAAACAGAACCCGAAGGGCCTACGAGTTCTGCATTCAGAAGCTGAATAGGCTGAGAACGGTGGTAATAAACGAAATCTATACGGTCTCGCTCATCATATTCGGGGCAGAAAGAGAGCTGGCTGATGGTTGCAGAAGGGTTGGCTGCAGGGAACGTGAAGCCCGGATAATCTACCGGATCGGGATACTTTTCTCGATAAGTGTCTACATAACCAGCATTTTTCAGCATTACGGAGCAGTCCCAATTAGCCACAACACCGTTATGACTGCGCAAATTCTTGGTGTTTTCCTGCCAATCCAAGTGCGAAGGTTCGTTGAAATCTCCGCCCATAACTACGACACGGCCTTTATCCATCTCGCTTTTAGCGTCGTCTAAAAAGATTGCCAAAGCCTCATCTCTTGTACCAAGCCGGTTGTCTTTCATCACTATAGTGCTATCCTTGATCGGTTCTGCCAGCTTAGACCAGTCGGGACCACTATTATATCCACGGGGTAGATAGCATGCATAATGCTTATAGTCTAAATGGAGTGAATAGAATGCAACCTCCTGTCCACGGATGTCTATGATTGCTTTAATCATATAATTATCCGTAGGCATGGGCAAAATCTTATAGTCTTTGATTTCGTATTTTGAGAGAATACCGATCACGGTACCATTGTTATGACCGTAATAAGTCTTGCCTTTTTCCTTTAAATACTTGCACAGACGCCTTGTATATTCATTTTCTCCATCGTGCAGTATATTGAGTAATTTGTCGTTCCTAAGCTCACAAAGCAACACGATGTCAGGATCTACTTGATCAATAATGTCTACCAGTCCACCATAAGCATCAGGAACTTGTGTTGCCCCGAACCATGTGTTCAGCTGAAAGACCTTAAAATTTTGATATACTTCCGCAGGCTGTTCGGGCTCTACCACAGGATTATCGCCCTTGCTGCAAGCAATGGAGCAACAACAGAACATCATCAGCATTGCTGCATACAGATAACTGCGCATTGAAACACAATTCTTTTTCATTGTACTTTGTTTTAAGAATAATATTATTTAAGTTTTATAGTTGCGAAAGGACATGTTAACATCGGTGCATAATCTACTCCCAAAGATAAATGCAACTTATCTAAATGCATATTGTCTGTGCCATCAAGCACTCCGACAGTTGTTCCTAAAACAACAATATACAAATACAGATAACGGTCAATAGTCTTTATGTTGGTTTATTATTGTCTCGTAATGATTTGGCAAAAATATACATTTTTTCTTAATAAACCAAGAGATTTAATTTATTTTTCTTATAAAACGAAGATAACAGAAAGGTTATATTGCCGTGGAAAAAACATAGAACGAAGAATTTTTCTATTTTGTTTCTTTTGTTTTCAAGTAAGTAACAGGCAATCCGAATGCATGGTTTCGTAAAGATAAACAGTGTGTCTGCTGGCGATAGACCTATACTATAAGGCCGATAGACAATATGTCTATCGGCCTTATAGAGTATATCTGTCTTGAGTAGATATATCAAGCATCAGAGAAAGCTGCCGCCTCTGCAGCAGCAATAATTTCCTCACGACTTTTCTCCTTGGCGCTGATATCACTCAAATCAAATTCATCTTCATCATTCTTGCCGGCTGTGTTCGCTTCCTCCATAAAGGTTTCATACCTGTTTGTCATAGCTGATTCTTGCTCTGTAAACACTTTTTCTTTAAATACACTATTGTGTTTTTTTTCAACAGAACTACTTTCACCGTTTGATGAATGATTGATAATAAAATCGTTTGCTACATCTGTTTCAGGAACATTTTCCACGGGTTCTTCTTCCATCTTAGTACGATCGGCCTTAGCAGCAAACACTTCATCGATAAATTGCGGTGCTCTTTTTAAGCGTTCTAACGTAAGCTTGGAGGCCAATTGCTGACTTTCTTTCTTGCTGTATCCCTTTCCGGAACAACCGTCTACACCCTCTAAACAAACCATATAGTGGAACATCGGACTACCGTTCTTATCTTTTTTCTGGTCAAGCATTCTGAATTCCATCTTTACCTTGTTTTTCTGACTCCATTCAATAAGCTTGCTCTTGAAGTTAACTTCCTTATAAGCCACCTTATCTATATTGATCATCTGTGCTAGAATGCGCTTGTTCATGAAATGCATGCACGCATCATAACCGCGATCCAAGTAAATTGCTCCTACAAGAGCCTCGAAAGCATTTCCTCCCATATAGCTATTGTGAGAGGAACCGCGCCCACTCGAAAGAATAAGTCGATTGATTCCCATCTCTTGTGCGAGCTTGTTGAGTGTATCACGTTGTACAAGTTTCGAACGTGTATTGGTTAAAAAGCCTTCGCGTTTACCCGGAAAATGCCGGTAAACAATATGACCGACAATGGCATCAAGAATAGCATCGCCAAGAAATTCGAGCCGCTCATTGTTTACAGGCTTCCCTCTGTTATTTCTACGCATGATGCTTTTATGCATTAAAGCAAGCTTGTAATAACTGATGTTGTGCGGATAAAAACCGATAATTCGGTACAAAGACGAATAAAGCTCCTTCTCCTTGCGGAAAGGGAGCTTTATTCTATCGATAATATTACTCAACATATTTCTTGAATACTACACAAGCATTATGACCACCAAAGCCAAACGTATTGCTCAGAGCTGCACGTACGGTACGTTTCTGTGCCGTGTTGAATGTAAAATTTAAATTGTAATCCAATTCTGGATCTTTATCCTCTTCTTCATGATTGATGGTTGGAGGCACAATGTCATTCTGTACAGCAAGCACACATGCCATGGCCTCTACTGCTCCGGCAGCACCCAACAGGTGCCCGGTCATCGATTTGGTCGAACTGATATTCAGTTTATAAGCATCATCTCCAAATACATCTTTGATAGCCTTGGCCTCTGATATATCCCCAACATGTGTTGAAGTACCATGCACATTGATGTAATCAATATCACTTGGCGAAAGACCGGCATCATTCAACGCATTCATCATCACAAGTTTGGCACCTAAGCCTTCCGGATGCGAGGCTGTAATATGATAAGCATCGGCACTCATACCTTCACCTATCATCTCTGCATAGATTTTAGCACCGCGTGCCTTGGCATGTTCGAGATCTTCAAGAATTAAACAGCCAGCCCCTTCACCCATTACAAAGCCATCGCGACTTGCACTAAACGGGCGTGAAGCATGCTCAGGATCATCATTACGCGTGGAAAGAGCATGCATCGCATTGAATCCTCCAACACCACAAGCACAGATAGCTGCCTCTGCACCCCCGCTGACAATGATGTTTGCCTTTCCTAAACGAATAAGATTGAAAGCATCTGCAAGCGCATTACTTGATGAAGCGCATGCACTTGTCGTCGTATAATTGGGCCCATGAAAACCGAAGTGAATTGAAATCTGTCCTGAGGCGATATCGGCAATCATCTTAGGAATAAAGAATGGACTGAATTTAGGACCATCCTCAACATGCTGGCCATAATAGGTAACTTCTTCTTCAAATGTTTTTATACCGCCGATACCTACACCATAAACAACACCTATGCGATTTTTATCTTCTTTTTCCAAGTCTATACCGGCATCTTTTACGCCTTGTATAGCACTTATCATGGCCAACTGTGTGTAACGGTCTATCTTACGAGCCTCTTTACGATCAATATAATCGGCAATATTAAGATCTTTTACTTCGCATGCAAATGTGGTCTTAAACTTAGAAGCATCGAATTGAGTAATAGGAGCCGCACCGCTTTTTCCTGCCAAAAGATTTTTCCATGTCTCTTCAGGAGTATTTCCTACTGGGGTAACTGCACCAAGTCCTGTTACTACTACTCTTTTTAATTCCATTATTTGGTTATAGCTTATAGCTTACAGCTTATGGCTCATGGTTTATTATAATAATAATGAATCATTCAACATGTATGCAAAACAAACATGCAACCACAAACCATGAGCCATTAACTATAAAATAAAAATTAATTTTTGTTTTCTTCAATATAATTGATTGCATCGCCTACGGTCGCAATCTTTTCTGCCTTATCGTCGGGAATAGATATTCCAAATTCTTTTTCGAACTCCATAATAAGCTCTACGGTATCCAAAGAATCTGCACCAAGATCATTTGTAAAGCTTGCTTCCGGCTTTACTTCCGCCTCATCAACACCGAGTTTGTCTACGATAATAGCCTTTACTTTGCTTTCAATTTCTGACATAATCTTTCTTTTTAAATTGTTTATAAATAATTTCTAATAGAAAATCGGGTGCAAAGGAACAAATTTTTATCCATATTAGCAAATATTTTACTAAAAAAAGCGATTTATAATGCACAAACACCCTATCATTGTGCATATTTAATCCTTGGTTTATATATCTTATTGATTACAAACAAAATAAAAACATATATACTATTTATCGTATTTAGTCGACCACCTTAATTATATATATACATTTTATTAAATGAGATATTCGGCATATCTATCCGAAATAAAAATAGGCTTTTATTTTGAACTTCATACAAAATAACTTATCTTTGCCCTATAATAATAAACGATACTTAATTATGTCATTTACAAAACATTGCAACAAGATCTTTAATCAAGCTATCAGAGACTATCACATAAAAGACGATATAGACACATCGATCATCAATCCGTATGATCAAGGCACCATAGATAACCGTCTTTATTTGAAATGTTGGATAGATACCGTGCAATGGCATCTTGAAGACATCATACGAGATCCGCACATAGATCCTGCCAGTGCGCTTCAATTAAAGCGAAGAATAGACCATTCGAACCAAGACCGAACCGACTTAGTAGAACAGATAGACTCATATTTCAGGCAAAAATATGCCAATATAAGCGTTATGCCTGACGCACGAATTAATACCGAAAGTCCGGCATGGGCCATAGACAGACTCTCTATATTGGCACTTAAAATATACCACATGCACGAACAGGCCGAACGTACAGATGCCTCTACAGAGCATATTCAAAAATGCAAAGCAAAACTCAATATCTTATTGGAACAACAGACAGACCTTAGTTCTGCTATAGATCAACTGCTTGAAGACATTGAAGCTGGACGCAAGTATATGAAAGTGTATCGACAAATGAAAATGTACAACGATCCTGCCACTAATCCTGTACTCTACAAAAACAAATAAATCTTCCATACACACACGTTTATTCTACCGTAAAGAAACGTTGAATGAAGAGAGAACACATCTTGATCATCAGATTTTCCGCTATGGGAGACGTGGCCATGATAGTTCCCGTGGTCCATTCGTTGGCGACACAGTATCCAGACGTACGTATCACAGTGCTGAGTCGGCCTTTCGCAAGGCCGTTATTCGAGAATTTGTGGCCGAATGTAAGCTTCATGGAAGCCGACATAAAAAAAGAATATAGCGATATCAAAGGACTCAACGCACTGTACCGGCGACTTGTAGCAAAAAACTTTACAGCAATAGCCGATTTCCACAGTATTCTCAGATCGCACTATTTACGCATGAGGTTCAATATTGACCGCTACAAAGTAGCTCACATAGACAAGCACCGCACAGGAAAACGCCGGCTCATAGCAAATATCAACAAAGTGCTTGTGCAGCAACCGACATCGTTTCAGAACTATGCCGACGTGCTTGCAAAACTGGGCTATCCTGTAAACTTAGACTTCACATCGCTCTTTATTGACAAAAATGGCCGTACGACAGCACAACTACCCGAAATCATAGGTACTAAAAAACCGTCACAATCGTGGATAGGAATAGCACCATTTGCCACACACACAAGTAAAATATACCCTATCTGGCAGATGGAAGAGGTTATCCGAATAATCATAGACCGACACCCTTCGTGCAGAATATTTCTTTTCGGCGGTGGTGAAAAGGAAAAAAAAGTATTCAATGAATGGGCTGCAAAGTATCCGAAATGCACAAGTATCTCTGGTATGTTTGATGGATTGCACGACGAATTATCTGTCATGAAATATCTCGACGTGATGATTTCTATGGACAGTGCCAACATGCATCTCGCTTCGTTAGTAGCCGTGCCGGTAGTAAGCGTGTGGGGTGCCACGCATCCCTTTGCCGGCTTCATGGGATGGCACCAAAGCATAGAAAATGCCGTGCAGCTCGATATGCCGTGCAGACCATGTTCCATCTACGGCAACAAACCATGCATACGGGGCGATTATGCATGTATGAACAACATTGCACCCGAGACAATAGCAAATAAAGTAGAAAAAATATTACTGGAAAAGTAATAATATATTAGTATTAATTTTAAAACAAAAACAATTATGAAAAAGTATGTATGCGACACATGCGGATACATTTACGATCCTGCAGTAGGCGACCCAGACGGAGGTATAGCCCCCGGAACAGCATTTGAAGACATCCCCGACGATTGGGTCTGCCCAGTCTGCGGAGTAAGCAAAGATGAATTTTCGCCTTTAGACGAATAAATAAGAGCTAAAATTATGCGTAGTCGAAAAATCAAATATACGGTTCTCAGTTCGATTTCTCCATCGATTTCGTTACTTATAACTAACGATCTGAAGGCTTGAAAGCATTATTTTTCGTACTATAAAAAGCGATATTCTTCATTGAAAGAATATCGCTTTCCATTTTCCCTAAAATACCTTTTTCTAGCACACATAGCATCTGTTAAATACAGACACACCATCTATGTCCAACAAATTACAGACCTATGCTCGACAGACCTACCGTTTAAGGCCGATAGAAGTCCGTTTAAAAACCATGGTCGATAAAACTAAACAAACAACGATTATATGTAACAATCGTAGACCTGCCAAAAATTAAGGATGAAATAAAGAAAATATTCCACTTTTTTCTTAACTTTGCAACTACATATTTTATTTCTTCATACGAAGAAACACAG
>CAUUQE010000054.1:0-14107 GCA_963547065.1 uncultured Prevotella sp. | reverse complement strand
AAGTGGCCGGAACAGACGAATGTGTGTTGTGCCCGTAGTCGTAACCTGCATTCACTACCTTGATATTATTCTCTGCTAAGGCGGGCTTTTTGGCAAACTTATCGCGGAGAAAGTGCTCTACTAACGACAGATCACGGTTGAACAACCAGCACACCAAGCCCAGTGCAAACATGTTACGACATTTGAGTATCGACTTATTATCCATGCCACTGTCGGCCAAACAATCCTTTACCATCTTGGTAATCGGGCAGGCTATCACCCGATCAGAGTCTATTCCGAGTTCTCCCAAGTAGTCGTCACCGTCGAACTTTGCCTTTTTTAAATCATTCGGACCGAAGCTGTCGGTGTCGATAATGATAGTTGCTTGAGGCTTACAGTATCTGTATTGCGTCATCAGAGCAGCTGCATTCATGGCCACGAGCACATCGCATCTGTCGCCCGGCGTGTATATTCGTCCTTCTCCGATATGTACTTGAAAGCCCGAAACCCCCGTTAATGAGCCTTGCGGGGCGC
This sequence comes from uncultured Prevotella sp., assembly GCA_963547065.1. Lineage (GTDB taxonomy): Bacteria > Bacteroidota > Bacteroidia > Bacteroidales > Bacteroidaceae > Prevotella. The sequence continues at coordinate 13,594 of CAUUQE010000054.1, read as the reverse complement.
GTATGTCGGCCGGATAGTCGGGAAATGTAGAAATGCCGTTTCCTACGGTTGCCGATATTGTTGAGAATATGTTTCCCGCGAGTTGCATGCCGTCGCCGGAATCACCCGAGAAACGTACGACCACATGTTCCAATTCTTTTACATCCAGTTCTTCTGCCATAAAGTATTTAGGTTAGATTCATATTCTTCGTGCAAAGGTGGAAAATATATTTGAGAACGCAAAATAAAAAAAGGTATATTTTTCGTTTGTTTTTTTAAAACGAAATTTCTGTTGCAGACAGAATGCTGTGTTTATTTTATTGAAAAGGCTGTCTAAGGGGAGTAGATAGTATGTCTGATCGCCTTAAATAGCCTCTCTAAAGATGATAAGTGATAGGTCTGTAAGTTACAGGTCGATATAACTCTTCAGTGACTCTACATATTTTTCGAAAGCGTGCATGCCGTTCGGTGTTATCAGGCAGGTGGTGTGCGGCTTCTTTCCGACGAAACTTTTCCTTACATCGATATAGCCGGCTTTCGACAGCTTGTCTATCTGCACGCTCAAATTGCCTGCCGTGGCGCCGGTTTGTTCCCTTATATAAACGAAATCTGCCTCGTCTACACTCACTAAAAGTGACATTACGGCCAGTCGCAGTTCACTGTGTAGCAGCGGATCTAATGGTTTGAACATTGTTATTTCTCTTTCTTGCAATCTATACTTAGGATGTCTGCCTATTGTTTACGAATGGGCTTTACTGTTGATAATAACGCCCGGAACCACCAAGGTAACTACTGCAACGATTGCAAGCATAAGCATTTCGGAGCTTCCAGGCCACATAAAGCAGAAATTTACGGCACAAATACCACTGCCGAAAACCATGCCCGGAATGAGTTTATTGCCCACTACCAACCCCATAATACTGCTGCAAAGCATCATAAGAATAATTATAATGGCTGTTAGGGGTATGTAACGTATGCGGTAAATGTCGGGATTTAACATAACAATATAAAAGAGCACAGCAGTTATAATAACTATAATGCAGAACAAAAGCCATATCCAATGCACTACTTTCGACACAAACGATACCGGACGAATGGCATGTTTTCGGCCGATAAACCGGTTGATTGCAAAGCCAATGGCCGTCATAATAAACCAAAGAAAGTTCCATACTGGGCCGCCACAATGCTCCCACAAATGGCCTACAATAACAGCGGTAAAGGTCACAAGGCTGCCCCAAACGATTAAAGGTATGCCAATTTGCCGCTCCGCATCGCGACGACTCCTCTCAATGGTCTCTCTGATGATTTCAATACTGCGCTCGGCAGTCAGTTCTTTTTCCATGATGTAATGTTTTTAGGTCGACGGGAACAGGCGGTAAACCTGCCCCCGTTCGAAGGTTATTTTTTCTTGTTGGCAACCATTTCGGGTATGTTTTGGAGTTTTGCCGTAATGGTTTGGTTGTCGTTCTTTACGTCTATTTTCTGCATGCAGACGTATTCTGTCGGCAGTCCGTTCATGTCGTTCGGACTTTTATCGTCGTTGCTGTCGTGCATTACATAGAGCATACACTCGCCCGATGGCACATCTTTCAGTTCCACTTCCGTAGTGCCTTTTACGGCTTTTGTCATAGCGTAGTGACTATTAGAAGTGGTTACAAGGATGCTTCCTTGGCTGTTTGGCACGTTTTCAACGATAATCTTTACTGTGTTTTGGGCCATGGTTGTGACCGAAAATAGCATTGTGATGGCGATAGACACAAGTCTTGGTTTATTTGTTCTCTTCATTTTTTCTTGTTTTAAAAGGTAAATAACTCCGTTAGAATGTGATCACAATGCAAATATAAATAAGTTTATTTTATAAACCACATAATATTTAAATAAAATGTTTGGTATTAATAATCTTTAACGAACAGAGGAATTCGTGGTGCAAGTGTGCGTGCTCATTATACTACAATAGATGCATAGCGGTGGTGTTATAATGTTCGGCACTCTCTAATTCTCTCCCCTCGCAAACACAGAAATAATGTTTCTATCGTATATATCTTGCTGTATAAGTCGTATGTCGGTAGGAATGTGTGGGGCAGGTGTACCGTCTTTTACCGTCAAGGGTGCCATTTCTACGCGTATTTCGTCCCACAAACCGGCGGTGAGAAAGCTCTGTAGCGTCTTTGTACCGCCTTCTACAATTAACGATTGTACTTTCTTTTCATACAAGGAAGTCATGAGGTCGACAATATTTTGTCGGTGGTCGAGCACGATACGCATAGGATCGGGGCCGCTCCAATGACGAACGTTCAGCAAAGGGTGTTCTCTTTCGTCGGTCACACGCCCCACAAGAATGGCGTCGCTCTCGGCCCTAAGCTTGTGCGACAGCATCTTTGTGAATGGCGTAGAGATGGAAAGAGTGCGGAATTGATTGTCGATGAAACCGTTAATTGTTTGTGCCCACTTTAATATAATGTACGGGCGCATGCGCGTGTTATATATAATGAAGCGCTTGTTCAGTGCAAGGCATTCCTTTTCAAGTACCCCCAAACTGACATCGATGCCTGCTTCGCGCAGCTTATGTATGCCCCTTCCGCGCACTTGGGCAAAGGGATCTATGCATCCCACCACCACTCTGCGTACACCTTTACGTATGATAAGGTCGGCACAAGGGGGCGTCTTGCCGTAATGGGAGCATGGTTCGAGACTGACATATAGTGTAGATTGCGGTAACAGATGTTCGTCTGCGGGTTTTACGGAGGCAAAGCAGTTCACCTCGGCATGCCCTTTGCCGAAACGAACATGATAACCTTCGCCGATAATGCGGTCGTTACATACGAGCAAGGCACCCACCATAGGGTTGGGTTTTACATTCCGCATGCCGTTCAGAGCCAGCTGTATGCAGCGTCGCATGTAGTGTATGTCTTTTTCTTCGGTCTGCTCTTTAGCAGATATTATTTTGCTTTGTTCCATCTTTTTGCTATTTTTGCAGTATCAATCAAAACTATGACGTACAACGAGATATGGCGACAATTAACGCCACTCTATGATAACGGAGAAGCAAAAGCCATCGTTCGTGTGCTGTTGGAGATGCAGTTCGGTCTGTCGTGGACGGATATTATCTGTGGCAAAGTTACACAATTAGAGGCAGAAAAAGTCGTTTTGCTGCAACAAATGATAGGAAGGTTGGCGACAGGCGAACCTGTTCAGTACGTTATGGGGCGTGCGGAATTTGTTCACCGAATGTTTTCAGTGATTCCGGGAGTGCTCATCCCACGACCCGAAACGGCCGAATTGTGCGATTGGATTATCGATGGAACATCTGAGAACGCAGTAATTCTCGACGTCGGATGTGGTTCCGGATGTATCGGCGTAACGCTTGCGTTGGGCATACACGGCGCACACGTCGTGGCTTGGGACGTATCCGATGAGGCTTTGCGCATAACGGAAAGCAATGCACAAGCACTGCATGCTCGTATCGATATAGTGAGGCAAGACGCACTGATACCCCCTGCAGACGTAGAAAAGTGGGATGCTGTAGTGAGCAATCCACCGTATGTCTGTGAACGGGAGCGCAGTGCAATGGAACGGAATGTGCTTGATTACGAGCCAGCCTTAGCTCTCTTCGTGCCAGATAACGATCCTTTGTTGTTTTATCGTGCCATTGCTAAGTACGCTGCAAAGGCTCTGAAACGGGGCGGAACGTTGTATTTTGAGGTCAATCCGCTATATGTCGACGACATAAAGCACATGCTTTTAGAACAACGTTTTACGGCAATAGAGAGCCGAAACGATATGTTCGGTAAAGAAAGATTTATCAAAGCCGTTAGGTATTAATAAATGCTATAATGGAGAAAATAGCATGCAAAAGAAATATGGGCATCATTTGTTAACAAGAGAAACCTATTTTCGAAGTGCTAAATAGCAATAGCGCTAAGGATATGAGAGCAAAAAACAGATTAGAAATGAAAGAAATAACCGAGCGAGAAGCTTTGCAGAAACTCTCTGCCTTGTGTGCCCGATCAGAACATAGCAGCGGAGAGATGACGGAAAAGATGCGGAAGTGGAGTATTGCTGAAGATGTGCAGGCGCGGATCATGGCCCGTCTGACGGCGGAAAAGTATGTGGATGACACCCGTTTTTCGCGATCTTTCATCAACGATAAGATAAAATATAACAAATGGGGGCGCCGTAAAATAGAGCAGGCGCTATGGCAAAAAGGCGTTGACCGCAGCGTCTATGGTCCGATCTTAGATGAGGTGCCTGATGAAGAGTATATTGCCGTGCTCCATCCGCTTATCAAAAGCAAATGGAAAAGCATCAAGGCGGCAACGGATTATGAGCGTAGCATGAAGTTAATCAAGTTCGCCATGAGTCGCGGTTTTGATTATTCGGTTATTAAAAAGTGCGTGGATGGCGCCGATGATCTATTGGAAGATGATTAGTTTCTTTGGTAGATTATTGGATTTGATATCGCCCCGACAATGTTCGATTTGCGGGTGTAGGCTTGCTGCAAGCGAGCAGGTGCTCTGTGCGGTGTGTAATCTGACGCTGCCGCGTACGGGGTTTGCCGACGATGCCTACGATAACGAGATGGCACGACTCTTTTGGGGAAGATTGCCGATAGAACGTGCCGCTGCTCTTTTTTATTATGAACGGGGTTCTCAAACAACACAGGTCATCTTTGACTTGAAATATCGTAACCACCCCGAGATAGGCGAGCAACTTGGTTACTTTATGGCAGAAGAATTATCGGAAAAGGGATTTTTCGATGGTATAGACTTGATTATTCCCGTTCCTTTGACTCGAAAAAGGCAGCGACAACGCGGGTATAACCAAAGTACGGCCATTGCCCACGGCATACAAAACGCCGTGTCGTTGCCTGTGAAAGAACATATATTGCATCGAAACCGTTATCATGGTAGCCAAACGGAGATGAGCCGTTGGCAACGGGCTGACAATGTGGAAGGCGCATTTAGCCTGTATGATGCCGATGCTATCCGAGATAAACACCTGTTGATTGTAGATGATGTGGTGACGACTGGTGCAACCGTCTGTACCTGCGGTAAGGAATTGATGAAGGCAGGTGGCATTAGAATTAGCGTATTATCGCTCGGTTACTCTAAAGCATGAGTGGTAATAAACAATAAAATTACCTGTATAGTGCTTGCTATATACAGGAATTGGCGTACCTTTGCAGGCAGATCATCATTTTAAATCCGATTCTTATGGACTCTATCAAGAAAGAACTCGCCTCGAAGTTGCTGGAGATAAAGGCAATAAAACTCCAACCAAATGATCCTTTTACATGGGCTTCGGGCTGGAAATCGCCTTTCTATTGCGATAATCGCAAAACACTGTCTTACCCTTCTGTTCGTTCTTTCGTTAAAATAAGTATGGCTCATGCCGTGCTGGAACACTTTACCGGTGCCGAAGTTATAGCAGGTGTGGCTACCGCAGGTATCCCACAAGGTGCATTGGTGGCCGACGAACTCGGATTACCCTTTATCTATGTACGTTCGAAACCCAAGGATCATGGGCTCGAAAATCTGATAGAAGGCGAGATGAAACCGGGTGATAAGGTGGTTGTTATAGAGGATTTAATATCTACAGGGCTTAGTTCTTTGAAAACTGTCGAAGCTATTCGTAAGGCCGGAGGCAACGTTATAGGCATGGTAGCTGCATATACTTATGGCTTTGCTGCAGCTATCGAGGCTTTCAAAAATGCCGGTGTGGAGCTGGTAACGCTGACAGATTACGAGCACGTAGTGAGAAATGCCTTGGAAACAGGTTACATTCAACAAGCCGATACCAAGCTTTTGAATGAGTGGCGCAAAGATCCTGCGCACTGGAAACAGTAGTTATTTTAAAAATATATGATAATTATGAGTAGCAAATTCGAAAGCAGTATCCGTGAAATTCCTTATTCGCAGCAGTCGGTTTACGATATGCTGAGCGATTTGAATAATATAAATAAGGTGAAAGACCGCATACCCGAAGATAAACTCAAGGACCTTTCATTCGATGCAGATTCCATCTTTATCAAGTCTCCAATGGGCGATGTGCAGCTTCATATCGTAGAGAGAGAGGAACCGAAATGTATTAAATTCGAGACGGAACAGAGTCCATTACATTTCAACCTTTGGATTCAAATACAACCGGTCGATGTATCTACGAGCAAAATGAAGCTCACCATCAGAGCAGATATAAACCCTTTTATCAAGACAATGGTGCAGAAGCCCTTGCAGGAAGGTATTGAAAAGATAGCCGATGCCTTACAGGCGATGCAGTATGAGTAAGGTCCTAAATCTTTTCTCTTATCTTTCTTTCCTATTTGTGAGAGCTTCCAAGACAATAATTATAGCTAATAAACTTTGGAAAAAACATTGAAGTAAATAAAAAAATAGAGCGTTTTACGAGAGATAAAAACCGAGAAATGTGTCTCTGTTTAGCACCTTACGGTGTGTTAGGTTCTATGATTCGCATTACTATGTTGCAGATCACGAATCTGTTTTTGGCCAGAGGATTGAAGTTGTTACTCGCAGAGTTGAAGAATATCTACCATACTTGTGGGTGTAGGGAGTTCTGCGTAGAGGAGGAAGTGGTGATGTTCATTCCCCAATAGAGCTGGTGTTGATGTGCAAGCTCGGTGATGTGGACAAGAAAATCTATAGCGGTAGGTCGCGAAATGATCGGGTGTTGGTAGACTTGAAATTATTTGTATGCTACAAATTTCGCTAAATAACCAAAGAAATAAAGTCGCTTTTCGATGAATAGATATGCCATACATGCGAAGGAAGTATGGCTAATTTCTGTAACGACCGTATAGAAAAACTGATGTAAATATTTTTCAAGGTATTTATTTCGAGTGTGTTGAGCGGCTAAAAAACAATTACTGTCATGAGAATAATTAAGATATTATTTCTATGCATGATGCTTCTATCTGTATCATGTGGTAAAGTTGAGAACGAATTTTCTACTATTCCTTGTTATTTAGTGATAGAAAATAACTATCATAACGATGCGACATTGGCATCAGCCATGACATCTGCAGCGCCGGGGATATTTTGTCATATCCGACAGGACATACAGGGAGGTGTAAGATGTTTCGTGTTTAAGAACAATCAAGGGCTTGAAAGCAGGAAAAATTTCAATGCCCGAGACTTGAGACGTTTATATGTATTGGGAGGAAATAACGGACTCATCGTAGGTTTCGGTAATATGGATATGCCTCCGGTGTTCTATGCATACGATAATCAGTGCCCGAATTGCTTTGATCCGAATACCATCCCTATAAGAAATTATCCGCTCTCGATGAGTGCTGATGGCATTGCTACTTGTAATACTTGTAAGCGAAAATATAACATGAATACCGGTGGAAACATCATAGAAGGTGAAAATGGCAAGAAGTTGACGCGATACAGGGCAGCTACCAGTGGCCCGTATGGAGTATTGAACGTGAATTGATTTTTTGTAGATATGGAATATTCCTGTATCAAAAGGCTCCTTAGAAAATAAAGACTCTCTCCATTTGGTAAAACATGGGCAACTTCAAAGTCTCTTAAATCATTTCTACAGAGCGAATAGACAAGGATGTATAGAAATATTTTATAACAGTATTCTAAATTAATTCATGTTAAATTTGAACTGTAATATTATAGATCAAGCTATAATATAAACATGCAATTTCTTATTATTTTCTCTGTTTTAACAGGTAAACCAACTGCAATTCGCAGAAAATTAGCATACGGGACTGCCGGGGTTTACCTCGCGCATAACGCTTATTACGCTTAAGTTACCATCGAAGTTCTCGGCCGAAAGAATCATGCCTTGGCTCTCTATGCCCATTAGCTTACGTGGAGCAAGGTTGGCAATGAAGCATACATCGTGCCCGATTAGTTCTTCTGGTTCATAAAACTTGGCTATTCCGCTTACGATAGTACGGTCGATACCGCTACCGTCATCAATGGTAAACTTAAGTAGTTTATTGGCTTTCTTTACTCGTTCGCAATACTTGATGCGCCCTACACGGATATCCAATTTCTCAAAATCGCCGAACGTTATCGCCGGTTTAATATCCTTAGTCTTATAGGAAGCTGCTTCGTTGGCTTTCCTTGTTGCTTCCAATTTTTGTAACTGGTGTTCTATCACCTCATCTTCTATCTTTTCGAAAAGCAATTCGGGCTCTGCAAGTTGATGACCAACTTCCAACAAGTCGGTACTCCCAAGTTGATTCCACTCAAATTGGTCAAGGTTAATCATCTTGCGTAGTTTTTCCGAGCTAAATGGAAGGAATGGTTCGAAAACAATAGCAAGATTGGCAACGAGCTGAAGGCTGATATATAGGATCGTTTCAACGCGCTTCGGATCAGTTTTCCATACTTTCCAAGGCTCGCATTCCGTAATATATTTGTTACCTATGCGGGCAAGATTCATCGCCTCTTTCTGTGCATCGCGAAATTTAAAAGTATCAAGCAAGGTCTCTACATTCTGTTTCACGTTTTTAAATTCGCTAAATGTCTGCCGATCGACTTCGAGCAATTCGCCACATGCAGGCACAATACCATTGAAATATTTCTTGGTTAATTGCAAGGCACGATTAACGAAATTACCGTATACAGCTACCAACTCGCTGTTATTCCTCTCCTGAAAATCTTTCCAAGTAAAGTTATTATCTTTCGTTTCTGGGGCATTCGCGGTGAGCACGTAGCGCAGAACGTCCTGCTTACCCGGTAGGTCTGTGAGGTATTCATGCAACCACACAGCCCAATTGCGCGATGTAGAAATTTTGTCGTTTTCAAGGTTTAGGAATTCATTGGCCGGCACGTTGTCTGGCAAGATATAACCTCCATGCGCTTTAAGCATTACGGGGAAGATCAAACAATGAAATACAATGTTGTCTTTTCCGATAAAATGAACAAGCCGAGTATCTTTGTCTTTCCACCATGTTTCCCACGTTCCCCACTTCTGCGGCTCACGATCACAAAGCTCTTTCGTATTGGATATGTAACCAATAGGAGCATCGAACCACACATAAAGCACTTTTCCGTCGGCTCCATCTACGGGGACAGGAATGCCCCAATCAAGGTCTCGTGTCATTGCACGAGGTTGCAAATCCAAATCCAACCAACTTTTACACTGTCCGTACACATTGGATCGCCACTCTTGATGCTCTTCCAAAATCCATTGTTTCAACCACTTTTGATATTCATTCAGCGGAAGATACCAGTTTTTTGTATTCTTGATAACGGGCTTGGAACCGCTGATTGCGGAATGAGGATTAATAAGTTCCATCGGTGAGAGGTCACTCCCACAGCGTTCACACTGATCTCCATAAGCATGATCGTTATGACAATGAGGGCATTCTCCTACTATATATCGGTCGGCAAGGAACTGATGAGCCTCTTCATCGTAATACTGTTCGGTTTCTTTTTCAATCAGCTTGCCGTCATCGTAGAGCTTCCTAAAGAAATCAGAAGCAAGGTCATGGTGCGTTTTTGAGGTGGTACGACTGTAGATATCGAACGATATGCCAAACTCCTCGAAGCTCTTTTTAATCAAAGAATGATAGCGATCGACCACATCCTGAGGCGTGATACCCTCTTTGCGGGCACGTATTGTGATAGGTACACCATGCTCATCGGAGCCGCCGATGAATATTACATCCTGCTTTTTCAGCCGAAGATAACGCACATAAATATCAGCCGGCACATACACACCGGCAAGGTGTCCTATATGTACGCCGCCGTTGGCATAAGGTAATGCCGCCGTTACGGTAGTTCGCTTAAAGTTCTTCTGTTCCATTTACCGATAATAAATAAATTTTATATGCAAAATTACAACTTTTTATTGCAAACATCAAGAGCTAAACCATATTTCTTAAAAGGCGTTCCCTGTTATTTAGAACGAGCAGACATGTGTGCCACCGCCATAGTAAATCGTTACTTATCGTCATTCATGGGGAATAAACCGTAAAGCTTTGCATCAATCATATCGGTTATCTTCTGGAAGTCGTGCGGACTCTCCTCGAAGTTCATCACATCACCCTCTACGATAATCAGGTTTCCTTTATAGGTTTCTATCCAGTCCTCGTAACGTTTATTCAGTCTATTCAGATAATCTATGCGGATCGACTTCTCGAATTCGCGCCCTCGTTTCTGAATATGTGATACTAAGTTGGGGACGGCAGAACGAATATATATCATCAAATCTGGCAATCGAATTAACGACATCATCAAATCAAACAAATATGAATAGTTATCAAAGTCACGATCACTCATCATTCCCATCTCATGCAAATTGGGCGCAAAGATACGTGCGTCTTCGAAAATGGTTCGGTCTTGAATGATCACCTCGTTACTCTGGGATATCTCCACTACCTCTTTGAAGCGCTTACTTAAGAAGTAAACCTGCAGATTGAACGCCCATCGTTTCATGTCGGCATAGAAATCATCCAAATAAGGGTTGTTGTCTACCGGTTCAAACCGCGGGCTCCAACCGTAACGTTTGGCAAGCATCTTGGTTAAGGTGGTCTTTCCACTGCCGATATTTCCTGCTATTGCTATATGCATAATATGATAATTTAATTACAAATTGTGGGATTAAGACCGACTATACACACATTATTATATATGTATGCGGTGCACTGTTTCCTATTTATTGTACTCTCTACAACACGCAACCGCTATTTACCGGCCTCATGCGAGAAGAGTCCAAAGAGTTCGGCATCTATCTTATCCATTATTCCAGCGAACTCATGTCGGTTATGTTGAAAATCGATATCGTCTACATTGATTATCAAAAGGCGCCCTTTATATTTATTGCGGATAAAATCTTCGTATCGCTTATTAAGGTTTTCCAGATACTCCAACTTCATTTCTTGCTCATAATCGCGCCCGCGTTTCTGTATGTTAGCCACCAACGTAGGCACTGAAGCACGCAGATAGATCATCAAGTCGGGCAGATTGACAATCATCATCATCGAGTCGAACAAATCCATATAAGTCTGATAATCGCGATCAGAAAGATTACCCATTGCCTTATTCGTGGCTGTAAAAACATATACCCCTTCGAAGATAGAACGGTCTTGAATGACAGTATTTGTAGAATGCGAAATCTCTATAAGGTCGTTGAAACGTTGTTTAAGGAAATAAATTTCCATATTGAACGACCATCGGGAAATATCTTTATAATAATCTGACAGGTATGGATTGACATCTACCGGCTCGAATTTGGGTATCCATCCATAGTATTCGGCCAGCATCTTGGTAAGTGTGGTCTTTCCGCTACCTATGTTTCCTGCAATTGCTATATGCACTTTTATAATTTATTTGGGGTAACACGGTAAAATCGTATGCAAATTTACGAAAAAATACAAGAACACCACCTGCTTTATCGTAAAAATATATATAGCACTATTGTGCGATAATTTTACGAACGAAGTGGATTTACTCTCTGCTTAACTTCCGTTTATAAGAGTTGTAAGACTTTTGTAGAACTTAGATAGAGATATTCAAATCAATATCTGAACGAACTGCCGCCTAAAAATTCACGGATAAGACTTGTGGGTGGCAGTGCTTTATTGGGTATCGGAGAGATATATTTCAAGAATTTGAGCAGACGATAGGCCTCGCTATGCTCCTCACAGTTCTCAGGTACCTGTTCTAAAAGCGGTTCCGCCTGCTGCTTGATGACTGCAAGTTCGAAGAGCATTGCTGTGTTAAACATCACATCAGCATTCTCTTGATAGGGAAATATCCACTTATTTTCACCGTTACGTACCGAGGGCCATCGGTGTATAGTGTCTTGTGCGTCGACTCCTCTGTATTTGTAATCGCGAATGATACGGCGCAGAAGGCGGTTATCTGTTGTGGGTATGTAATTATGGTCGTCGAGCAAGATGGTTGTCAGCGCCGATATATATACTTTGAACTTCTGTTCTGTCGGTATTTGTGATGTGAGTTCTGGATTCAAGGCGTGTATTCCTTCCACTACAAGTATGTTATTTTCGTTGAGATGAAGTCGTTTCCCGCTCTTCTCGCTCATACCTGTTTGAAAGTTATATTTGGGCAATTCTATCTCTTCTCCGTTGAAAAGTGCATTGAATTGCTCGTTGATAAGCGGGATATTCAGGGCGTAAATACTTTCGTAATCCAACTCTCCATTCTCGTCTTTAGGTGTTTTATCACGGTCGACAAAGTAATCATCGAGTGATATTTGTACAGGCTTGATGCCATTAGTAAGCATCTGGATAGACAAACGCTTACAGAAAGTGGTCTTACCAGATGAGGACGGACCGGCTATAAGTACCATCTTCACGCCTTTGCGATTGGCAATAGCATCGGCAATTTGCGATATTTTCTTTTCTTGCAGTGCTTCCGACACGTTTATAAGATCGGTGGTGTGTCCCGCTTTTACGGCTTCATTGAAATCGCCTACGGTACTTATGCCGAGAATGTGTTGCCAACGATGATGCTCTTTGAATATCTCGAACATCTTATCCTGCCGGATCAATTCGCCCAATTGTGCCGGATTTTTCTGTGAGGGAATACGCAGAAGAATACCATCGTAATATTTCTCTACGCCGAAAAGGTACAAGTCTTTTGTGTTTGTAAGCAATGAACCGTAGTAATAATCCACGTAATCGTCCATCTGATAGTATGTGGTGTAGAGCGATCCAATACTCCTGAGCAGTTTGGCCTTGGCTTCATCGCCTTTTTCCTCGAACATTTTAACCGCTTCTTCGGTGCGTACTTCGAACCTACGTATAGGTATTTTCTCATCTATAATCTGCTGCATACGTCTGCAGATGGAATCGACGTCTTGCAAACCAACGGGGTGTCCCAGAGACAGATTGCAGTAATAGCCGTTCGAAACGGGGATATCAATCACCACTTCACTACGTGGAAAAAGGTCATGTACGGCTTTGCAGAGCACAAAAAATAATGTCCGCGTGTAATTACGCGAACCAGAACCGCTGGTCATATCCAAGAATTCCACATCTTTATTATGGTAGAGTCGGTAATGCATGCCCTCTACTTTATTGTTAACCTTGGCACATATTGGCCCGAAAGGCATCTTTAAATGAAATTGATTAAAAACATCATAAAGTGTACTTCCTATAGCTACTTCTTGAGTTTTTTTACTATTTTTGCAACATATTTGTATGAATTGTTTCATTTTTCCAATGCATTTTTAGATTAAGCGCGCGTAAAAGTACTAAAAAGTGTAGAATAAGATCGAAATAAAACTATAAATTAGATAAAAATATGTCGATTTGGATTTCTTTAAAACTTATCGGATCATTAGCCTTGCTGATGTATGGAATGAAGTCGATGAGTGAAAGTTTGCAGAAAATGGCGGGTTCGCAATTGCGGCATATTCTGCAGGCGATGACTACAAACCGATTTACCGGCATGCTTACCGGTACTTTCGTGACCGCTGCTGTGCAGTCTTCAACAGCAACAACCGTGATGACCGTTTCGTTTGTAAATGCTGGGTTGCTCACTTTAGCGCAAGCTATTTCTGTGATAATGGGGGCAAATATCGGTACAACTCTTACCGCTTGGATCATGAGTGCAGGCTTCTCGTTCAATATTACCGACTTTGTATATCCGGCATTCTTTATCGC
>CAUUQE010000053.1:0-14146 GCA_963547065.1 uncultured Prevotella sp. | reverse complement strand
GGCCCGAAGAAGTCTACGAAATGGTCTTCGACTTGATGTTCTCGCTCAATGCAACGGAAGAACAGCTCGACTTTCCCGTTGTTTACGGTAGCGCCAAAAACGGATGGATGGCAGAAGATTGGAAGAAACCTACCGACAATATCGACTATCTTCTCGATAAAATCATCGAAATAATCCCTGCTCCAAAGCAGATAGAGGGCACTCCACAAATGCTTATTACCTCGCTCGACTACTCTAATTATACGGGTAGAATTGCGGTTGGTCGCGTTCATCGAGGCACATTGCGCGATGGCATGAACGTTACGATATGCCACCGTGACGGCTCACAGGAAAAAACGAAGATAAAAGAATTGCACACTTTCGAGGGTATGGGCCATGTGAAAATCGATCATGTGGACTCCGGGGACATTTGTGCGGTAATAGGACTTGACAAATTCGAGATAGGTGACACCATTTGCGATTACGAAAATCCCGAACCGCTGCCTCCTATAGCAATCGATGAACCTACGATGAGCATGCTTTTCACTATTAATGATAGTCCTTTCTTCGGCAAGGAAGGTAAATTCTGCACAAGCCGTCATATCAACGAACGCTTGCAAAAAGAACTTGAAAAGAACCTTGCATTGCGTGTGCGTGCCTTCGACGACAGCACCGATAAGTGGATAGTAAGTGGACGAGGCGTACTCCATCTCTCGGTGCTCATTGAGACCATGCGTCGCGAAGGCTATGAACTTCAGGTTGGTCAGCCGCAGGTAATCTACAAAGAGATAGACGGTGTGCGCTGCGAACCTATCGAAGAGCTCACCATCAACGTGCCTGAAGAGTTCGCAAGCAAAATGATCGACATGGTAACACGCCGTAAAGGCGAGATGACTTCTATGGAAAGTCAGGGCGAACGTGTGAACATCGAGTTCGATATACCCTCGCGTGGTATCATCGGTTTGCGCACAAATGTGCTCACGGCCTCGCAGGGTGAAGCTATCATGGCCCATCGTTTCAAAGAGTATCAGCCGTTCAAAGGCGAGATAACCCGCCGCACCAACGGTTCTATGATTGCTTTGGAAACGGGCACTGCATACGCTTATTCGATCGATAAACTGCAGGATCGCGGTAATTTCTTTATCGATCCGGGCGAAGAAGTGTATGCCGGACAGGTGGTAGGAGAGCATGTTCACGACAACGACCTCGTGATCAACGTAACCAAGGCCAAGCAGCTAACCAACGTGCGGGCATCGGGTTCCGACGAAAAAGCCCGCGTTATTCCCAAAACTGTGATGAGTCTTGAAGAATGTCTCGAATACATTAAGGGCGATGAATACGTGGAAGTAACGCCGAAGAACATGCGTATGCGTAAGATCATCCTTGACCATTTGGAGCGCAAGCGTGCCGGCAAAGAGTAAAAGTAAGATAATGTTAGAGGAATATCTTAATAAAATTATCAATGCTGATTGTATGGAAGTTCTGAAAAAACTTCCCGACAACAGCATTGATCTTGTTGTAACATCTCCGCCATATAATCTGAAGAACTCAACAGGAAATGGGATGAAAGACGGGCGCGGAGGTAAATGGTCCAATGCAGCTCTTATAAAGGGATACGATAGCTGTGATGACTGTATGCCGAATGACGAGTATGCAAAGTGGCAACACGAAGTATTATTGGAGCTTGTTCGTGTTATCAAAGACGACGGAGCCATATTTTATAACCATAAATGGCGCGTACAGAACGGACTTATACAGGATCGTCACGACATCGTTTATGATGTTCCGCTTCGCCAAATTATTATTTGGAAGCGAAAAGGAGGTATCAACTTCAATGCCGGTTATTTTCTTCCAACATACGAAGTTATCTATTTTATCGCTAAAAAAGACTTTAAATTAGCTCCTCATAGCAATAATTTTGGTGATGTATGGGAGATTATGCAAGAACAACGCAACGACCATCCGGCTCCGTTTCCTGTAGAACTTATCGATCGTATCATATCTTCAACTACTTCACAAATAATTTTAGATCCGTTTATGGGTAGCGGAACTACCGCTGTTGCTGCTGCTGGTTTAGGGCGGGATTTTATCGGTATAGAAAAATCACCAAAATATTGTGAGGTTGCTATGCAACGGCTTGAGAGGAATAAAATTAATTCGGAAGTTGCAAAATTCCATCAACCTACCTTTTTTACAAAACCATTGGCCAAGAAATATAAATCTTCTAAAAGCATGAAAAATGAACAAAGTATTGAAATCGATTTCTAAAGAAGAGCTAATAAACAGGTTCAATGAAATATATGCTCAAGGCTGGATATTAAATCAACGCGGAAATAATGACGGAGCTGTAGGGAATGTTTTAGAGGATTTGCTTGGCATACCAGAAAACAATTTGCCTATTCCAAATGCGGCCGAATGGGAATTGAAAGCACAAAGAGCGAATGCTTCGTCATTGCTGACGTTATTTCACATGGAACCATCACCGCGTGCATTCAAAGTTGTTCCGAATATCTTGTTACAAAAATATGGCTGGCCTTCTGCTGAAGCCGGTAAAAAATATCCTATTGATGAGAAATCTTTTAGGGCAACACTTAACGCTAAGAATTTTATTGATCGCGGTTTCAAAGTGAATGTAAATGATGAATAAAAAAGGGTTGAAATTATTTTCGATAGCACTAAAACGGCAGAGCGGCACAATGAATGGATACGAACAGTCAAGAAACGTGTAGGACATACCGATAATTTCGATATCGTTCCTTATTGGGGATTTGATGATTTATTTCATAAAGCCGGTATAAAATTAATGAATTGCTTTTATGTTCGTGCAGACGAAAAAAGAGAGTACGAGGATGGTAAGCGCAAAAGTTACTTTCTCTATAATTATGTATTAAAGCTTTCACAATTCAATCAGAGTAAATTTATAGATGCCATTCGCCATGGCAAAATATATATTGATTTTGATGCCCGTACGGGCCATAACCACGGTACAAAGTTTCGCATGCATTATAACGATATACCTTTGTTATATAAAAATGCAGAAGTTATCATTGATAAAACTCATGCTAAGAAAGAAATGCCGAATAGCATAGCTTACTAAACATTTCGTTTATTTCCCCTTAGATAAATTTATATTTACCACAAATATAAGTTTTTTGGAAAATATAAACTGTATTTTCAGTATTATTAAGTCTTTAAAATGTTGTTTCGTTCCTGCATGTAAGGCAGACGAGGTATTTTGATTAGAGAATTCAAATTAAGGAGTAATCACCCATTTTTCATTATTTTAATGTCACACATTGGGCGATTGTGTGTCTTATAAGTAGATGATGGAGCAAAAAGACTTCGAGATATTCGTCTCACAGACGCGATCTAAGCTGCTCAGATCGGCCGAAATCCTGCTCAAGGATGCCGATGAAGCAGAAGATGCGGTGCAGGACACGGTACTTAAACTGTGGGCCATGCGCAATCGGCTAGACGAATATCAGTCAGTAGAGGCTCTGGCGATGCTGGTGCTGCGCCGCATCTGTCTGAACCGTTTGCGCCGTGCAGACTTCGATTTGTCACCGACTGTTCCCGATACGGAGCCCTCCGCAGAACAGCAGCTTATAGGAAGAGAGGAGACAGCGCGTGTGGAAAAACTCATTGCATCGCTGCCCGACAAGCAGCAGACCATACTAAGAATGAAACATACAGACGGGTTCGAAATCGCTACAATAGCCCAACTCACGGGCCTCAGCGAAGAAGCGGTAAGACAAAACTTGTCGCGTGCCCGCCGAAGGATATTAAAATATTTCGAATGATGGAAAAAGAAAATATAGACAGAACGAGGTTCTTGGTGGAACGCTTTATGGATGGGGCCACCACGAATAGCGAAGAACAAGAGTTGTATGAATTTTTCAGGAGCGACAGCCTGCCCGCCGATCTATGTAAGTTGCGCCCCATGTTCGCATGGTATGCCGATGGCATGCAGACTCAGCTGCCCGTCCATCGTCCGTTGAGGCGCCGCCTGTTTATGGTAATTGGCGTTGCAGCGGTGGCGTTGCTGCTTTTCGGTGCCGGATTCGGTGTATGGCAGCACATTGAAAACGAGCGGCTGTACGAAATATATGCCGGCAGTTATGTTATCCGAGGCGGCAAAAAGATTACCGACCTGCGGGAGATTATGCCCGAACTTCAGCGGGATGCCGACCGTGCGGAGCGTATCTGTAGCGAATTGAGCAATGGTACGTATGCCGTAAACGAAGAAACCAATATTCCAACAATATGAAAAAACTGTTATTGATCTTTCTTGCTGCAGCTCTTACCATGCCCGTGTTGGCGCAGCAGCGTATAGAAAAAATAGTGAAAGAGCTTGAAAGCAAGGGCGTAGAAGGCTCTTTGGTAATGAAACGAAACTGGCAGACGAAGAAAATATACATGCGTTCGCAGAACTTCAGTTTTCTAAGCAAAGAAAACAAGTATGCCAATATGCTTGTGGAAGCCTTTAAAAACGAAAGTGAAAATGCCGACGAGTGTTATCTCAACCAGTCGGCTCCGGCAATGATGAGAATAGCAGGCAGCAAATTCACAATGGGCAGTATGCGCAAATATACTTTGGTTTTTTCGGAAGGAGATGTGCAAACGACGTACATACTCAAGGTAGAAGAGAAAGACGTGCCCAACAAATATGTGAGCTTGCAGATTATTACACGCTACAAATCGGTACCGGCCGATAAGCCTCGTTTCGATTTCGGTCTGGGCAGTATGAACGATGGAATGGAGATAGACCTAAATTCTGTCGGCGATATGTTGGGTAGTATCGATTCTCTCGCTTGGGGCCATGGTAAGAAAATGCGTATGGGAGATATGAAGAAAAACATAGAAAACCTGAAAAGACAACAGCAGAAGTGGCTGAAAAAGTAGGTTCCGAACTCTCTCTCTCTAATTGATAACGAAACGACCCCGTCGCGGTTGCACTTACAGCTAAAAATGGTAAGAGTGCAACATGCGGCGGGGTTGTGGATTATAAGTATTGCCTATGGCCGACAGACGGCATATCTATCGGTCATAGGAGTATGCCGTATCGGGAATAGGCGGTATACCTGTTTGTAACAAGTTATTGCTTGACAAGTTTTACATGTGCTTTTTCGTACTTCTTGTTCACTACGATAACGAGCATGGGTTGCATAGACGACAACATTTCTTTGCCAACCCGCTCTTGGTAAATGAACGTAAGTGTATCGCCGTCTGCCGAGAGAGACACCGGTGTGAGAGCAGTATTGCGGTTAGTGATGGGATACACTACGGCGATGACAAATTGACGTTTGAAGTCTACCTGTGTGGGCATGCCGTCTTTGCCCATGTGGGCGGCCATGCCGAACATGCGGCCGAACTCTTTCAGAGTGGTGATCTTTGGGTTGGTAGGCAATGGTTCGTCGTTGATGAAAAAATAGTTCTGAGCCACTGTATAAGGTACTTTAGTCACTGAAGATGTGGATTTTCTTGTCGTATTGCATGCGAATACGACCGACAGCAGGTACACTATACCCGCTGTCATCATGATTGTACTGATCTTGTTCATTTCTTTTTTATTGAATATTTATTCTGATTCCGATATTCAGATTGAAGTTCAGCGGCTTATCTTGGTAGATTGTAGTCACATTGCTCTTGTTGTCGAAGTAATAACTAAGGCCCGGTTCAGCATAGAGACTAAATCGTTTGTCGGCCTTGAACTCGGCACCTATCGCTCCCGTAACGGAGAATTGTGGCTGGCTGATGCTGACGCTTTCAGTATTGGTGGTCGACACTTTGCCGTCTACAATGTCTTTTGTAGTGGCTTTTCCCTTGACCATTTTCTCAATGGTACCACCGCCTGAAGCGTATATGTTGAACCGTCTGTTGTGCCAGAGACGATAGTTTGCATTTACAGGTATGCCTATGTACGAAAGCCGTTGTCTGGTTTCGTGACTGTAGGTATCGGCCCTACGCGTGATGTCCGATGTAAGATAAGTGTACGAAACACCGCTCTCGAGGCTCCATCTGTCGTTTATATGGTAGCGTAACGACAGTCCGAAGCGTACAGGCTGGCGGTGGTGCACCTCTGTATGCATGTCACTTTCGCGGTTCATCACGGCATAACTACCTCTACCTTCCATTTCTTTGCTGTACATGCCGATAGGATCGGCTGCTGCAAGCATCGGTACATTATTGGAAGATTGACTCTGCGTCATTGCCACATTCGATATGAAAGCACCCGCCACAAGGCGGTTGCCGCCGGTTTTTCTTGAAGCTTCTACTGGTATGATGGTGGTGTTGCCCACACGCCTCTGCTGTTGAATTTGTCCGCGCTGCTGTTCTCTTTCTTCTTTTTTCTGTTTATGTGGAGAGGAGATGGCGGATACAGGTGCTCCCGATGCGGAGCCTTGTGAGGTTGCATCCGCATCTTTTGTTGTGTTGTTTGCCTGATGTGTTATTGTTGTAGCAGCAGTCTTTATTGTAGGCATGGTTGTGCTGTTGACTGTAACGGCGTGTCTTGTGGATGCTACTGCCTCTGTAGAGCCGGTCGATGAGGCAAAAATATGCGTGGCAGGAACGGCGGTCGATATTACGGTAGAGACAGTTTGCTGCCTGTTTACAAAAGCTGTGGTAGATTTATGTGGCATGTTTGTATGACGATGGTAGACGATGAAGCCGCCTCCGCAGGCGAATATGATCATGGCAGCTGCGGTGACCCGTCGCCATACGGATGGTATTTTCGGAGCATACTTCTCGCTTTTGGTAATGGCTTTCTCAACTTCCGACCACGACACATCGGGCGCCGGTTGGCGATAACCAGCCAGTTTTTGCTGCATTTCCTTTCTCCATTGTTCTTTCATCGTGCCTTTTGTTTTGAGGTGTTGTATAGTTCTATTTTTTTTGCAAGCAGGCTCTTCGCTCGATGCAGTTGCGATGCCGAACTGTCTTTCTTGATGCCTAATATAGCTGCAATCTCCTGATGACTCTTGTTTTCGAATACATAAAGATTGAAAACCGTGCGATATCCTGTGGGGAGTTCGGTAATAAAGCGGTGGATAACGTTGGGAGGAATGTCGTTGATCGGCGGATCTTCATCATCTTCCTTGTACTTCTCGTTGTCGGGAACATCCCATTCTAATGTGACGAATTCACTGTATTTCTGATCTTTCAGGAACTTTAACGACTGGTTTACGGCGATCTTCGAGGCCCATGCCTGCAATGATCCGGCACCACGATATTCAAATTCTGCTACATGGGTGATGATATTGACCATGCAATCTTGTAAAACGTCTTTCAGAGACTCGCCGTTTCCCACGTATCGGGCACATATCCCTGTGAGATAGTCGGCATAAAGAGCATAGAAATCTTGCATCGCCGAGCGGGATCCGTGGCGAAGTTGTTCGACCAATTTCTTCTCTTTGTCTCCGATAAAGACGTTCACTTATTTTAGTAGATACGTTTGATCAGCGTTCCGAAAGCAATATTTGCCGATGAATTAGTGGCTTTGCGTGTGCAGTATTTGAACTTCGCGGTCTTCTTTCCGCTGTACGAATTCCATTCGAGTATAAGGTCTACCGTCATTCCCCGCGTGCTGGGAAGGTCATTGAGGCGGAATGCGACGATGGCGTCTCCCACAGCTCCCCATCTATCTCCTTGCGCGTTGTGGTAGAAAGTCACCTTGAAATGGTTGTTGTTGTCGCTCGTTGCTACGAGATTGACGATGTGCCGTCCGCCACCGCCCCAGCGTGTACGGAAGCGAAGCGTAAGATATCCGTCTTCTGCAATGGTCACCCAATCGTTCACAATCTCCACCGGATCGATTCCGTAAGTGCTTGCATTCTTATCACCCAGCGGTGCGGCCATCTTTTTAGTCAGTATACTGTCTATCCAGTTGATGTTGACAGCACGGCCTGAGTGCAGTGTAGGCTGTTCAGCCATGGTGTAATTCACAAGTGCGCGTACCTCTTTTTTCCCGAAAGGCGAGGCTTTCATATTGGCAGGCAACAGTGTCGTTGAGTCGTTCAGCTGCATGTAAAACGACGAGTTGTCGTTGTTGGGTTTCACAGTAACAAGAGCTGTAGGATAAAGACGGCTGTAATCATTGTCGTCGTCCGAGCATGATTGCAGACTGAATGCGCCGCTTGTCAGTGCAAGGGCCATGGTCCATAACATTAATTTTTTCATAATTTTTTGGTTTAAATATTGTCTTTGCCCTTTTAAATTGCAATATTACGAAAACTTGCACCGTTTGTAATCCTTTTTTTCTTAAACTATCTTAATGCAATGACTTGGCTGTAATTTCGAAAAATATTGTGTGTAATTATATTTTATTAACAATACGATGATGCAAGTTTTTGCCTTTTATGCGTTTATAGAGCAGTATCAATTAATTAATAATATTTAAGAAAGGAAAATAATGAAAGTAATTAAATTCTTTACAGTAGCCCTCTGTGGCATGATGATTTTGTCTTTTTCTGCTTGTAATAATGATGATGATACGGGCAGACAGCTCACCAAAGAGGAAAAAGCAAAGTGCTTTGAAGTGGTAAAGGGCAAATATGAGGGCAATCTCATTTATCCGAACGTGAATAAAAATAACCCGAAAGATAAGGCAGATACTGTGGTCGTAAGATGGAATATCGATACAGACAGCACGATGACGATAGAGAAAGTTCCGGCAAAGGTACTTGCTGCGAATTTTACCAATGAGGAAGTGAAGACTGCTATGGATGCTGCATCCGATCAAGATGTATTGTGTAGGATTGAATTTATAAGTACCAATCCGGTTGCTTACTTAGTTACTCCGCAGGCTCCTACGTATGTTGTGAACTACGGAGGGAAGGAACACAAGGTTCAACCTACATTTTTAGGGAACAATTATGCATCGGTCGGCACATATAATGCGGGAAAGAAAGTATTGGGAATGCAACTTATACAAGGAATGGTTATTGAGGATGGGCAGCGGACTGATAATATCAAACAAGGTGTTCAACTTATTTTTGAGTCGAAAAAGAAGTTATAAAGGTTTGATAAACATTTATTTTTTGACAATCGTACGTAGAAGTACGTAGTTATAAAACTAACTGAAACTTGAATGAAAGAGAGCGCAATGGGACTGTAGAAGTTCTTTGCGCTTTTCTTGTTTGGGCTTGCCTGTAGCTCTAAACACGAGCGAAATTTATAATAAAATGCAGGGAAATTCGTTTTTAAAAGAAAGGTATCATATGAAAAAATACATTTTTGTAATCTTATTGTGTATAGTTTCTTTCGATAGTTTTGCACAGAGTCGTGTAGGAGCATTCTCTCTGATCCCCCGGCTCGGTGTAAACGTTTCTACTTTACGTGGGTATTCGTATTATTATTTGCAAAGTCCGTTGGGGCAGAGTGTGGAGGATAAGCCCATTGCAAAGGGAAGTTTCACGGGTGGAATCGACTTGATGTACCAATTTACCGATGTAATCGGTGGTTCCGTAGGCGTGTTCTATTCTTTGCAGGGATGCCGTTATAAGGAGCACGAAGAGCACTATGATGGTGGTAAAAAGTTTTATGGCGTACATAACAACGCTGTGAACCTGCATTGTCTGAATGTTCCGTTAATGCTGCATGGGTATGTTGCTGAAGGTCTTTCGGTCAATGTGGGCCTGCAAGTGGGCTTTCCGCTCCGCGCAAAGTGGAAATATGAATGGGAAGAATATACTGTGGATAAAAACGGGAAGCGTACTTTCCGCGAGAAAGGCGTATTCGATGCCAATGTTACAGGAAATTTCAAAAAAGTAGAATTGGCCGTTCCGATGGGCATATCTTATGAATATATGAACGTTGTTTTGGATGCCCGTTACAATTTAGGCATCACAAATATCGCGAAAGTAGATAACGTTAAGGACAATAGTTTTATGTTCACTGTGGGTTATAAGTTCGACTTGTGATTTTAAAAGGTGAAAGAGAAAAGAGAAAGACCGCAAGGACAATTAAGATATACCTATAGTATAAGGCGGATAGACAGATAATCTAAGATGCTTAGAATGCCTATGTAAAACACTTAAACCAAACGAGCTTTTACGTTGTGGCATACTCTTCTTTTTTGAGACGGGTAGGTCGGAACGGAATGATTTGTTTGCATGTTAGCGATGCGCTTATAATAGATGCTAAAAATAATAGGCGAAAAATAATTCAATCTCTTTGCCGTAAATGGGAAAAGGAGTATCTTTGCACTCGGGCGGTGGGCTATGAGGCGTGTTGAAACGCGCATTCCGGCGCTGCCGGCTGCACCATATTTGACAAGAGAATTAAATATAATAAGGGCATGACTTATACTATCGAAAGGGTTGCAACGCTGATCGGAGCGCATCGATATGGCAACAGAGATGCTAATATCGGCTTTCTTTTAACCGACAGTCGTTCACTTTGTTTCGCCGAAGAAACGCTGTTTTTTGCTTTAAAGACCGACCGCAACGATGGTCAACACTTCATCGGCGACCTCTATCGTCGCGGTGTATTCAATTTTGTGGTAGAACATGTGCCCGATAATTACGACACGCTTTACCCCGATGCCAACTTCCTGAAAGTAGTAAACCCGCTCGGTGCGCTGCAAAGACTGGCCGAGCGCCATCGCGACGAGTTCGATATTCCGGTTGTGGGTATCACGGGCAGTAACGGTAAGACGATGGTAAAGGAGTGGCTCTACCAGCTGCTGTCGCCGCAAATGGTTGTTACACGAAGCCCAAGAAGCTATAATTCGCAGATTGGAGTGCCTCTCTCGGTGTGGCTCATGAACGAACAGACGCAAGTAGGCATATTCGAAGCCGGCATCAGTATGCCCGGCGAGATGGCCTCACTGCGCAGTATCATACAGCCCACCATCGGAGTTCTCACCGGAATAGGTACCGCCCATCAGGAGAATTTTGCCTCGATGGAGGAGAAATGTATCGAAAAACTCAAGTTATTTCATGATTCTGAAGTGGTTATTTATAATGCCGACGACACGCTGGTTGCCCACTGCATGGAGCAATCTGGCTATAAAGGCTTGCGTATGGGCTGGTCGCAGAAAGATCGGAATGCTCCGCTGTTCGTTAAATCTATAAAAAAGAACACCGATGCCACCGCCGTTACCTACGTATATAAAGGCGAAGAAAGCAGCTACTCCATTCCATTTATCGACGATGCCTCGGTGGTTAACTCCATTACTTGTACGGCTGTAAGCCTGTATCTTGGTCTGAATGCCGGCGATTTAGCCACCGGAATGCAACGTTTGGAACCCGTGGCAATGCGCTTGGAGGTGAAGAGCGGGCAGCACGGGTGCACCCTTATCAACGATTCTTATAACTCTGATGTGAAGTCGCTCGATATAGCTCTCGACTTTATGAACCGCAGGCCAGACCACAAGGGGCGCCGCCATACGCTCATATTGAGCGATATTTACCAAAGCGGAGAGTCGCCCCGCGAGCTATACAGAGAGGTTTCGACGCTGGTGCAAGGCCGTGGAGTGGAAAAATTCATAGGTGTCGGACCGGAAATATCGGCACAGTCGGATGAGATAAAGATAAGAGAAAAGTTCTTCTTCGAGTCGGTCGATAGTTTTATAAGCAGCGAAGTGTTCCGCTCACTGCGCGATGAAGTGATCTTATTGAAAGGCTCTCGCAGTTTCGGGTTCGATCAGTTGACCGAGCTCTTGGCCCAAAAGGTGCACGAAACCACACTTGAAGTGAACTTAAATGCCGTTGTAGACAACTTAAACCATTATCGCAGCTTCATGAAACCGACCACCAAACTCGTTTGTATGATAAAGGCAGACGGCTATGGCGCTGGAGCTGTGGAGATTGCCAAGACGCTGCAAGACCATAGAGTGGACTATCTTGCCGTGGCAGTTGCCGATGAAGGCGTTACTTTACGCAAGAACGGAATAACTTCGAACATCATGATAATGAACCCTGAAATGACGGCTTTCAAGACTATGTTCGATTATGATTTGGAACCCGAGGTGTATTCGTTCCGCTTGTTAGAGGCACTTATCAAGGCTGCAGAGAAAGAGGGAGTCACCGGTTTCCCCGTCCATGTCAAATTGGATACCGGTATGCACCGCTTAGGTTTCGATCCTATTAACGATATTGATCGACTTATCGAGCGTATGCAGCATCAGAATGCCGTAATTCCACGCTCTGTATTCTCGCATTTCGTAGGTTCCGACAGCGACAGCTTCGATGACTTCTCGGCACGACAGTTCGCTCTGTTCGATGAAAGCAGCCGTAAATTGCAGGCTGCATTCCCGCATAAGATACTTAAGCATATAGACAATTCTGCCGGCATAGAGCATTTTCCGGAGCGACAGCTTGATATGTGTCGGCTCGGATTGGGACTCTACGGCATAGATTCGCGCAACAATCATATTATAAATAATGTGTGTACGCTGAAGACAACCATTCTTCAGCTGCGCCATGTGCCGGCAGGAGACACGGTGGGTTATTCGCGTAAGGGCGTTATCGACCACGACAGTGTGATTGCCGCCATACCTATAGGCTACGCAGACGGACTGAACCGCAGGCTCGGAAATCGGCGATGCTATTGCTTGGTCGGCGGTAAAAAGGCAGAATATGTGGGCAATATTTGTATGGATGTGGCCATGATAGATGTGACAGGTATCGACTGTAAGGAGGGCGACAGCGTGGAAATATTCGGCGACCATTTGCCTGTAACGGTGCTGAGCGATGCCCTCGATACCATTCCATACGAGGTTCTTACGTGTATCAGCAATCGTGTAAAGCGGGTGTATTTTCAAGATTAGCCGAAAATTACACCTTAATTATATATATAAGCGTGGCGTTCACACAATATGAACGCCACGCTTGTTTTTCGCAGGAATTCAGCGTAAGGTGTTAATCCATAAAACCTTGCCGGCGAAGAGCGGCAAGCAGAGTTTGCGAAAGTGCCTCGTTATCCTTTTTCGTATAACGGATATCGGTGAACACTTGGGCGAGTGTTTCCTTATGGTTGATCTCTACGAATTGCCTGTTTTGGGGAAGTTCTTCCTTCGGAGTGTAGAACTGATTGATCATTTCGGGCGAATAATCGTGATAAGTTTCGCTGTGTATGATCGCATTTAGTGGCAACCTATCCGATTGGGCGGGCGTCTCATCGGGCCATCCCAAGGTAATTGTTGCAATCGGCATGACCAATTTGGGCAACTTCAGAATGCCTATAATTTTTTCGGGCATATAAATCGTGGTACCGAGATAGCACAAACCGAGCCCTTGCTCTTCGGCAATGTTACAAAAAGTCTGGCAGTATAGCAGCGCGTCAGACGCCGCATTGACGAATGAAATGAAGTTGCCATAACCGGGATTTGCCTTGCGGTTCTCCGCCCAAAGAGTAGTACGACGAAAGTCTGCACAGAAAGTAAGCACCACAGGAGCTTCCTCTATCATTGGTTGATTGAAGTGTGCCGGTGCTAACTGATGCTTCTTTTCGCGGTCGCGAGTAATGATAACAGAATAAAGTTGCAGGTTTCCCATCGTTTGAGTGTGCTCAGAATCGGCCAAGAGTTGGCAAAGAAAGTCATCGGGAATATCCTCTTTTGTGTATTTACGGATGCTTCGTCTGCTTAAGAGTGATTTCATTTTTGGATAATTTTATTTTTACAAAGTTACAAAAAGTTTCCTTTTTTGAAAATTCTAATTAGCTATAATTAAATAAAAATATGTAGAAATCGATTTTAACATATAGGGATAATGTTGTAATTTTGCAAAGAATAAACGAAAAAGCAACTTTATATTTTAGATATACGAATAATGGAAAATCAAAAAACATACTCTTTCGAGGAGGCTTTTGGCGCTTCATTGGAATACTTTGGGGGAGATGAACTTGCTGCACGTGTATGGGTGAACAAATATGCGATGAAAGATAGCTTCGGAAACATATTTGAGAAGTCGCCTGAAGATATGCACTGGCGTATCGCTAACGAGATTGCGAGGATTGAAAATAAGTATGCCAATCCGCTTAAAGCAAAGGAAATATTCGATCTTTTAGATCATTTTCGGTATATAGTGCCTGCAGGCAGCCCGATGACAGGCATTGGAAATGATTATCAGGTGGCCTCGTTGAGTAACTGTTTTGTAATAGGTCTTGACGGCGATGCCGACTCCTATGGCGCTATTATGCGTATTGATGAGGAACAAGTGCA
>CAUUQE010000052.1:0-14223 GCA_963547065.1 uncultured Prevotella sp. | reverse complement strand
TTTCAAAAAAATATAATATTACACCAACTGTTGCTCTTTTTGGAATGTATTCTCTTGTAATAAGTAGATGGTCAGAAAACAAGTCTTTTTGTATGAATTTAACGCTATTAAATAGACCACAATTCCATAAAGATATTAATTATTTTTTCTTCATCGGGAAAGCGGGAAATTCTATCGATATAATGGTCTGCAAACAGAGGATATCCCTCCCATTCACTATTATTGAAACGAAGCGATATGTCATCACTTAAAGTCACATCACGTAACAGTAACTTCAGATTAGGCGCCAATGCACAATTATAAACATAATGGGGCGATTTCCATCCCAATACGTGTTTGGCCCCTTCGGTCAGCATTCCGTTGAACCCTAACTGCGACACTTGCAAACCTATATCATCGCTATATATCAATGAAGAATTTCGCAGAATTGTAGGTGTCTGGCCGAATAGCTCTTTTATCTTGTTGCATTGACGCTTCACTTCCGCCGCGAAACTCTCTTCGTTTATCAGAGAAGCAAGGCCATGAGAGTATGGTTCTGCAAGAAATTCCACGCAACCAGTTTCATTGAGTTTCTGCAATTTTTCAATTACATGCGGAGCATGTAGTTCGAGTTGCTCAAGCCCTACGCCGGAAAGAGAAAAAGCTACTTTAAAATAACCGTCGTTCTTTTTGATCATTTCCGACAGAGCATTTAAAGCGGGTACATATGAATATTCCGCTATATTGGCAATAGTCCGTTCGTTCTCATAATCATCATAATAATAATGATCTGTGCCTATATCAAAAAAACGATAACGTTTCAGATGAATAATCTGATGTATTTCGAAATATAAACAAATTGTTTTCATTTTATATCGTATTAATTATGTTTGACAGATTTATTAAACAGTTAGCGCAACCCTAAGGTGCGTTCGTAGAGTTCGCGTATCCAACGCCCCACTTTCTCCCAAGTTATTTGGTCAACTTCTTTTTTTCCTTCTGATTGTAGGTACTCGAACAAGCTTTCGTTATGGCATATACTGTAAATAGCATCCGCTAAAGCGTGTATATCCCAATAGTCTACCTTTATACAATTGGTAAGAATTTCAGCACAGCCACTTTGTTTAGAAATAATAGTCGGTGTACCACATTGCATTGCTTCCAAAGGAGAAATACCGAAAGGCTCGCTCACAGAAGGCATCACATATACATCTGAGTTTTTCAAACATTCATATACTTGCTTTCCACGCATAAAACCGGGAAAATGAAAACGGTCTGCAATACCTCTTTCTGCTGCAAGATAAATCATTTGGTCCATCATATCGCCATTCCCGGCCATACAAAAACGTACATTACGAGTGCGATGAAGAACCATATTGGCAGCTTCGACAAAATACTCAGGCCCTTTCTGCATAGTCAATCTACCGAGGAATGTAACGATTTTCTCTTTTCCAATGTGGCAAGGACGTTCAATATCTTCCAACTCCCGACGAAGCGGATAAACTGCATTATGTACGGTAAAACATTTACGAGAGTCCTGCTGATATTGTTGAATTACGGTCTGACGAGTCAGCTCAGATACACACATAATGCAATTAGCATTATCCATACCATCTTTTTCAATGGAATAAACGGTCGGATTTACATGTCCTCTACTTCTATCGAAATCTGTAGCATGTACATGAATACACAAAGGTTTGCCACTAACTTGCTTGGCATGTATCCCTGCCGGATATGTAAGCCAATCGTGTGCATGAATAATATCATACTCCTTGGTTCGCGCAACGACTCCCGCTACAATAGAATAATTATTGATTTCATCATGTAAATTATCGGGGTATCTTCCCGAAAATTCTATGCATCCGAGATCATTTAAATTCATATAATTGAAATCGGCATATATATGATCTCGCAAACTATAATACTCTTCGGGCTCCATTACATTACCAATTCTTCCCTTTACATAGTCGTAATTTACATCACGCCATGCTATAGGAACGGCATTCATCGCAACGATATGTGCGGTATCTTTATCTTCATCACCCCATGGCTTCGGTAGACAAAAAGTAATATCCATGTCACCTTGAGCATGCAATCCTTCCGTTATTCCATAGCTTGCAGTACCGAGGCCACCAAGGATATGAGGAGGATATTCCCATCCAAACATTAATACTTTCATTGTAATGTCCTCTCATATTATTTAAAGTTAAACTTTTCAAGCAACTCCAATGTTCGCAATATTTCTGCTACATTGATGGCAAATGAGATAGCTCCCCTCCCCTTAAAGGGAGGATTCCCGTCAAATAATTCAGGAATTGTACCCAAACAGAGATTAAACATCTCATCTTCATACCCTACCATTTGGCGTTCTACGAAACTAAGACTCGTACGTTTATATATCTTTAAACACGCCTCCATATAAAAGCCTCCTAACCAAGGCCATGCTGTACCTTGGTGATAAGCATAATCTCGTTGTGTTTGTGGACCGACATACATCGGATTGTACCCACCACTTTTAGGAGATAATGAACGTAGTCCCTTGGGGGATAGTAACTCTTTCGTGCATATGTCAAGTACGTCTTTTCGTTGTGTTTGGCTTAAAGGGGAATAGTCAAGTGCCACTGCAAAAATCATGTTTGGTCTAACACTCCAATCTGTTGTTCCATTTTCATCCACATAATCAAATAAATATCCATACTCGTTAACAAAAGTCGAGACAAAAGACGCTCCACATTTTTCTGCTAAAGTTTCAAGATGTTCTGACATTTTTATCTTATTGTCCTCTGCAGCGATACTTGCAATAAACTTTAAGGCATTGTACCAAAGAGCATTGAACTCCACTATATAGCCTGAACGCGGAACAACTGGTCTGCCATTTGCGGTAGAATTCATCCATGTAACGGCCCGATCTCTGCCATCGGTCTTTAATAATCCATTATCTTCGAGCGATAAATTCGGGTGTCTCCCTTCTTCTATAAATTTAATAATATCATACAATAGCTTCGAATACATCACTATACATTTCTCAAGTCCTACTTCCTTAGCATACTGTTGTATAGCCCATACCGCCCATAGAGGAACGTCCGGCTGTTCCATTTCATAAATTTTCACGTTCAAAGATCTACCTTCCATGAATTCACGCAAGCCCTTTTCTGCCGTTTTCATCACAAGTTCGAAATAGTCTTGCTCCTCAATAGAAAGCGTTAATCCAGGTAAAGCGATGAACGTATCACGTGCACGGCTCTTGAACCAAGGGTATCCCGCCAGAATATATCGCTCATCTTTTTTCGTTCTATTATGGAACTGATGAGCCGCATTAATAAGGCAATGCAAGAAATTATCGCGTGGACTACGCTCCTCCACTTCTTTGTCAAAGAGTTTTTTTAATCCTCCCGTCTCACTTTCCGAAGTCGATGCAGCAAAGATAATACTTTCACCTTTCTTTATATCTACCTCAAAAAACCCCGGCACATATAGATCTTCATTCGATGCATATCCACGTTCCTGTTCCTTAGGATATTCCACCCCACGATACCAATCCGGATGAAATATAAATTCATTAGCTTTACTGAATTGCATATACAGATCGGGATACCCTGCATACATACAAGTACGAATACCGTTGTCAATAGGACTATAATCTCTCCTTGCCGTAGAATTCTCATGGGTAAACTGTCTTACACTTCTAAATGCTAAGAAAGGATGAAATCTGAGTGTCGTTGCTGAATGAGCATCAACCAACGTATACCGAATTAAAATTCGGTCTTCGTAATGTTGAAACACCACCTCTTTCTTTAAGATCACCCCACCTACACGATAGATGGTAGTAGGCACTTTGTCACAATCAAATTCTCTAATATATTTATGTCCTTTCGGACTATAGTTGTTACCTTGATACTTATGGAGTCCGAGATTAAATTCAGCCCCATGTTGCACCACAGTAACGTCTAACGAGGAAAGCAGCACATGATTCTCATCATCTAATTCCGGTATAGGAACAACAAGTAGACCATGGTACTTTCTGGTATTGCAATCTACAATTGTGGAACATGAATAAGCACCCGACCGGTTTGTCCGAAGTAGCTCCCTCGGCAATGATTCTTCTAAGTTAGTCATCATAGCCTTTTCAAATCGCAGATAACTCATAGGGCAGTTAAGGTTTTAAAGTTTATGTTAGTTTTTATCGAAACTGTTTTCCAGTTACTGTCTTCAACATCTCAAAATTACATTATTTCTACAACCTTACAAAATAAAAATGAATATATTTTTTGAAAAATTCCATATTTTATATTTTATATGATTTTTCTCTCTGTTTCATGTATCTTTCTCTTTCTCATATTTTCATACTCTTTCAGTCAGGTATTAGAAAATTGATAACCTCCTGCTCTACTGTCAATACAAATGCTCCCACAGGCGTATTCATTAACCGTCCGTCTATACTAACAGGCGCACGATGTGAGTCTTCAACCATTACTTTATGCGTACGATAAGGATACACTTTCTTATGATTTAAGATTTTCCCTCGTAAAAAGAGATAGATACCTTCGAACAACTGCATCATCTTTGAATGGTATACCACTGAGACATCGAGTAAACCATTATAAGGAACAGCACTTGGTGTCTGTCCATACCCTAAAGCATTACCCACACATATAGTCATAACATTACGCTGTATCAAGTCTGTATTGATTTTAATACACATCTTATACTCCATACGATGGAAGATAAGCAGTATAAAAGAAAATAAAAACGATAATGTTCGTGAGCCGAAAATGCGTTTTGTCTGTCTGCGAAGGTTCATTATCGATGCAACCAATCCAATATTTACACAATTTAAAAAATAGCGGTGACAAGCTTCTTCATACTTATTTTTATATCTTATGCAGCCCAAATCTATTCTGCGCACGCGATGTTTCTTCAATTGAGCAATGGCAAACTCCTCTTCCCCTTCCTTTAAATTCCAAAAATGAGCAAAATCATTCATCACTCCACATGGAATAACACCTAAGGAAATACTTTCACGAACAGCCTTTTCTTCGCGCATCAAACAATTTACAGCATCGTTCAAAGCAGAATCTCCCCCTGCAATCACAATGGTCTTGTAGCCGTTATTGATCATCATAGTAACGAGTCTTTCCACACTTTCCACACTTTCACTATACAAATAATCGTATTGTATATTCTGTTCATCAAGATATTTCTCTATCCTATTCCATCTTTTCCGTGCATTTCGTGCCGTTGATTTAGGACAATATATCACTCCCCACCTCAAACTGTTCCCTGCCATAGTTGTTCTATCTGTTTTATTTTTTCATCTATAGGTAATAATGCGTTAATCCAATGTATTGTAAAGCCGCGCCTTTCCATACCTCTAAACCATGTCATCTGTCGTTTGGCAAACTGATGAATGGCAATTTCGAGACCTCTGAACATCTCTTCATATGTGATGATGCCAATCAGATATTCTGTCACGAATTTGTATTCTAACCCATAATAAATTAAATCTTCGGCATCTATTCCGTTATCAAGCAATGCCTTGATCTCGTCTACCATACCTCTTTCGTCGAGCCGTTGCCTCAATCGCGCCGTTATTCTTTCTCTACGTTGCTCTCGCCCGATACTTACACCGACAATCAAAGAGTCTATCGGTGACATCATCCGCTCTTGTATAGGGTGTTCTAAATTATAAGTTTCTATCTCAATAGCTCTTATCGCACGCTGTACTGTGTCTACATCCGACCGATTATGCATATTAGTACCGGTCTTATATTTCAATTCTTCGAGCCTAGATGAAAGTTCAGACAATGATTTTCCTGCCAACTGTTCACGCAACATCGTATTCTGCGGAACGGAAGAAAGAGCATACCCTTTCAACACAGCTTCAATATATAAACCAGTACCGCCACACAAAACTGGGGTAACGCCTCGTTTTATCAAATCATCATAAACCGTTTTAAAATCCTGCTGATATCTGAAAAGGTTATATTTCGTACCGGGTTCCGCTATATCTATAAGGTGATAAGGCACCTTAACACCATTTACAGTGTAATCATCCAAGTCTTTCCCCGTACCTATATCCATACGCTTATATACCTGCCTACTATCTGCACTGATGATTTCTGCACCGATTTTAGCAGACAGAGCTACAGCAAGCGTCGTTTTCCCGCTCGCTGTAGGTCCGAGTATGGTTATCATTTTCATGGTTACAAACTTACTGAAAAAAACTCATAGTACCATCGTTTTTCTTCTAAAAAGTCAAATACGATAAGCATATCACTCTCTTATATTAGAAACATACCCTATATATGTTCTCTTTATCCGTATCAAATTCTATGTAATCAGTCTTTTTCTTTCTTAATTTCGGCATTCTGCCATTCTTATTTGTAATTTTCGCATACCCTATTTCACGATAATATTAATCTACATCTCACACCGCCGAGCGATTTAACCGTTACCTCTGTGGGCTGTATATCCGCTCATGTTTCGTTTTATCTTGAACCAATTGGTAGTACACAATCCTCTTGCAGTTCCCCTATACCATATTTTCAGCAGTGCCGGAAGTAAATGTATAGCGTCTGTACAGCTTTGCAACAACACGTCGGTCATACTTGCAGCTACACCGAAATTATAGTCTGGCAGAAACGGAGAATAGGCATCCAGCATATTATATTATAATATATTCCATCTGTCTCAGGTGACATGTTAAGCGTGTAATATTTTGCCGGCGAAACAACACAAATAATAAAATTATAGAAATAGAGATGAGAAGTAGACAGATATACCGTGTTACCTATCTTCAATATTTCATATATCTATCCCCCATAGACCATATATCTAACCGGCATACATATACTGTTCAACAAAACAAGGCATAACGTGTATTTTTGCAATAATAATAAAGCAGAGGCGAGGCACAAAAGGTCTGTCTGTAATACCTTTTATATTTCGTCTCTGCAATAGAACAAACAAAATGCGGAAGACAGTTTGTTTGTCTTTTAATAAAAGCTCAAATCTCACTAGTCCATATACCTAAGTCTTAAGCTGTTAAGTATTACACTCACACTGCTGAATGCCATTAAAGCACTCGCCCAAGTAGGTGTAATCTGGAAATCGATACCGAACAGATAGAGCAGACCTGCTGCCAATGGAATACAAACAAGGTTGTAGACAAAAGCCCAGAATAGATTTTCGTAAATCATCCGCACGGTCTTTTTACTCAATTGTATAGCATCGGAAACGTTACGTAGGTCGTCTCCCATCAGCGTAACCTGTGCCACATCCATCGCAACATCGGTTCCACGCCCCATAGCTATACTTACATCGGCCGTTGCCAATGCCTGCGTGTCGTTAATTCCATCACCCATCATGGCTACAGTCTTACCTTCTTGCTGCAGTTTACACACCAGATTTTCCTTATCTTTGGCCACTGCATTACTCTGATAATGCCTTATTCCAGCCTTTTCAGCCCAATAGTTAACGGCTTTTTCCTTATCTCCACTTATCATATACACATCTACTCCCTGCTTTCTAAGCATCTCTATAGCCTCACGCGTATGGGGTTTAAGCGTTTCGCGTTCCTCGGGTTTCATGTCGTCTGCCTTAGTAAAGTCAACATTCAGATTGGGTATCGTAAGCGTACCCGTCTTGTCTACCACCATTGCGTTTACATTGCGGAGTGCTTCCAAGGCCGTAGCGTCTTTGATCAGGATATTCCTATGCGCCGCTTTCCCTATGCCTACCATCAATGCAGTGGGCGTTGCGAGCCCCATTGCGCACGGACAAGCAATGACAAGTACACTCACTGCCGAAACTATAGCCTGCGGCATGTGAGACCATCCGCCGATGATAAGCCACAAAGCAAATGTAAGTAGCGCTATTCCTGCTACCACGGGAACGAACACCATTGCCACTCTATCAACCGTATGCTGCACGTGTACCTTCGAACTTTGCGCCTCCTGCACCATACGTATAATGTGTGACAGTGCCGTATTCTCGCCGATTTGCCGGGCTCGGAAGCGGAATGTACCCTGCTGAAGTATGGTTCCGGCAAGCACGTTATCGCCTTTCTGCTTCAATACTGGTGTAGGTTCGCCCGTGATCATGGCCTCATCGATGTACACACCTGTGGCAGACATAAAGCTATTAGCCTCTGTCACCTCGCCGTCTACAGGTACTTTTTCACCTGCATGCACCTCGATAATATCGCCTATTTTAACAGTCGAAAGCGGAACATCTGCCACTTCGTCAACCGTAACGCTATGTATCATTTTCGGAGCAAGCCCCATCAATTCCCGAATACTCGATGCTGTACTGTTCTTGGCATGCTCTTCAAGCATCCTTCCCGTGAGCACAAAGGTAATTATCATTACCGATGCATCGAAATAAGTATGCCACTCAATGCCACGAGAAGTCCACACTGCGTCGCCTAAGAAAGTATTAAACGTGCTGAAAAGAAATGCTATGGTGGTGCTCAATGCCACTAATACGTCCATATTTGCCGTGCCATGATGTAGTTGCCTCCATGATGTAACGTAGAATTCTCGGCCGCAATAAACCATGTTCAGCAGTGCTATAATCATAGCAAACTGATTGGTAACGTCGCGCGAACCTACATGCCACCACCCCATAGATACCGACATAACTGCCACAGCGAATATCCACGACAGAATTGCTTTGCGGCGCAATAACACGTATTCACGACGAAGTATCTCCGTAACATTGCGACCTTCTTCGATTACCAAGTCGTATCCGATAGCGTTGATCTCGTCTTTCATCTTTCGTAGAGATATGGTTTTCGGATCGTATTCCACTAAGGCAGACCGTCCGGGAAGGCTTACCGAAGCTGATGTTACACCCTCTAAAGAGTTCAACTTCCGCTCCACGTTAGCAGAACACGATGCACATGCCATCCCAATAACGGGTATCGTTCTCTTTTCCATCATATTATTATCCTTTCTGAAAATGTTATTTTACCGATCAAAGAAGCATCCCTAAAGATTCAAAGCTGTAGGTCGTAGCCTATTTCTTCTACGGCCTTCTTCATGTATTCGGGTTTTGTAAGCTCATCGTCGTACGTTACCGTAACACTTTTATCGCTCAAATTAGCCTCTGCTTTCTCTACTCCAACGAGGCAAGAAAGTCTTTTTTCCACCTTTGCCCTGCAATGATCGCAGGCCATTCCGTTTACTTTAAATGTCTTAGTTTTCATATTTCTCCATATTATATGTTTGTAATAGCAAAGATACAATAAAGAGAGGGCGCCTGTGTTACGGTATTATGGAAAAGAATTGTAATATTCCTGTAAGGTCCGTTTCGCATCTATTGGTTCTGCATACGTACTATTTCTTCCTGCAACAATCGGCATACGGTTGTGCTAATGTTACGCTTTGCCGTTTTCGGATACATGGCCTCGGACAGAGAGATATTGGGAGGATTGATACTCTCTACACGATCGAAACCTGCTGCGAGTAATCTTTCGCGATCCGATATACTGCCCGCGATAAGCCAAATCGGTACTTCTGCTGCTTTTGCATGGTGCAAAATCACACTCGGGAGCTTACCCATTAAGGTCTGACAATCAGCATTTCCCTCTCCTGTTATTACATAATCGGCAGCTTGTAGAATGGTGTCGAAACCGGTAAGTTGAAGCAACAGTTCCGCTCCCAACTGCATTTTCGCCCCCAAATACTGCATGAAAGCGTAGCCAAGTCCGCCGGCTGCGCCTGCACCTTGTGCCATGGAAAGGTCTCGTCCCAATAATTTTGCAGACTCGGAAGCAAATTGCCGTGCCTTCATGTCCAATCTTTCGACCTGTTCCGCAGTAGCCCCTTTCTGCATGGCATATACATACGCTGCACCATTCTTGCCGTAAAGAGGGTTCTTCACATCGGATGCAAAAGTAATGTTTAATGGTTCCGGCACCATGCTTATTGCCGTATCGAGTGCCGAAAGCATACCAATACCGCAATCGGACGTGGCGCTCCCGCCCAATCCAACGATAAAACGACGACATCCCCTGCACCACGCAGCATTGATGAGTTCTCCGACTCCAAACGATGTAGCATATTCCACATCGCGTTCTTCAGGTGCGATAAGAGCGATACCACATGCCTGTGCTGCTTCTATGATTGCCGTTTCGTCTGACGTAACGGCATATTTAGCACGCACAGATCGCATCAGTGCATCGTGCACATCGACCTCTACGAACTTTGCATGCAACGCATGAGCAAAGACTTCGAGCATCCCATCGCCACCATCCGACATGGGCACAGCCGTAACATTTACTTCCTTTATCGCCTGCTTCGCCCCCTCTTCTGCAGCAACTTCAGCCTCTACCGTCGTTAAACAGCCTTTGAAAGAGTCTATAGCAAGAACGATATTCATGCGATTTCTACAGCCTGTGTATGTAAGGTCCTTACAAACGTCCTTGATCGCCGAGATAACTATCTTTGAAACCAAGGAAATATAACACGCCATCCAAGCCCATAGTATTGAGCGATTGCTGTGCATTAGCCACAACACGTGGCTTGGCATGGAAAGCGATCCCTAATCCCGCTTCGGATATCATGGGCAGGTCGTTGGCGCCATCTCCCACGGCTATAGTTTGCGCAAGGTTAACTTTCTCCACCTGAGCAATAAGTTTCAACAGCTCGGCCTTACGCTGTCCGTCCACGATCTCGCCTATATAGCGCCCCGTAAGCTTACCGTTTTCGTCGATTTCCAGTTCGTTTGCATACACATAGTCGATACCGTAACGCCGTTGCAGGAACTCTCCGAAATAAGTAAAGCCACCGCTCAAAATGGCAATCTTATACCCGCAGCGCTTCAATACAGACATCAATCTATCAACACCTTCCGTAACCGGCATGCTTTCTGCTATCTCTTTCATGACACTCACATTGAGTCCCTTAAGCAAAGCCACACGCTCTTTGAAGCTTTCCTTAAAATCTATCTCGCCTCGCATAGCACGTTCAGTGATGGCTCTTACCTGCTCTCCTACCCCTGCACGTATCGCCAATTCGTCGATGCACTCTGTTTGAATAAGCGTAGAATCCATATCGAAGCATATCAAACGGCGCATACGTCGGTACATATCGTCCTTTTGAAAAGAGAAATCCATCCCCATCTCAGATGACAGGTTCAACAAATCTTTCTGCAACAAGGCATGGTTATCGGGAGTACCGCGCAGTGAAAACTCTATACATGCACGCACATTACGACTCGGATTCTTAATACTTACGCGTCCACTTAGGCGCAGAATGGAGTCGATATTCAACCCTTGACTGGCGATAACCTTTGTAGTTGCCGCAATTTGGCGTGCCGACAAACGGCGCCCGATGATAGTAAGAATATACCGATTCTTGCCCTGTTGGTTCACCCAATCTTCGTATTTACCGTCTGATATGGGCTCGAAACCGATGTTTACTCCAAGTTCCGAGGCCTTGAAAAGCAGCTCCTTCATTACCTGTCCGGAATGTATGTCGTCGATACGGATAAGAATTCCAAGCGACAGAGTACTATGAATATCGGCCTGACCGATATCTAAAACCTGCGCACCCTGCCCTGCCAATATCTCCATAACCGATGCCGTGAGACCCGGTCTGTCCTGTCCAGTAATACGAACAAGTATCTGTTCTTCTTTTATTGATATATCTTCCATCTTTTATATAACCGATTGATGATGATTAGTTCTTCCTAATATAATCGAATTTATCGAAACTTAAGTAGCCCATATCGCGCAATTCATGCTCGCTTTTGTTACGAAAAGCGTCATCGTTATGATCGGGTATCAGCGGAATGCGTACCGTTACGCGGTCTGCTATGCCCTGTGCGACAAGCCAACGCAGGTTGTCTTTCACCCGTATATTGTTTAAAGTAGTGTACGATTTATACACTTCAGCATCCATATCCTTAATGTCTACTATATAGTTTCCTATGAAAGGAGCCACCTCTTGCAAATGTTTGAGGGACACATTCAGACTTGTTTCCAATGTTATATGCCACGTTTGGGGCATTAAGATACAAAACTCTTTGATAAAATGGCTACGCAATAAGGGCTCACCGCCACTGAATGTAATACCCCCACCCGTGGCAAGAAAGTACATATTATCTATCATCACGGCCTCGAGAAGCTGCTTGGTAGTATAATATTCCCATATTCCTTCGGGCGCAAGACACTGTTCATTAAGGCAGAATTTACATTGCAACGGACAGCCATGAAAGGCAACCAGCGTGGTTACTCCTACTCCATCGGTAGCCAACCTGTGCCGGTCAATACCGATCAATGGTGCCATTTCGTATGTTTGTACGTTACGGTTTTTCCCATCCATATAACTTTAAAACACTTGTTCCATAAATATTTACCTCCGCAAATATAGTGTTTATTGTAGAATTACGCAAACCTTTAAATGGTTATTTTGTATGATTACAGCAAAAGATGAGGAGCTTTTCGTCAGTTCTCCTAAGGGAAAAAGATGCAAAAAAGATCTATTTAAGCACGGTAATCGGTGTGTCAGGATAGAGTATATCATATCTATTAAACTATTCATTACCAATAATATAATGCTTCTACAATGTGTCAAATACAGACAGGCTGTTGACATAAAACCGTTTTTTGCTTATCTTTGTAACTGAAAATGAGGATCTGATAGCAACAATGCTCGGAACAACACTAAAGAACAAATATTTAAACGAAAAAATATGACACGAGGAAGAAGCATTTGCAACGTATTGAAGTCGATCAGAAAACATATCGCCGATACAAACAACATTCATTATAGCCCCATGCCCTGTCACTTCAAGGGCGAATGCCGAGGCACTTGTCCGGCGTGCGAGGGCGAAGTAAGGTTTATAGAGCACGAATTGGACATGCGACGCATGGCCGGTAAGGCTGTTACATTGCTCG
Organism: uncultured Prevotella sp.; assembly: GCA_963547065.1. Lineage (GTDB taxonomy): Bacteria > Bacteroidota > Bacteroidia > Bacteroidales > Bacteroidaceae > Prevotella. The sequence goes on along the minus strand of CAUUQE010000052.1, from coordinate 1,340 downwards.
GCTTGTCTGTAGGGATGGCATCGCTGACGGCTTGCCACGAAACGCCTAAGGCATCTAAAGCAAAGAATAAGACTGAAACTATGGTAGAAAGAACTCGGATAGTAACGGGGGATATTAATGGTAATATTGCATCTCCATCCGGCAGTCCTATCAGGACAATGGTAAAGTTTACACCTCCAGAAATCGCTGTCAATTATAAGCAAAAAAGAAATAGGCAAGGAAAAACATCGTTTTTCCCGCCGGAGAATATACTAACTGGCGACATTGAAATAAAACCTAATACAACCATAACCGACACAACCAATGTATGTAACGCGACAGATACAACCGAATATAAAGCCGTTCCCTCTTATATAATCACGGGAAAAATACAGGCTCCGGCCGCTATTCGAAACAAAAAGGGCGACGACCCAACCAATCCGGTATACTCACATGTGGAAAACAGTCCTCAATTTCAAGGAGGATTGCAGGCTTTGACGAAATATATTGCCAACAATCTTCGTTATCCTAATGGCTATAGCGATATACACAGACGCGTTGTTGTGAAATTTATTGTGGAACGAGATGGATCGCTTAGCGATGTTAAAATATTACGATCGGTCGATCCGTTGCTCGACAAAGAGGCCTTACGCATCGTCAACAGCATGCCTAAATGGCTGCCCGGCACTCATGATGGCAAAGTAGTAAGGGTGGAACACAACGTATCGGTGGAGTTTTAACTTTTATTTCCATGCCCGCTATTCCTTGGAGAAAAGGCGACGACTACTCCCATTCGATAGTCGAAGGCGGTTTCGACGAGATGTCGTAACACACACGATTAACACCTTTCACTTTATTGATAATTTCGTTGGAAACCTTCGCCATGAAGTCAAAAGGTAGGTGTGCCCAGTCCGCAGTCATAGCATCTTGACTCGTAACCGCACGCAATGCCACGGGATGTTCGTATGTTCGTTCGTCACCCATAACACCTACGCTGCGGATAGTCGACAACAATACGGTACCTGCTTGCCACACCTTGTCATACAAACAAGTACCGTCGTCGCAGATATAGTCGTGCATTGCCTTGATATAAATATCGTCTGCATCCTGAAGAATGCGCACTTTTTCGGGCGTAATATCACCAAGTATGCGCACTGCTAAGCCCGGTCCGGGGAACGGATGGCGCTTGATAAGCCGCTCGGGCATACCCATTTCGCGTCCCACACGCCGCACCTCATCCTTAAAGAGCCACTGTAAAGGTTCGCAAAGTTGCAATTTCATGTCCTTAGGTAGACCTCCTACGTTATGATGACTCTTAATAGTCATGCCCGTGATGCTAAGACTTTCGATCCTATCCGGAT
>CAUUQE010000051.1:0-14325 GCA_963547065.1 uncultured Prevotella sp. | reverse complement strand
GAAATATGATTCGAATGCTAATGTAGAACATAAAAATATCGCTACTCTTATTGGGGAACTTCCTAAAGCAAGTTTCATTCGCTTGAACCGCAGGTTGCTCACAGATAGAATAAAAAAAATGTACGGAAAAGAGGTTGCCGATGAATATATAGATAAACTTACACATCATTATATATATAAGAATGATGAGACAAGCCTTGCAAACTATTGTGCATCTATTACAATGTATCCATGGTTGATTGGGGGAACAGCTTCTATCGGTGGCAATTCCACCGCACCAACAAACTTGAAGAGTTTCTGCGGAGGGTTTGTAAATATGGTTTTTATGGTGTCGAGTATGCTTAGTGGTGCCTGTGCCACTCCGGAATTCCTTATGTATCTTAACTATTTTATTGGATTAGAATATGGAAAAGATTATTTCAAAGAACCTGATAAAGTGGTAGATCTGTCAACTAAACATAGAACTGTTGACAAGATGATAACTGATTGTTTTGAACAGATTGTTTACACATTGAATCAACCAACAGGTGCAAGAAATTATCAAGCGGTATTTTGGAACATCTCCTATTATGACAAATATTACTTTGAAAGTCTTTTCGGTAATTTTTATTTCCCTGATGGAAGTCAACCCGATTGGGAGAGTGTATCGTGGCTTCAGAAACGTTTTATGAAGTGGTTTAATAAGGAACGTACCAAGACGGTATTGACTTTTCCCGTTGAAACAATGGCTCTATTAACAAAAGATGGAGACTGTATGGATAAAGAATGGGGAGACTTTGCAGCAGAAATGTATTCAGAAGGGCATTCTTTCTTCACTTATATGAGCGACAATGCCGATTCTTTAAGTTCTTGTTGCCGGCTGCGTAATGAAATACAAGATAATGGTTTCAGCTATACACTCGGCGCAGGCGGAGTATCAACTGGAAGTAAGAGTGTACTAACTATCAACCTGAACCGTTGTATTCAATATGCTGTGAATAATAAGATAGACTATAAAGAATATCTATCTGGAATAATCGAATTATGTCATAAAGTGCAATTAGCATATAATGAAAACTTAAAAGAACTGCAGAAATATGGCATGTTACCCCTTTTCGATGCAGGTTACATCAATATTGCAAGACAATATTTAACGATCGGTATCAATGGCCTTGTAGAAGCAGCAGAGTTTATGGGATTACAAATTACCGATAATCCAAATTATCTGAAATTTGTACAGGAGGTGCTCGGATTAATAGAGAAATATAATAAGCAATATCATTTAAGCGATGTTCTTTTCAATTGTGAGATGATACCAGCTGAAAATGTAGGAGTAAAACATGCTAAATGGGATCGAGAAGACGGCTACTTTGTACCGCGTGACTGCTATAACAGCTATTTTTATATTGTGGAAGATTCGTCTCTGACAATTCTTGATAAGTTTAAATTGCATGGAGCTCCATATATACAGCACCTTACTGGTGGCTCTGCCCTGCATATGAATCTTGAAGAACATCTTTCTAAGGCGCAATACCGTAAACTCTTAAAAGTTGCGGCAAAAGAAGGATGCAACTATTTTACATTCAATATCCCAAATACGATTTGCAATGATTGCGGATGTATTGACAAACGTTATCTGCATGAATGCCCTAAATGTCATAGTAAAAATGTAGACTATATGACTCGCATCATAGGTTATTTAAAGCGAGTAAGCAATTTCTCATCCCCCCGTCAGGAGGAAGCACATAGACGCTATTATGCAGATAAGCAAAAATATTCAATATCGATAAAAGATTATGAATTGGTTAAATAAATTCATAATGGGTGTTTAAATCTATTTCTATCACTATGCTGAAGTTTGTAAATACAGGTATTGTGTTCCAAGAAATTCCTGATGAAGTGACATTAGCCATTAATATTTCGAATTGTCCTTGTCGCTGTCCTGACTGTCACAGCCAATATTTGTGGCAAAATATCGGTGAACCGCTCACACCAGTTGCTATTGATGGTATGGTCAAACGCTACGGTAATAGTATAACTTGTATTTGTCTGATGGGAGGAGACGCTGAACCTGATTATATCAATAAGCTTGCTGATTACATTCATAAGAATCACAAAGGGTATAAAGTAGCATGGTATAGTGGACGTCAGTTAATACCATCAACTATTAGAAAGATTTTTTTTGATTATATAAAACTTGGTCCTTACATCAAACATTTAGGATGCTTGAAAGACAGGACAACCAATCAACGCCTTTATAAGCACACGGTTGGTGAGGACTTTGTAGATATTACCGAGATGTTTTGGGAATGATTTCTACATAGAAAGATGATAAGGCTGTAAGCTATAGGATAGAGACCATTTCTCTTAATAATGAAGATGTTTATAAAGATCCGATAGAATATTATTTAGTATTTAGTATTTTCTCTATGTGTATCCATACATAACATAAAAAATAAAGCGAATAAGGGGACTCTCTCTTTATTCGCTTTAATATTTCAGTATATATTATTTTTTCTTATCGACTGCTTTTATTTCAGCTACAGACTTATATGCTTTATTTAATCCTGCTATCACATCATTTGTGATATCAAGTGCCTTATCTGCATAAAGTAGATTATCTCCAGCCTTACTCAATATCAATGTGTATTTTTTATCCTTATTGTATAGTGCCAAAAAATGCTGAATACTGTCACGAAGTGCTTTATTATACTTATCTGTCTCGTTTTGAAATTCAGTACTCAAACGTTGATTCAGAACTTGTAAATCATTATTTTGGCGTTGCAATCCTGCTTGAATGGCCTCGGCCTGTTCACGAGTATATGCATTCTGTTGCACTTTCTGCTGAAAATTAGCTGCAGCATTTTGTAATTGTTGTTGTTTACCGGCAAGAGTATTTTGGATATTTTGTCCTTTTTTTTGTAAAATCAATGAATAGTCTTTACAGAATTTATACTGGGACATGATACTATCCACTTCTACATAGGCGATCCTCATTGTAGAAGTTGGTCCGGTTTTACCAGAAGCTGATGTATCATCCATTTTAGATTGTGATTGGTTACACGAAGTAATGGTAAGTGTCATAATTGAAACAATTGCCATTGTTAAAATGTTTTTTCTCATTTTTTTATCTTTAAGTTATCAATATGCACGGTTATTGTTTCTTGCTTCTAAATCTTGAATCATTACACAATGTATATTTTTTTTCCGTAATCCAGCATTTTCATGGATGTGTAGGGAAGAAAATTCTCCATTTTTCTTGAAGATTAATCTTACGAATAATAATGTAATAGCTATAGCAATTATTAACACGTTTAAAAGTAATATTTGTATCATTCTTATTATATTTGCAGTGAATAAACGATTACAAAGGTAGTATAATTCATGCGAAATACAAAATAAAGATTTTGCTTTTTAAAGTAATTTCTAAGATATGATTTTTTTATAAGAAGTATTACAATAAATTTAAGAATTTAAACTAATAGAAGAATTTATAAACTAAATAAAATAAATCAATGGAAAAGAAAAGTCTCAAACCTACCCGAGTATTTGAACAGTTTGCAAAGATTAATCAAATTCCTCGCCCGTCTAAGCACGAAGAGCAGATGATAAAATATTTACAAGAATTCGGCAAAGAGCGTGGATTAGAAACAAAAGTTGATAAAACTGGGAATGTACTAATCCGCAAGCCTGCCACCAAAGGATATGAAAATCGTAAAACGGTTATTTTACAAAGTCATATGGATATGGTGTGTGATAAACTTGTTGATATTGATTTTAATTTTTATAAAGATCCTATTCAAACATACATAGATGGAGAATGGCTTCATGCTAAGGGAACTACACTTGGAGCCGATGATGGTATAGGTGATGCTATTGAACTCGCTATCTTGGATTCTGATGATATTGAGCATGGACCATTGGAGTGTGTTTTCACTCGAGATGAGGAAACTCAGCTCACCGGTGCTATTGGTATGAAAGACGATTTTATGAGTGGCGAATATCTGATTAATCTAGATTCTGAAGATGAAGGGCAGATTTTCGTATCATGCGCAGGTGGTAAAAGTACAATTGCTACATTCAAATTTCATCGTGAAGAGGCACCAAAAGGATATTTCTTTATACAAGCATCTCTAAAAGGGCTTATTGGCGGTCACTCTGGTGATGATATTAATAAAAAACGTGCAAATGCTATTAAAGTGCTTGCCCGCTTCTTATACAATGAACAAAGTAAATATGACATACGTTTATCAAGTTTTAATTCAGGAAAACTTCATAATGCAATACCTCGCGATGGTCGAATTGTGTTCGCTGTTCCTGATGATATAAAAGAGTATATAAAGGCAGATTGGAATATATTTCAAACGAATGTCAAAGATGAATTTCACATCACTGATACCAGCATGATTTTTGAGTTAAGTAGTATTGAACCTACAACCGTTCTACCAAAAGCTGTCAGTCGCAAAATCATCATGGCATTGCAAGCTGTCGATAACGGTATTTTTGCCATGTGCCAAGATGAAGCACTCTCTTCTATGGTCGAAACGTCAAGTAATGTTGCAGCGATCAGTACACGAGAAACGGAAATAGAAGTGTTATCTTCACAGCGTTCTAATGTAATGAGTAATCTTGATAATATATGTAATTCGGTAAAGGCTGCATATGAATTAGGTGGTGCAGAAGTGATCACAACAGATGGATATCCCGCATGGAAGATGAATCCAAACAGCGAATTAGTCAAAATTACAGTAGATGCCTATAAAAAACTTTTCAATAAAGAACCGAAAGTATTAGGTATTCATGCGGGATTGGAATGTGGTTTGTTCTCAGAACGTTATCCCAATCTTGATATGGTCTCGTTTGGTCCAACTCTTCGTTATGTACATACGCCAGAAGAATGCCTCCTTATCCCCACAGTTCAGATGGTTTGGGACCACTTATTGGAAGTACTGAAAAATATACCTGAGAAATAATTTTCATAACATGAATGTGAGGAAAAACTTTCACTTATTCTTACTATTATTGTAGTTCATATAAATGATGGTCGTTTTTGTCTAAAGTATATGTTTACAGAAATAACAGAATAATGGTTTACATTAGCATACCCGAAAAAGATAGGCGTTTAAGTTTCTATCTTGCGATGGAAGAACATGTTGCACGACATTTAGATGAGGACGATTGCTTTTTTATGTGGCAAGTACGTCCTTCTGTAATATTCGGGCGTAACCAACTCATTGAAAACGAAGTAAACACAGCATATTGTCGAAATAACAATATAAGCATATACCGGCGAAAGAGCGGTGGCGGATGCGTATATGCCGACATGAACAACGTGATGTTTTCATATATTACAAAAGATGAAAACGTGAGTTTTACTTTCAACAAATATATTCAACTTGTTGTAGAAGTATTGCAAAAAATGGGGGTAGACGCCGTAGCAAGCGGTAGAAACGACATCTTGATTGAAGGGAAAAAGGTGTCTGGAAACGCATTCTATCATATCCCCGGGCGCAGTATTGTACATGGAACGATGCTTTATGACACAGACATGCAAAATATGGTGGCCAGCATCACTCCGTCCGATAATAAGCTTGTTAGTAAAGGGGTGAAGAGTGTACGCCAGCACATTGCATTACTAAAAGACTACACACAGCTTACATTATCTGAATTTAAGGATTTTGTAAAACACAACCTTTGTGAACGTGAGCTCCAACTTACAGCCAAAGACATCAGAAATATCGAAGAAATAGAAAAAGAATATATTACGGATGAGTTTATTTACGGTAATAACCCGCGCTATACAATGATCAAGAAACATCGGATAAACGGTGTAGGTGAACTGGAAATACGTATGGAATTGAAGAATAATATAATAAAAAATATCAATATCATGGGCGATTACTTTCTGATAGGCGATATAGACAATTGTATTCTGCAACCTTTGCAAAACACACCGTATAATAAGGAAGCAATCTCGAAAGCTCTCCCCGACCGCATAGATGATATAATACTTCACCTGCAAAAGCAAGATTTCATCAACCTACTTTAAAAAAGAACCAATTTAAAAACACCTAAACAATATGGAAACTAAGCAAACCTGTCTTCACAATAAGCATATTGCTCTCGGAGCACTCATGCAGCCTTTCGGTGGCTTTGATATGCCTATTCAATATTCCTCTATCATCGAAGAGCACAATGCTGTGCGTTGTCACTGCGGAGTTTTCGATGTTTCACACATGGGCGAAGTATATGTAACGGGCATAGATGCTGAACGCTACATCAATCACATCTTCACCAATGATATTACGAATGCCCCGATAGGGAAAGTATTCTATGGAATGATGCTCTATGCAGATGGCGGAACGGTAGATGATCTGCTCGTTTATAAGATGGCAGAAAACGAGTTTTTTATTGTTATCAATGCTGCCAATATCGATAAGGATGTAGATTGGATGCGCGAAAATGCTGACGGCTTCGACGTCAGCATTGATCACTGTTCAGATTACTATGGCCAGTTAGCCGTGCAAGGCCCCGAAGCAGAAATCGTTGTCGAAGAAGTTTTAGGCATTCCATGCAAAGAACTCGCATTCTACACCGCGAAAACATTAGAAGTTGAGAAAGAACGTATCATTATTAGTCGCACGGGCTATACGGGCGAAGACGGGTTCGAAATATACGGTTCGCATAGTTTTATCCGAAACCAATGGGATAAACTCATGGCAAGCAATCGTTGTAAACCATGCGGACTTGGATGCCGTGACACGCTCAGATTTGAAGTCGGATTACCTCTTTATGGTAATGAATTATCGGAAAGAATTTCTCCTGTTATGGCTGGATTAAGCATATTTTGCAAGTTGGATAAAGAAGAATTTATCGGCAAAGAAGCCCTTATCAAACAAAAGACTCATGGGGTGGATAAAAAACTCGTAGGTCTTGCATTGGAAGACCGTGCTGTACCTCGCCATGGCTATGTCGTGATGAAAGACGGTAAGCAGATCGGAACGATTACAACCGGTTACCGTGGTATCAGTATAGACCGCAGTTTTGCTTTCGCCCTTATTGATAAGGAATACACAAAACTTGGTACCGAAGTAGATGTACAGATACGCAAGAAACTCTTTCCTGCCATTGTGGTCAAGAAAAGATTCTACGATAAACATTATAAGAAATAGATCGGATAAACCTATGTTTGCGAATCATTTCAGCAATATGCATCCTCTATCATTGACAGATACATAGTTTATGCTATATAGATACATTACCTATGTTTGATAAATGGCTGTTTAGATTCGGTAGACTATAAGAGTATTTTAACAAAAAGAACTATCAAACAATAAAAAATAAAAAATATATGACAAAAATTATTGAAGGACTCTATTATTCAGAGTCACATGAATTTGTGAAAGTTGAAGGGGATTTCGGTTATATCGGTATTACAGATTATGCCCAGCACGAACTTGGAAATATCGTATATATTGATATGCCCGAAATAGACGATGAGGTTACGATTGATGAAGATTTTGGAGCTGTAGAAAGTGTGAAAGCTGCAAGTGACCTAATTTCTCCTGTGAGCGGTGTTGTTGTTGAAGTGAACAAGGCACTCGAAGATACTCCGGAACTTTTAAATAAAGATGCTTTCGGTAATTGGATTATCAAAGTAGAGCTTTCCGATAAGACTGAACTCGATAAATTGATGAATGCTAAGGCTTACGAAGACTTTTGCAACCAATAAACAATTCACGATAAAGATATGACAATCATGCTGACTGTATCTGTATAGTTGCCGTATCAAAATACTAACTACGACCAATGAACTACAAATATTTCCCACATACGGAGGAAGATATACAGCAGATGTTGAAGAAGATCGGTGTAAAATCTTTGGATGATCTTTATTCCGAGGTGCCTGAATGCATACGTTTTCGTCGCGAATATCATCTTCCCGAAGAAAAAAGCGAGATAGAAGTACGCCGTTTTTTCGACATATTGGGGGGTAAAAACAAACAATTGATTTGTTTTGCCGGTGCCGGTATATACGATCATTATACCCCTGCAGTAATTCCATCAATTGTCAGACGTTCAGAATTTCTTACGAGTTATACTCCTTATCAAGCCGAAATATCGCAAGGTACCTTACATTATATCTTCGAATACCAGTCGATGATGGCGGAACTTACGGGTATGGATGTATCGAATGCTTCAATGTACGACGGTTCTACAGCTACGGCCGAAGCTGTGTTGATGGCCGGAGATATGGGGAAAAAAGCGAATAAAGTACTTATTAGTAGTACACTTGATCCCAAAATTCTTGATGTTGTTAAGACTTATGCATTCTTTCATGGGATTGAAATAGAGATGTTAGCTGCAATAGACGGTATAACCGACAAAAACGATTTACAGGAAAGACTCGGCAAGGGAGGCGTTGCCGGTGTCGTAGTGCAACAACCTAATTACTTTGGAATTATAGAAGATTATAGCGGTTTTGCCGAATTGTGCCACGAACAGAAAGCTCTATTTATTATGAACAGTATAGCTGCCGATCTTGCACTGTTGAAGACACCGGGTGAATGGGGCGCAGATATAGCTGTGGGTGATGGACAATCACTCGGAATTCCGATGTCTTGGGGCGGTGCATATGTGGGTTACATGTGTTGCACCGAAAAGCTGATGCGTAAAATGCCGGGGCGCATCGTCGGCAAGACGGTGGATCGGAATGGGCAGCGTGCTTTTGTACTTACTTTACAGGCACGCGAGCAGCATATCAGAAGGCAGAAAGCGACCTCTAACATCTGTTCCAATGAGTCGCTTATGGCGCTATGGGTTACTATTTATATGTCGATTATGGGCAAACAGGGATTGAAAGAAGCTGCTCAAATATCATATGACGGGGCACATTACTTGTGTGAACAGCTAACCAAGACAGGCCATTTTGCTTTGACTTACAACAAACCTTTTTTCAACGAATGTTGTATGCGCTATGATGGAGATGTGGATAAGCTCCAGAAACATCTTATTGATCATGAAATTTTCGGAGGAATCAAAGTCGCCAATGATACGATAATGTTTGCCGTAACCGAAAAGAGGAGTAAAGAAGAAGTAGACCGTTTAATAGATTTATGCAATGAATAATAAGTTATACAGTAATCTGATTTTTGAGTTGTCTCATACAGGTCGGCGTGGCTATAGTTTACCTAAGAACTGCTTCGGTCATCAAGAGTTGCCTAAGGAACTGTGCAGAAATAAAGACGCAGCGTTACCGGAGTGCGACGAACTAACTGTTGTAAGGCATTATACCAATCATAGTGAAAATAATTTCGGTGTAGACAATGGCTTCTACCCTCTCGGTTCGTGTACAATGAAATACAATCCTTGCATCAATGAAGAGATTGCTAATCATCCGGCTTTTTGTAATTTGCATCCGCTTCAACCACAAGATACAGCAAAGGGGGCATATGAGGTATACGAAAATTTACAGCAGGCCCTCTCGGAAATCACGGGTATGGATAGCTTCACACTCAATCCTTGTGCAGGGGCTCATGGCGAACTTACGGGACTGATGATTATCCGTTCTTACCACCAAAGTAGGAACGACGGTAAGCGTACCAAAGTTATTGTACCCGATTCGGCTCATGGAACTAATCCTGCATCGGCTGCAGTCTGTGGACTTGATGTGGTGGAAGTGAAGAGCACCCCTAAAGGTGTCATCGACATGGATAATCTTCGCGAACTGTTGGATGATACTATTGCAGCGATGATGATGACAAATCCCAATACTTTAGGGCTGTTTGAGAAAGATATACCACAAATAGCAGAAGTTGTTCATGCTTGTGGAGCACTCTTATATTATGATGGTGCCAATCTTAACCCCATGCTTGGCGAATGTCGACCGGGAGATATGGGATTCGATGTAACACATCTTAACCTTCATAAAACATTCTCTACTCCTCATGGCGGAGGCGGCCCGGGGAGCGGGCCTGTAGGTGTACGCAAAGGTTTAGAACGCTTTTTCCCAATCGTCAATCCTTATCATGGTAATTTTTCTGTAGAACTTCGTGCTTATGCCTATATCCTTACACTTGGTAAAGAGAATCTGAAAAAAGTTGGTTCGCTTGCAACTTTAAATGCAAACTATATCAAAGAGTCACTTAAAGATGTCTTCGAATTACCGATAGAAGGGCTATGTAAGCACGAATTTGTATTCAATGGACTAAAAGACAAAAGTACTGGGGTAACAACGATGGATGTGGCAAAGCGTCTTCTCGACTACGGCTATCATGCTCCTACCATCTATTTTCCGTTACTTTTCCACGAATCTATGATGATCGAGCCTACCGAAAACGAAAGTAAGGATACTATCGATGGCTTTATAGAAGCTTTGAGAAAGATAGCTCAAGAAGCAGCGGAGAAGCCGGATATCGTAAAAACGGCACCACATACAACGCCTATATCACGTGTAGACGATGTGTTGGCCGCCAAACATCCTATCATAACTTATAAACAATTAATAAATGACAAAGACTGATCTTATCATCATAGGTTGTGGTCCAGGTGGATATCGTGCAGCCGAATATGCGGCAAAGCATGGTCTTACTGTAGCTATAATAGAAGAGAAATATGCAGGAGGTACCTGTTTAAATTTCGGATGTATTCCTACGAAATGTTATGCACATGATGCAAACATCGGAAACTGCAATGATTTCCTACGTATCTTTGAACGTAAAAATCAAGTTGTCAGGCAGTTACGCAACGGTATAGAAACATTAATAGCACAGGCCGGTATTACATTCGTACAGCATGGAAGAGGTGTTTTTAAAGATGCAAAGACTATCAAAGTAGGTGAAGATGAATTTACAGCCGATAATATAATCATTGCGACAGGTGCACATGCAAAACTCCCTCCTATCGACGGGATTGGCTCTAAGTGTGTTGTTACTTCTACAGAATTACTCGAATTAGAACACATTCCGGAAAATCTTTGTATTATAGGTGCTGGTGTAATAGGAATGGAATTTGCTTCCGCATTTCAAAGGTTTGGCAGTAATGTTACTCTTGTAGAGTTTATGAATGAATGCCTGCCTGCAATGGACAGCGACATTGCTAAACGGTTGCGCAAATGTTTAGAGAAAAGAAACATAAAATTCTATCTTCAGTCTTCTGTTAAAGCTATTACTGATAATTGTGTTATTTTTGAAAGGAAAGGAAACGAAGCTACAATTATAGCGAATGCAGTTCTTGTTGCAACGGGAAGAGTACCCAATGTAAAAGAGCTAAATCTTAAAAATGCTGGTGTGGAATATAGTGAAAAAGGTATTTGGGTAGATGATAATATGCAGACAAACATTCCTCATATTTATGCTGTCGGCGATGTAAATGGCAGACAGATGCTTGCCCATGCAGCGATATTTCAAGGATTTCGTGCTGTCAATCATATTTTAGGAAAAGACGATAGTATCCGGTTCGACATCATGCCTGCCGCCGTTTTCACAACTCCAGAATTTGCTTGTGTGGGGCTGACGGCTGACCAGTGCGTAGCACATGGCATTGACAATAAGGAATACAAAGGGTATTATCGTACTAACGGTAAGGCTTTGGCAAGTGAAGTTTCAGAAGGTATGGTGAAAGTTATTACGGATAATCGAAACGATAAGATTATCGGATGTCATATTTATGGAGCACATGCTGCAGATATGGTACAGGAAATTGCTGCACTAATGAATTGTGAAATAACTCTATCCCATTTTGCCGATATTATTCATACGCATCCCACATTAGGTGAAATATTACAAGATATAGCTATAAGCAGATAGTTTTGGCACGCAATTTGTATATTGTGGTGTTGAAATTATTAAAATACATCATATTATGCAAAAAGGCAATATAGGGGTTACAACGGAGAACATCTTCCCTGTGATTAAAAAGTTTCTCTATTCGGATCATGAGATTTTTCTTCGTGAAATGGTTTCTAATGCTGTTGATGCAACACAGAAACTGAAAACACTTGTAACACAAGGAGATTTTAAAGGAGAATTAGGCGATCTTACCATACATATAACTCTTGACAAGGAAAATGGTACGCTTACGATCAGTGACCATGGTATAGGTATGACAGAAGAAGAGATTGATAAGTATATCAATCAAATAGCATTCTCTGGCGTAAACGATTTCCTAGATAAATATAAAGAGAATGCCAATTCCATTATCGGACATTTCGGTCTTGGTTTCTATTCGAGCTTTATGGTAAGCAAGAAAGTAGAGATTATTACTAAGAGTTATAAGGATGGAGCAAAGGCTGTAAAGTGGAGTTGTGACGGGAGTCCTTCTTTTACAATAGAAGAAAGTGAACGTGATGATCATGGTTCGGATGTTATTCTTTATATAGATGACGACTGCAAAGAATTCCTCGAACGTTCGCGTATTGAGTCTCTGTTAAACAAATATTGCAAATTTCTTCCTATTCCAATCGCCTTTGGTAAAAAAACAGAATGGAAAGAAGGCAAACAGGTAGATACAGAAGAGGATAATATCATTAATAATGTGGAGCCGCTTTGGATAAAGACACCAAATAGTCTTAAAGAACAGGACTACAAAGACTTCTATCGTACGCTCTACCCCATGCAAGATGAACCGTTGTTTTGGATTCATTTGAACGTTGACTATCCTTTCAATCTGACAGGAATACTCTATTTCCCGCGTATTACTAACAACTTGGATTTACAAAGAAACAAGATACAGCTTTATTGCAATCAAGTATTTGTTACTGATCAGGTTGAAGGTATCGTTCCGGAATTTCTTACGCTTTTGCACGGTGTTATTGATTCACCGGATATACCTTTGAATGTTAGTCGTTCATATCTCCAAAGCGATAACAATGTTAAGAAGATTTCCACTTACATTACCAAAAAGGTAGCCGACCGTTTACAAAGCCTTTTCAAGGAAAACCGAAAGGACTATGAGGAGAAGTGGGATAATCTGAAACTTTTCATCAATTACGGTATGCTTTCAGAAACGACTACTTTTTATGACCGTGCGAAAGACTTTGCATTGTTGAAAGACACTGAAGGAAAATATTTTACATTTGATGAATATAGAAACCACATCAAAGATAATCAAACGGATAAGGACGGACAGTTGATATATCTTTATGCTACTAATGTAGAAGATCAATATACATATATAGAAGCTGCAAAGCAAAAGGACTATAGTGTTTTAGTTCTCGATGGACAACTTGATGTTCCAGCAATTTCGTTATTGGAAGAGAGGTTTGAAAAAAGCCGCTTTGTACGTGTAGATAGCGATATCATTGAACGTATTATTGTGAAAGAAGATATAACAGGAAGTACGCTTTCAGAAGAAGAGCGTGACAAATTGTCACAGGTATTCCAAACACAGATGCCTAAACTTGACAGAGTAAACTTCAATGTAGAAGTACAAAATCTCGGAATAAACAATCTGCCTGTGCTAATCACGCAAAACGAATATATGCGTCGTATGAAAGATATGAGTAAATTCCAAAGCGGTATGGGCTTTTATCAGCAAATGCCAGATTCTTATACACTTGTTTTGAATTGCGATCATGAATTAGTGAAGAAAATTCTTGCTGACACGGATACCACTACAACAGAAGTATTGAAACCGATTGAAAGTGAGTTGAAAGGACTTCAGGCTCGTCTCGCTGCCCAACAGCAAACACAAAGCAAAAAAAAGCAAGAAGAAATAACACAGGAAGAACGTGATGAACTTCAAAGTACAGAGAAATCTCTTAATGAGTATCGCGAGAAAAAGACAAGTGTTTTGTCTGAATATGCTAAAAATAATCAGATCATCCACCAGCTTATAGATATTGCTTTACTCCAAAACGGGATGTTGAAAGGAGCATCACTTGATGCTTTCTTGAAGCGAAGTGTCGATTTAATCAAATAAAAATATTGTAAAACATTTGGCAATTACGAAAAATGTAACTACCTTTGCACCACTAATCAAGAATGGCTCCGTAGCTCAACTGAATAGAGCATCTGACTACGGATCAGAAGGTTCCGGGTTTGAATCCCAGCGGAGTCACCAAGAGGAAATTGAGAAATTAATTTCCTCTTTTCGTTGGAGTATTATTTATTCTCAAATCGGTCATTAGAAAAATTCACTTTCATTTTGTCAAAGAAGGTACCAGATACGTGCAAATGGTTAACAAGTTGTTCATTTTTCATATAGCAAAAGAAGACTTTCGTAACACTTTGCCTTTGAAAATCTCTAATGACCGATTTGGGCTTAACGGATTTAATTCCGCCAATGGATGGATTTGTAAACTCCCATTGCCAAGAGAATCCTCTTTTTCTATTTGTGTTTGGAAGA
>CAUUQE010000050.1:0-14392 GCA_963547065.1 uncultured Prevotella sp. | reverse complement strand
AAAAGAATTTATGAAAATAAAATGAGGTTATATCAAAAATAAATAACTACATTTGCACTCATGCATTTTGGTTTGACAACAAACAATGTACATTTATTACAATAATGAAGACGAAATAGATTTGACAAATCTCACATTTGCTCGCTGGAACCTATACTTTTCAAATGTGAACGTCGCCGGTATCAACAAGGCGGCTGGAATAAAAGAAATTGCTAAATAACGTGAGTTCGACGAATTCACGTTACCATACAAAATATTCTGACAACTATGTGTTTTTATCTTCTTATACCCACCCTGACACGCTTATATATGGGATAGATATCAATACGACAAGGTAAACATAAGGATTATTGCAAAATGTATTTTCAAGCTTTTGTTGAAATTTAATAGAAATACGATTGATTATGGGTATATCTATTCTATCGAAAAAATGATATGCAAATAAGGAAGAAAATACCCAATATGGAAGTGTACGTCCCCAATCTACAGATAATATTGTAAATAAAGGCAACATAAAAATGAACTGAAAGAGCAAGATATTGCTCATTTTTATCGTATCTACGGATTTTAGCGGATAGCTAAACCTCGGATTTACGGTGTTAATTCGTGTAACAAGGTAATATGTTCCCGCTATATAAAGTATTTTTTTTATTGCACGTACATAGGGATAATGCATTCCTATATAATTACCAAAAAAATGCGTGTAAAAAGTTTCTATAGTATTCCATGTCAACGCATTTACGCCTTCACCAATATTTATCAAAGAGACCGAATGTGTGGAAAGATATGAAGGAGTAACTGCATCAATCACACTATTAGCAGTTGAGAAACCATCGGGATAAGTGATGATGGTATTTTCCCATGACTTCCATATTTCAGTGGCCACATTTTCATTACCCCTACATATACATATCATGATTAATACACATAAAACAGGTAAGAAAAGTGTTATAGATATGATAATGATATAGACCATAGAAATATTCTTATGCCTGAGAGAAGTATTTAATAGTAGTACTAAAAGAGGAAAAGTGAAGAAGAAAGAAGCTTCATGAAACAACAATAATATGATGGAGAATATCTCGAATATCAATACTGACCATGTTGAATATTTAGCTATCATCTGTTTAAATATATAAAAAAGAACATATATCATCAATAACATAACTAAATCGCGACGCGCGAATCCTGTAAAAATAATATATTTTAAACAACATCCTACAGGTAAAATCATTACAGACCACCCCTCCTTGTAAAATAAACGAAATACGACAAGGAGGAATACTATAGAGCTTATCACAATGGTATACATAATAAAAACGGGTGGACTAAATGAATAAGTCTTATATAATAAGAGCAGAAGTTCACCGGCGAGTCCGCGTCTAACAAACCCTCCTTCATAATTGATCAGCCATTCGCTCACTTCCCACCCATAGTAAGTAAACGGTTTAAAGTTTAAAAAAAGATAATAAACTATTATACCTATCAGACTAAAGAATACCAGCCTTGCAGCCCACGTCTTGATCTTATCTTTTGCAAAATAGTCAATTAACACTCTTTTCACAGCCAATATCAATTACATTATAGTTTTATTAAAAGAACTATATAGCAGACATATATTCGGCACACATCGTTGCGCATCGTTCACCATCGATTCCTGCAGAAACAATTCCTCCTGCATATCCAGCACCTTCGCCACAAGGAAAAAGTCCATGAAGGCGTACGTGTTGAAGAGTCTCCTTATCGCGTAAGATACGCACAGGACTGCTTGTACGGGTTTCTGCTGCAATCACCACCGCTTCGTTGGTCAGAAATCCATGACTCATCTTACCAAAATTTTGGAAGCCTTGTTGTAGACGTTCCACTATGAACTTGGGCATCCAAAAATGGAGCGGACTGGAAATGAGACCAGGAGTATAAGAACTTTTGGGGAGATCATACGATAAACGACCATTAACAAAATCAGCCATTCGCTGTGCCGGTGCGGTTTGTCGCATATTTCCTTGTAGCCAGCAATTGCGTTCCAATTCTTCTTGGAAGCACATAATAGAGAGAATATCGTTTTTACTTTTCCTTTCTGTCGAATATTTTTTGGTATTTTGTAAGGCATAGATATCGTCTGGACGTATCTCTACCACCATTCCCGAATTAGACCAACGTGTGCCGCGATTGCTCGGAGACATGCCGTTGACAACAATTTGCTGTGGCCCTGTAGCTGCCGGAATGACAAAACCGCCGGGACACATGCAAAAACTATATACCCCACGCCCGTCTATTTGGTTTACAAAAGAATATTCTGCTGGTGGCAAATAGTTGCCACGCCCATTTTTATTATGATATTGAATCTGGTCTATCAGCTCTGAGGGATGCTCCAAGCGTACACCTATAGCAATTCCTTTCGACTCAATTTCAATTTCGGCATCGGCCAAATACCTATATATATCACGAGCACTATGCCCTGTAGCAAGGATTACTGGTCCGTGAAAAGATTTACTCGAATTGTTTTGAAGGTCAATGGCACCAACACCTGTTACATATTTTTTTTCGATAATCAGTGAAGTCATTTTTGTATGGAAATGCACTTCTCCTCCACAGTTCAAAATTGTATTTCGCATATTCTCGATTACCCGCGGAAGTTTATCAGTACCTATATGGGGATGAACATCTGCGAGAATACTCGTAGATGCTCCATGCTGGCAAAATACATTTAATATCTTGTCTGTTAGTCCCCGCTTCTTACTTCGAGTGTACAGCTTCCCATCGGAGAAAGCCCCTGCCCCACCTTCGCCAAAACAATAATTACTTTCGCTGTCAACTTTCTGTATTTTGGTGATGAGTGATAGGTCTTTTTTACGTTCATGCACGTCTTTTCCACGTTCTAATACCACAGGACGAAATCCAAGTTCTATCAGTTTGAGCGATGCAAACAGTCCGGCAGGACCTTCTCCTACCACAATTACTTGCGGTTTGTCGCCCACATAAGGATATACAGTGCGTATGTATTCATTGTCTTGCGGCGGTTCATTGATATAGACTCGTATTTTCAGGTTTATAAAAATAGTACGTTGTCGCGCGTCTATACTTCGTTTCAGTATTCTTACATGTGTTACCGTCCGTGCATCTATACCTTTATCTTTTGCCAAAAAATCTATAACGGCTTGCTCAGAGAAAGCTTGTTGAGGCAATACACGCAATTGATATTCCTCTATCATAAGTTTCTTATTTATATTATTTCTCTCGCAAAATTAATCAATTTATCAATAACAATATTGGTATTCCTAATATTTATTAGTATTTTTGTTGACAAGTTTTTCCATTACCTCATTTGTATTGGGGATGGTCTCACATTATTAATATAGATAGAAAAATGAAAGTTCTAAAATTCGGTGGAACATCTGTTGGTTCTGTAAAGAGTGTTTTAAGTTTAAAACATATTGTGGAGAAAGAGGCAAAACGACAACCTGTAGTCGTTGTAGTGAGTGCACTCGGTGGGATTACAGACAAATTAATATCTACAGGGCAATTAGCTTTGCAAGGTGATGATACATGGAAAGATGAATTTAGCGCTATGGTAAACCGTCATCATAAGATGATAGATACGATTATCACGGAACCTAAGAGCAGAGAAGACTTGTTCAATGCAGTAGATTCGCTATTTGAACAGCTAAAATCAATATATTATGGTGTTTTTTTGATACATGATTTAAGTGAAAAAACACAAGATACAATTGTTAGTTATGGCGAAAGACTGAGTTCAAGAATCGTAGCTGTCTTGATCAAAGGAGCCAAATGGTTTGACTCACGAAATTTCATAAAAACAGAACGTAAGCACGGAAAGCATACTTTAGATAGCGAAATTACCAACAAACTCGTTAAAGAGACTTTTATAGACCTACCACGTATATCACTCATTCCGGGATTTATCAGTCGTGACAAGAATACATCAGAGACAACAAATCTTGGAAGAGGAGGATCTGATTATACTGCTGCTATCATTGCAGCAGCACTTGATGCAGAAATGCTGGAGATATGGACAGATGTAGATGGATTTATGACGGCCGATCCCAAGGTGATAAAAACAGCCTACACGATTAATGAATTGAGCTATATTGAAGCTATGGAGCTTTGTAATTTCGGGGCTAAGGTAATATATCCTCCAACGATATATCCTGTGTGCATCAAAAATATTCCTATCAAAGTAAAAAATACATTCAACCCGAATAACCAGGGAACGATTATCAAAAATAAGATAGACAACGACTGTAAACCGATTAAAGGTATTTCGAGTATAAAAGGAACTACCTTAATTACTGTTACTGGTCTATCTATGGTAGGTGTCATTGGTGTAAACCGACGTATCTTTACAGCATTAGCTGAACGTAGAATATCCGTATTTATGGTATCTCAAGCCTCTTCTGAGAATTCAACTTCTATTGGTGTGCGCGATATAGATGCCCAGCAAGCTGTAGATGTATTAAATCGAGAATTTGCCAAAGAAATAGATATGGGCGCCATGTTCCCTATGTATGTCGAGAGTGATCTTGCTACAATTGCTATTGTCGGTGAGAATATGAAGCACACACCGGGTATAGCAGGTAAACTTTTTGGTGTCTTGGGCAGAAGCGGAATCAGTGTGATAGCATGTGCACAAGGAGCGAGTGAAACAAATATTTCGTTCGTTGTGGACAATATGTCTTTAAGAAAATCCCTCAATGTCATACACGACTCATTCTTCTTATCGGAATACAAAGTGTTGAATCTTTTTATATGTGGTGTCGGAACTGTTGGTGGAAAGTTGTTGGAACAGATACGTTCCCAATATGAAGAGCTGAAAGAGCATAGCCGCTTGAAGTTGAATATCGTGGGTATAGCTACATCAAAGAATGCGATATTCGACCGTGATGGAATAAACCTTGATACTTATTTTGAAGCTCTAAAACATTCTGAACCAAGTAATGTTACAAAACTCCGCGATAATGTCGTAGGAATGAATATATTCAATTCCGTATTCGTAGACTGCACAGCAAGTAAGGAAATAGCTTCTTTATACCAAACTTTAGTTGAGAATAATATCAGTGTGGTAGCAGCCAACAAGATTGCAGCGTCATCTCAATACAGTGATTACATAAAGCTGAAGCAAACAGCTTTGGCCCGGGGTGTGAAATTCAGATATGAAACAAATGTCGGTGCTGGACTTCCCATTATCGGTACAATTAACGATTTACGTAACTCTGGAGATAAGATACTGAAGATAGAAGCTGTATTGAGCGGAACTCTTAATTTTATATTCAATGAAATTGCAGCTGATGTTCCTTTCTCGGAAACGGTAAAACGTGCTAAAGAGCAGGGATACAGCGAACCTGATCCACGTATTGATCTAAGCGGAACCGATGTTATTCGAAAACTTGTCATACTGGCTCGTGAAGCCGGATATAAAATAGACCAAGAAGATGTGGAAAAACATCTCTTCGTACCCGATGATTATTTCAAAGGTACAGTAGAAGATTTTTGGAAAAAACTACCTGCCCTTGATAAAGGATTCGAAGAGAAACGCAAGCTTTTAGAAGAACAGAAGAAGCGTTGGCGTTTTGTGGCGAGAATGGATCACGGTAAAACAGATGTTGCTCTGCAGGCAGTAAATAGTACACATCCTTTCTATAATTTAGAAGGAAGCAATAATATCGTGCTTCTTACAACAGAGCGATATAAGGAATATCCCATGCAAATACAAGGTTACGGTGCAGGGGCAAGCGTTACTGCAGCGGGTGTCTTTGCAAATATTATGTCGATAGCAAATATTTAAAAAACTGTTTTTACGAAACATATATGAAACATATCATTATACTTGGTGATGGAATGGCAGACCATCCGGTAGAACGTTTGGGAAGAAAGACGCTTCTGCAATATGCCGATACTCCTTATATGAATTTACTCGCAAAGAATGGACGTACAGGAAGACTCATGACCATTCCTGATGGTTTTTTACCGGGTTCTGAAGTTGCGAATACCACTATTTTGGGATACGATCTTAACAAAGTGTATGAAGGCAGAGGTCCTCTCGAAGCTGCTTCCATCGGCTACGACATGCACAGTGACGATCTTGCATTACGTTGTAATATCATCTGCCTTGAAAATAACATTATTAAAAATCATCATGGGGGACATCTAAAAACAGAAGAGGGGGATATACTTATTCAATATCTGAATGATAAACTTGGAAACGAACAGGTCAAATTCATCAGGGGTATTCAATATCGCCACCTGCTAATTATAAAAAATGGCAATAAGCATATCGTATGTGCTCCCCCTCATGATCATCCGAATGAAATATGGAGACCTTTATTGGTGCAACCGGAGATAGGTTGGGCAGATAAAGCTGATGGAGAAAGAATGAAAGGGCAAGCCACTGCTAACCTTATTAATAATTTAATTCTGCAATCACAGCAACTTCTTTCCGAACACCCGTTTAATAAAGAACGTGTAAAAAGAGGATTGGATATGGCAAACAGCATTTGGCCATGGAGTGGTGGCTACAGACCTTCAATGAAACCTTTGGGAGAGATGTACCCACAGATAACAAAAGGTTCCGTTATTTCTGCGGTCGATTTGATCAGAGGAATAGGAAAATATGCCGGATTGCAGCGTGTCGAAGTAGAAGGAATAACTGGTCTTGCCGATACCAATTACGAGGGAAAGGCCGAAGCTGCAATACGGACATTGGAAACAGGTGATTTCGTCTTCCTTCATATCGAGGCAAGCGATGAGGCAGGACATGACGGTGATCTCGAACTAAAACTGAAAACAATAGAAAACCTTGATAGTAGAATTATAGGCCCAATATATAATAAGGTGAAAGAATGGATAGAACCTGTCTGCATTGCCGTATTACCCGATCACCCTACTCCCATCGAGATAAGAACGCACGTAAAAGAGCCCGTTCCTTTTTTAATATGGTATCCGGGAATTATTCCCGATAATGTACAAACGTATGATGAGGTAAGTTGTGTATGTGGTTCATATGGTCTACTATATCTTGAACAGTTCATGAATATATTCATGAAACTTTAAACGCTTTCCGATAATTAAACTTTAACGCTTCAATTTTACAATGAAATATTATTCGACCAATAAGAATGCACCATTAGTGGGGTTACGTGACGCAATAATAAGAGGACTCGCTCCCGATCGTGGGCTCTATATGCCAGAACGCATCAAATCTCTCAGAGCGGATTTTTTCGAACACATACAAGATATGTCGTTTCAAGAAATTGCTTATATTGTAGCGCAAGCATTTTTCGGTGAAGATGTAGAAGCTACTGCCTTGAGACAAATTGTTTACGATACCCTGTCTTTCGATATTCCTGTTGTAAAAATAATCGATAATATCTACTCGCTCGAACTTTTCCATGGCCCTACCCTTGCATTCAAAGATGTTGGTGCAAGATTTATGGCAAGACTTCTACAATATTTCATCCAGCAAGAAAAAAAAGAAGAGATAAAAGTGCTTGTCGCAACAAGCGGCGATACAGGATCGGCCGTTGCCAATGGTTTTTTAGGCGTAAACGGTATTCATGTTTATGTACTTTATCCTGCTGGAAAAGTCAGTAAGATACAAGAAAGCCAGTTCACAACACTGGGTAAGAACATTACAGCCATTGAAGTCAGCGGAGTATTCGATGACTGTCAAGCCCTTGTTAAGGCGGCTTTCATGGACGAAGAGCTTAACCACAGATTCAATCTTACGTCCGCTAACTCCATCAATGTGGCACGGTTTCTACCACAGACATTCTACTACTTCAATGCCTATGCCCAAATGAAACGAATACGAAAAGCCGATAATCTTGTCGTATGCGTACCGAGCGGAAATCTTGGAAACATCACGGCAGGCCTCTTTGCACAGCAAATGGGATTGCCCGTTAAAAACTTCATTGCTGCCAACAACGACAACGACGTGTTTTGCCAATATCTACAGACGGGGTATTACACCCCTCAACCCAGCAAACAAACAATTGCTAATGCTATGGACGTTGGTGATCCCAGTAATTTCGCACGCATCCTCGCTCTCTACAACGGTTCATGGGAAACTATCGTGAAACATATCACGGGAGCCACCTATACCGACAATCAAATTCGAGAGATAATCAAGAAATGCTACGGGCAGACAAGATACATTCTTGATCCGCATGGGGCATGTGCTTACCGTGCGCTGACCGAGAAATTAAAACCGCATGAAGTTGGCATATTCCTCGAGACCGCCCATCCGTCAAAATTCAAAGAAAAAATAGACGACATCTTGGAAACCAATATCGAAATGCCCGAACGTCTCGCAGCATTCATCAAAAATCAAAAACAAAGTCTGCCAATGAATGCTGACTTTCAAACATTCAAATCATTATTACTTAACGATATCTGCCTGTAAATCTATGTACACGAGTTGTACATAGAGCTGTAAAGTTATTACTTTCTATACGGGCAATGTGATCGACAAATAAACTGCAGAATAAATCCTTTATCAATAATGCATTCCGCTACTGAAAGTAACAAGGTGGACGTGATTATCTATATGGTATAAAAATCGTTCTACAGCTATAAGTCCCCCTACTGCACTGCAAGCAGATTTTCATCTCTCAGCTAAAGAGCGAAGCGACGGGTGTGCGTACCATTGACGAAGGAAGCATAGATGTGAAGTTGGGCATGAACTTCTCGGAGTATATAGCGATTTTATTGGGCAATATCGATTAGCTCAACAAGGCGCGATTGGAAATTGGAGAGCGAGCGTAAGTTGTTCAACTGCACCGATCACGAGACAGAGAACAGGAGCTCAGAGATAACGACACAGCTAACTTTTGACAAGGAGACAAAGAAAAAGATGTCAGATAACTATATAAGAAGTTCGAAGATATGAGAAGACTCTTCATCTGGAAAACGAGATTAGAAATCGCATCCCCCATCTGGAGTTAAAGATATAAGGAAAAGAGCCTTGACACAGTTCTGCCTACATTACCGAGCTTTTAATTGAATAATTTGTCTTTTTAATTGATATTTACTATTTATTATAAATATCATTTATAAAAACTAAATTAATTTTATCGCTCCAGTTGTTTGAGATAATGTGCGTGCGTTACTTGGGTTAGAACTAAAGGGTAGATGTAAAAAATATGAAGATGAGACACTTCTAATATATTGGTACTAAAAATATTTCATGACAATTGCATGATTAATTTTTCTAATAAGGGGATAATTACATGATTTCGGCTAAGTATGAGCAATCCGTCTGTTTGCATCTCATTCAAAGCTCGAGAAACATCACGTCTACTGTCGTTCACTTCGGTACCTAATTGTGCCATCTTGATTTTGAAGTCCTTAGTCCCGGCCGGGTATAGACAGTGATCAATAAAGA
This sequence comes from uncultured Prevotella sp., assembly GCA_963547065.1. Lineage (GTDB taxonomy): Bacteria > Bacteroidota > Bacteroidia > Bacteroidales > Bacteroidaceae > Prevotella. The sequence continues at coordinate 4,992 of CAUUQE010000050.1, read as the reverse complement.
AACGAACGATACGTTCGCGCAAATTATGGGGCTGCCTTATCCATGGCCGATGTTGGAAACGCTGACTTTGGGTGGACAAGATATTGAGGAGATTGGTACGGAATATATCATAAGAAGCCGACATATTAACCACATACTCCTTTTTCAGAAAGAGTGTACTGCACCGTGTGAGGGGCTGATAAGTACGCGTATAACGCTGTGTAAGACCGAAGATACGTTCGGGTTGTAGTACGTTCGGCGCCCTTAGTTGTTCCTTTAACGAGTATTGCCTGTCATCCGACCATGCTGTAGCTTCCACCATTCCGTCAAGCAGGAATACCATATTGTCGCACGGTGTGTCTTCTTTAACGATGATATCCTGCACTTTGAACACCTTAAATTCGAATGGTGTCTGCTCTACAATTCGTGACAGATCATCGCGACTTAACCCTTGAAAGAGCGGAAGCGCAAGCAATTTGTCGTATAAATGTAGCATAGGCATGGACAATGCGGTGTTTATAAGGATTATTGGATGAGGACAAAGTAGCTATCCACGAGGCGTTATTCGGACACGAACTTACCGTCCATCGAGGGCGAATACCATACTGAAGTCTTTCTTTTAGCATCAGTGTAGATGAAATAGGCCATCAATTCAGGATGCTTTTGCAACACCTGTTTGGCTTTCTCCATACCCATTACCATGAAAGCTGTGGCGTATGCGTCAGCTGTTGCGCAATTAGGTGCTAGCACGGTGGCCGAAAGTAAGTTGTGTTGTACTGGTCTACCCGTCTTAGGATCAATGGTATGGGCATATTTCTTGCCACCTTTGTAGTAAAAATTACGGTAGTTGCCACTCGTAGCCATAGCTCTATCCGTAACGTTTAACACCGTCTGTAACTCTTGGTCAACACGGGTAGAGTCATCTGTGGGTTTAGTTACGCCAATTCTCCATGGTAAACGTTTCTCACTGATGCCACTCGTGACCACTTCTCCACCTATCTCAATCATGAAATTCTTTATGTCTTTGTTACGTAGATAGCGGGCCACAATGTCGCAACCATAGCCCTTGGCAATGGCAGAGCAGTCAAGCATGATACGCCGATCTTGCTTCTTCACCCGATTAGCCGACAGCCGAATCTTATTATACCCCACTATAGCTCGCAAACTGTCTATAGATTTTGGCGATGGATGCATATTATTTTTGAATCCGAACCCCCACAGATTAACCATAGGTGCCACGGTTATGTCGAATGCACCTCCGGTTTCTGCCGATATCTGTTGTGAAAGTTCGAATACCTCTTTGAACATATCATCTACAGCCACATCCTTATTCATATTTATCTGCGATATGATTGAGCTCTTGTTGAAAGTCGAAAGAGAAACATCCACTTTGTTTAATTGCGCAACGATCTCATCTTGCAGATCTTGGTCACTCTGGTAAGTGATGTTATACATCGTTCCGAAGATAAACCCTCTATTGTGTTGATAAGGCATTGACTGTTGGTGACAGACGACATACACCGTGCCCGCAATCAATACTAACAGAAAAGACATCTGCCAGAATAGTCTTTTACGTTTTTTGTCATATCTCATATTTCGAATATTACATTGAATGTTACACCTAATTTTGCACCGCCTCCACGTCCGAAACCGGGTACATACCATGGCTCACCTATTTCCCCATTGTTATGAAACAGACGCCGCTTGTATCTCACACTCCATCCCAAGCGCAATGGCCCCCATATTTTAGCATCGACACCTGCCACGCCTTCTAACCAGTGGCAGCTGCCTTTTACGTCTTGAGCACCAAAATGATGTATACCTCCCCACACCGGATCAATGATACCCGGATGTTCTATGTCATATTTAAATGATGTGAAAGCATAACGAAAACCTAAATATAGGCGATAGTCGTCGTGCTTGTTTTTCATCATATTAAAATCTATACCCGCTTTTCCGTATGGAGCGGTAGTCTTATACGTAAGTTTAGTAGTCACCTCTTCGGCATTTGCCCTACCTATACCAAGTTCAATGATAGGGAAATATTTATCTTTAATGTTTACCCGTAATGCTGTTTCCAGTTGTCCGTAGCTACCTAAGGTGAGTTGTCCCAAGCCTACGAGGTCGCCAGATACGGCTACTCCTCGAAACGTGGCTATGGTGTCGGTCTTTTCCGATACTATTTTTTTAGCCTGCTGCGCACTGCCTGTTAGCACTGAGAGCATCATGCAGCTAATTGCCGGCAGCCTTGAAATAAATATGGAAATGCGCTTTGGTGTAATCATAATCTACATTTGTTTTTTTTATGACGATAGAGTCAAGAGCATTGTGTGTGTATTCCACGCCATTGATTTTATGGAATACCGCCGGACTGCAGTCTATCGACTCGAAATGAGGGTGGTCTTCCTTGGCGATACGTACGGTATCTATCGTGGTTGCTCCGCCTACACGTTTCACTTCGAAATAGAAAGTGTCGCGGGCAGCAGCATGACTCATGGGCAACGAAAAGCTGTCTACCGCCGTTGCACGGTTCAGTATCACCGTGTCGTTACCATCATTGCGTGTGGTAGAGATGGTGAGTGTGTCGCTTAGTTTGGTAATGTTGCCGGCTAATTTATAATATGTGGCCACGGCACTATTCAATGGACAGTCGATAGACGAGCATGCCGTTAGCATTACGATAATTACGAGTGGCAGGATTATTCTTCGCATCGGATCGTTTTTTCTATTTGATAATCGTTACGGTTAGGGTTTGAACGGCTGATAAGATCGCCAAGGAAGCCCGCTAAAAAGAGTTGTGTGCCGATTAGCATGGTGGTCAGTGCGATATAGAACCACGGGCTGTCGGTAATAAGGCGTTGGGGAATGCCGTTGGCAAGGGCATAAAACTTATCGGCACCAATAAAGATAACGGCGATAAAGCCTATGAAGAACATGAGCGAGCCCAACAGTCCGAACACGTGCATGGGCTTTTTTCCAAAGTTACTAAGGAACCATAGCGTTATCAGGTCTAAATAACCATTGAAGAAGCGGTTCAGTCCGAATTTTGAAGAGCCATACTTTCGTGCCTGATGATGCACCACCTTTTCGCCGATTTTACTAAATCCGGCATTCTTAGCTATATAAGGTATGTAGCGATGCATTTCGCCATAAACCTCGATATTCTTCACTACATCGCGACGATATGCCTTGAGTCCGCAGTTAAAGTCGTGCAGATTTCGTATTCCGCTTATCCGTCTTGCGGTGGCATTGAATAGTTTCGTCGGCAATGTTTTGCTTATCGGATCGTAACGTTTCTGCTTATATCCCGATACAAGGTCGTATCCGTCTTCAGTAATCATTCGGTAGAGTTCCGGTATTTCGTCAGGCGAGTCTTGCAAATCGGCATCCATAGTGATGACGACATCGCCCTGTGCTTCTTTGAAACCACAGTACAGCGCAGGACTTTTACCGTAGTTACGGCGGAATTTAATACCCTTTACGTGTTCCGACTGTGCGCTCAATCGTTCGATAATCTGCCATGAAGTGTCGGTAGAACCATCGTTTACGAATATTACTTCGTAAGAGAAGTGGTTCGTCTGCATCACACGTTCGATCCACGCATAGAGTTCGGGCAGCGATTCTGCCTCGTTAAATAGGGGTACGACGACTGTAATATCCATCTGTATAGTTTACTTGTTATCTGTTTTCTTTATCTATGGGGTGCCCGTTCTTATGCTCCGGCAGCTTCATGGTTGAGGCCTTTTTTACACCGAAAACGGCTATCAACAGCGAAAGAGGTATAGCTACCATAATATTTTGCATCATAAAGAGAAATGCTTTCTCTATTGCACTCGAATTAGTGAGCATGCCTACCGACTCCATCAGTTGGCTACTGTCAATCCCCATAGCCTGATAAGTGGTAGCATTGGTACTTACTACCTGACTTAGGAGTGTGGTAAACTTGCCATGATCGAGAAACTGAAAGTATAAACCTTGTGCCACTGCAAAAATCAGTGCACCATAAAAGAATGTGTAGAGGCTATAGCCGAATGCGCGACGGTATGAGATTATACCATCCAAAGCATAGTTGCGAAACTTGACCAATCGCCAGCCGACGAAAATTGGGGTAGCAATTATGACCACCTCATTGACAAGCGGAACCGGTACGAGCACCGTAGTGGCGAATCCTATCAACCATAAAAGGCCGAGCAGTGCACCGTCTTGTCGAGCGAAGGCCTTGAGCTGTATTAACGAAACAACATTTATCATATTGCTGCAAAAGTAGTTATTTTCTTGCATACTGCATGGGTTCGGGTTATAATTTTTCGATTTTTTACCTATAGGTATGTAATTTATTGCGAATAAGTATGCTATCTAAGTATCTTAGATAGATATCCTAAGACACTTACATCACCTATTTGATGACATCAAATAGGTGATGTAAGGAAGTCGTTTATAACATGTTCGTAATTAATAGAGTCACAATGGTGTTTTTTGTGTACTCTCTTTTCATTGGAAAGGGGAGGATTATTTTCTCTAATTTCTTTTTATAAAATAGAGAATATGATTTCAAAAAGATCGCAAGAAAGTGCTTATCTACTTGTTAAAAAATGGGAGAGCAGGGATTGTACATAGCAAATTAACTTAATGGCATATTCTCTTTCTCTCTCTTGAAAAATAGAGAAATATCGTTTCTTATATCTATTTCTGGTTAAGAAATAAAAAGATAGAGACAAAAGGTGGATGATAGATAATCAATAGAGGTATCTATCGAAACAGATAAAACACCCAAAAGATGTTAAAAGAGATGGAAAAATGACTTCGTTGTTATAGTATTCAATGTAAATTGATTACCTTTGCACCCACTTTAATGTATATGGGTAAGTCTCATACGGTCAGCTCCCTTCGAATCCTCCAGGACGGGAACGTAGCAAAGGTAGTTGGTTGTAGCGATGCGATATGAATAGCTTACCCACCTTGCCTCTTTAGCTCAGTTGGCCAGAGCACGTGATTTGTAATCTCGGGGTCGTT
>CAUUQE010000049.1:0-14482 GCA_963547065.1 uncultured Prevotella sp. | reverse complement strand
GGAATTATTATTACCTATACTCTGTGGAATATTCTTTGTAGAGAGTTTGAGTGTCATTATGCAGGTGTGGTATTATAAAGCTGGCAAACGTAAAGGCATCAAGCAACGCATATTCAAGCGCACTCCAATACATGATAATTTCCGCACACAAGACGATCAACTTGATCCCGACTGCAGATATCTTATCAGAAAGCCACACTCAGCTAAGCATGAATCCAAAATCACCATTCGTTTTTGGATCATCACAATTATTCTTGCAGCGCTCACAATCATTACTTTAAAGACAAGATAATGATTAAGTCATATCAAGCAACCAAAACTTAAAATAAAATGAAATGACACTATGAAAAGAATTATCATATTGGGAGCCGGCGAAAGTGGAACCGGTGCAGCTGTATTGGCCCAAAAAAAAGGATTTGATGTTTTCGTATCCGACACGTCGCCCATTAAGGAAAAATATAAAACAATACTTGATAATCACGGTATCGAGTGGGAAGAAAGTAAGCACTCTAAAGAAAAAATATTGAATGCAGATGAGGTTATCAAGAGCCCGGGAATACCTAAAGAGGCTCCAATTGTTCAAAAATTGATAGCACAAGGTACGCATATCATCAGCGAAATAGAATTCGCCGGGCGATATACAAATGCCAAGATGATATGTATCACCGGTAGCAATGGAAAGACAACAACGACATCCTTGATCTATCATATTTTCAAAACGGCAGGCTACGATGCAGGACTTGCAGGAAATATCGGTAGAAGTCTCGCCCTGCAAGTGGCAGAGGAACCTCATGAATACTATATCATTGAATTGAGCAGTTTCCAACTCGACAACATGTATGACTTTCGAGCAAACATCGCAATCTTACTGAACATCACCCCCGATCATCTCGACAGATACGAATACTGTATGCAACATTACGTAGATGCCAAAATGCGTATTATTCAGAACCAAACATCTCAAGACAGTTTCATCTTTTGGAATGACGATCCGATCATCAAGCATGAGCTCGAGAAATATAACATCCAATCCATGACATACCCGTTCTCAGAACTGAAAGAAAAAGGTTCTATCGCCTATATCGAAGAAGGCATATACAAAATAGAGAAACCGACACCTTTCAATATGGAGCAAGAAGAATTGTCTCTTACAGGCAAACACAACGTATATAATTCATTGGCAGCCGGCATAGCCTCAAATATATCTGGTATCAAAAAGGAGATCATCCGAAAAAGTTTGAGTGATTTCCCAGGTGTAGAACACCGGCTGGAGAAAGTTTGTAAAATTGGTGGCGTGCAATATATCAACGATTCAAAAGCAACAAACGTAGATGCCTGCTGGTACGCATTGGAGAGTATGAAAACGCCGACCATTCTTATTCTCGGCGGAAAAGATAAAGGTAATGACTATAGCCCCATTAAAGACCTTGTTAAGAAAAAATGTGTAGGGCTGGTATACCTTGGGGCCGACAATACTGAGTTGCATGAAAATTTTGATAATTTGGGTATTCCTATACGTGATACTCATTCCATGCAAGACTGTGTAGAGACCTGTTATGAAATGGCAAAACCCGGCGATACTGTGTTGTTAAGCCCCTGTTGCGCAAGTTTCGACTTATTCAAAAATATGGAAGATCGTGGAGATCAGTTTAAAACTCTAGTTAGAAAATTATAATGAACAAAAGATTTGGCAACATTTTCAAAGGTGACAAAGTGATATGGATGATATTCTTTTTTCTTTGTATCATCAGTATTGTAGAGGTCTTTTCTGCATCTTCATCGCTCACCTATAAAGGAGGTAACTATTGGGCACCAGTAATCAAGCATATAGCTATCCTCATCGTAGGGATATTTTTCATGGTGATTACACTGAATATCGAGTGCAAATATTTCAAGATAACCACGCTATTTTTAATCATATTCTCGATAACTACACTAATTTGGGTGTTCATTGCAGGCCAATCAACCAATGGTGCACAACGATGGATCAGTATACTGGGAATACAATTCCAGCCGTCGGAAATAGCCAAAGGTACAATGGTCTTGGCCACTGCTCAGATACTCAGTGCTATGCAGACCGAGAAAGGAGCCGACAGACATGCCTTCAAATACATTCTTTGGGTGGGCTTGTTCATCGTTCCGCTTATCATGCTTGAGAATTTATCTACGGCTATTCTTCTGTGTATAGTCATCTTTCTCATGATGCTCATCGGCAGAGTACCAGCAAGACAATTAGGAAAACTCCTCGGTATAGTTATGTTAAGTATCGTTCTCATAGTTACTCTTGTCATGGCTTTAGGAAACGACAAGTCCGGTGAAAATACCGATAATGTTATGACAGAGCAAGCAGAGCCTAAACAAAAGGAGGAAACCGGCGTGATTGGAAAAATGTTCCACCGCGCTGACACATGGAAGTCGCGTATCAACAAATTCGTGAATGGCAAGGAAATTTCACCCAACGAGATAGACCTCAACAAGGATGCACAAATAGCGCATGCCAATATTGCCATTGCTTCATCAAGTGTTATTGGCAAAGGTCCCGGCAACTCTGTAGAACGAGACTTCCTTTCTCAGGCCTTTTCCGACTTTATCTACGCTATTATTATTGAAGAGATGGGTATCTTGGGTGCATTCTTTGTGGCCATGCTCTACATCATCTTGCTCTTCCGTACAGGGAGAATAGCCAATAGGTGTGAGAATAATTTCCCTGCATTTCTTGCCATGGGACTCGCCTTGTTGCTCGTAACACAGGCAATGTTCAATATGTGTGTGGCCGTCGGGTTAGCTCCCGTGACAGGACAGCCATTACCTTTGATCAGTAAAGGAGGAACCTCCACTATTATCAACTGCGTGTATATCGGAGCCATACTCAGTGTAAGTCGTACGGCGAAAAAGAAAACACTGTTGGGAAATAATAAATCTACTGCCCAAGCAATGGCCACTGTCTGAAAACTGAGAGGTTGAATAATTTAGAGACAAAAGTAACCAAATAAGGAAATTTTTGATTAATTTTGCCATTAAATAGTACATGTAATATGAATAAAGAGTTAAGAGTCATTATCAGCGGAGGGGGTACGGGAGGACACATTTTCCCTGCCATTTCGATAGCTAATGCCATTAAGGCAAAGCGCCCCAATGCTAAAATACTCTTTGTAGGTGCGGCGGGCCGAATGGAGATGGAACGTGTGCCCAAAGCCGGATATGAAATTAAAGGCCTCCCGATATGCGGATTTGACCGGAAGCATCTTTTTAAAAACATTATCGTACTGTATAAAATTTGGAAAAGCCAACGTATGGCCAGAAAAATCGTTAGAGATTTTAAGCCTATGGTTGCCGTAGGTGTGGGTGGCTATGCCAGTGGACCAACGCTAAACGTATGTGCCGACAAGGGTATTCCGTGCCTTATTCAGGAACAGAATTCCTATGCCGGCGTGACAAACAGACTGCTTGCAAAAAAAGCTAAAAAGATCTGTGTTGCTTACGAAGGCATGGAACGCTTCTTTCCCGCAGAAAAAATCATCATGACTGGCAATCCTGTAAGGCAAAATGTACTTGATGTTTCGATTACAAAAGAAGAAGCACGACGCTCGTTCGGGCTTAACCCCAACAAAAAAACTATTCTGCTTGTGGGCGGAAGTTTAGGGGCAAGAACCCTTAACGAAAGCGTTTTAAGTCATCTTGATCTTATTCACAACAGCAACGTACAGTTTATTTGGCAAACTGGCAAGTATTATTACGCGGCAATTTGTAAACAACTAAAAGGGAAACCGGAGTTGCCACAATTGAAAGTTACTGATTTTATCAGCGAAATGGGGGCGGCTTACAAGGCGGCCGACTTAGTGATAAGTCGCGCAGGAGCGAGTTCTATCAGTGAGTTCTGTCTCATCGGAAAGCCTGTGATACTTGTTCCAAGCCCGAATGTTGCAGAAGATCATCAAACTAAGAACGCCATGGCTCTGGTTAATAAGGATGCCGCGATTTATGTAAAAGACTCGGAAGCTCCGCAAACTTTACTACCGTTGGCTATACAGACAGTAAACAATGAAATCAAACTTGAAACCCTTGCCAAACATATACTTACATTCGGACTGAACAATTCGGCCGATTTAATTGCAACAGAAGTACTGAATATCGCTGATAGGCATACTGCCTAAGGCTCTTACACACGCTGCATAACAAAGACAGATGCATTATATATCACTAACAGACAATGGAAATTAAAAATATTAAAGCTATATATTTTATCGGTGCCGGCGGTATCGGCATGAGTGCTATCGCTCGTTATTTTATTCGCAAGGGCTTCGTTGTTGCCGGATACGACAGATCTCCTTCAGAATTAACCCGTCAGTTGGAACAAGAGGGTATGCTGTTACATTACGATGAAAACATAGAAAAAATCCCTTATGCATGCCGCAACAAGGAAAACTGCCTCGTGGTTTACACACCGGCCATACCGGCTGATCATCAAGAATTGCAATATTTCAAAGAAAAAGGCTTCGATATAGAGAAACGTGCACAAGTACTTGGTGCACTCACACGTGCCCATAAAGGCCTTTGTTTTGCAGGCACGCACGGAAAGACGACAACATCTACTATGTGTGCTCATATCATGCATCAAAGCCATTTGGATTGCAACGCATTTCTGGGAGGCATTTCAAAGAATTACGCAACCAACTACATTTTATCGAATACAAGCGATTTTGTCGTGATTGAAGCTGATGAATTCGACCGCAGTTTCCACTGGCTGCGCCCGTGGATGAGTGTTATCACTTCAACAGATCCCGACCATCTCGACATTTATGGTACTAAAGAAGCCTATTTGGAAAGTTTCCGACATTATACAACTCTTATTCAAAAAGGCGGAGCACTGATTATTCACCGTAATCTTGAGATGAAACCTGAGGTACAAAAAGGCGTAAAAATATATGATTACAGTCAGGATGAAGGAGATTTTCATGCCGAGAATATTGTAATAGAAAATGGTGAAATCACGTTCGACTTCATCTCTCCTATCGAAAATGTCAAAAACATACGATTAGGACAGCCCGTGCCTATCAATATCGAGAACAGCGTTGCCGCCATGGCAATGGCACAACTTAATGGCTGTACGGCAGAAGAATTGAAGTTCAGTATGAAGACTTATCATGGCGTAGACCGCAGGTTCGACTTCAAAATAAATACAGACAAATTGGTTTTTCTGTCAGACTATGCTCATCATCCCAAAGAAATTTATCAAAGTGCAAAGAGCATCCGTGAACTGTATAAGAATAGAAAGATTACGGCAATCTTTCAACCACATCTCTTTACAAGAACACGTGATTTCTATAAAGACTTTGCAGACGCGCTCAGCCAATTAGATGAAGTAATTCTTTGCGACATCTATCCTGCGCGTGAAAAGCCGATCCCCGGTGTTACAAGTAAGCTCATCTACGACAATCTGAAAGATGGTGTAGAAAAAAGCATGATTCATAAAGAAGATGTTCTGTCGTTGGTGAAGCAGCGCGACTTTGATGTCCTTGTAGTATTGGGGGCTGGCGATCTTGATAATTATGTGCCTCAAATAACAAAAATACTTGAGAGTAAGTGAGAATAAATTGGAAAAAAACTTTCATTATTACACTTGATTTCGTCATTGCCATTTATCTTGTGTTAGCTTTCACGGCATTCAACAAACCCGATGAAACGACGAAAGTATGCACCAAAGTAAGCATTAATATTGCCGATGAGCCCACCAATGGATTCATTAACACCAAAGAAATCAAGAAACGATTAGAGAAATATCAGCTTTATCCGCTAGAGAGACCCATGCGATATGTAGATGCTAGAAAGATAGAAGAAACACTGAAGAGAAGTCCTTTCGTGAAGACGGCAGAATGTTTCAAGACAGAAAATGGACATGTCAATATATGCGTCACCCAACGCATGCCCACTATCCGTATTAAGGCATGGAATGGAGATGATTATTATATTGACGATAAAAATTGCATCATGCCCAACTCTCATTATACGAGTGATATGATTATTGCTACAGGGATGATACCGCGTTGGTTTGCCACCAAATATATATCATGTTTAAGTAAAACTCTTATGGGCAACGAACTGTGGAAAAATCAAATCGAACAAATTAATGTATTGCCCGATCATGGCATAGAATTGATTCCCCGTGTGGGCGATCATATAATTTATATAGGACACTTACCTGAAACAAAGAATAAGAGTGAGCGGGAGCGGATGATTGCCGACTTTGTAAATAAGAAAATGAAACGGCTGGAAAATTTCTATAAATACGGACTTGCACAAGTCGGATGGAATAAATATTCATATATCAATTTGGAATTCGACAATCAGATTATTTGTAAGAAACGAACATTGGATTGATAAATTATAACGTATGGCAATGGAATTTATAGTAGCTATAGAGCTGGGATCATCGAAGATTACCGGTATCGCAGGAAAGAAAAACTTAGATGACAGCATATCCATACTTGCTGTTGCCAAGGAAGATTCCACCTCATGCATACGCAAAGGTGTGGTGTACAACATCGACAAAACTGTACTCTGTATCGGAAACATTATCAAAAAATTAGAAATAATACTCAAAACAAAGATTGCCCATGTCTATGTAGGTGTGGGAGGGCAGAGCATACACAGCATCAAAAATGTTATCGTAAAAGACTTGGCTGTCGAGACCATTGTAACCCAAGAGATGGTTAATGAACTGATGGATGCTAACAGAAGCATGTCATATCCTGAACAAGAAATACTTGATGCTGCCACACAAGAATACAAAGTAGATGCCCAATACCAAATCGATCCGGTAGGAATTCAGTGCACACGTTTAGAAGGAAACTTCCTTAATATCCTATGGCGAAAGACATTTTACCGTAATCTTAATAAGTGCTTCGATCAGGCTGGCATAGCTATTGCAGAAATGTATTTGGCCCCTTTAGCACTTGCCGACAGCGTATTGACCGAGACTGAGAAACGTTCGGGGTGCGTATTGGTAGACCTTGGGGCCGGCACCACTACTGTTTCTGTCTATCACAAGAATATACTTCGTCACATAGCCGTCATTCCTATTGGCGGAAATAATATCACAAAAGATATAGCTACATTACAAATAGATGAACAAGATGCTGAGAAAATGAAGGTACGTTATGGCAGTGCATACACAAACAACAACGATATAGACAATACACTGCAGCTACCTATCGACCAAGATCGCAGCATTGAAAACCGCAAATTCATTGAGATAGTAGAAGCTAGGGTAGAAGAAATTATCGAAAACGTATGGTTCCAAGTTCCCAATGAGTTTGCCGACAAACTACTTGGAGGTATTATTATTACCGGTGGCGGCTCTAATATGAAAGAGATCGAAACGGCATTCCGTAATCATACACATATTGAAAAAATCAGAACAGCAAAATTCGTAACCCAGACTATCAACTCGGCAAATGCAGAAATTACAGCTCAAGACGGCACTATGAACACCATTCTCAGCCTATTGGAAAAAGGAGAGATGAACTGTGCAGGCGAAGAAATAACCAATGATCTATTTAACACTAGCGAATCAAAACATACTTTTACTACCGCTGACCTGCACAAAACACCTCGCTCAATGACTGCTACACTCGGTACAGGTGTGGTACAAACCGAAGCCGAAAAGATGAAAGCAGAAGAAGAGGCACGCCGTAAAAAGGAGGAAGAGGAAAAAGAGGAACACCGTATAACTGAAGAGAAAATCCTAAGAGAAGCTCAAATCAGAAAAGAAAACAGCAGTATTCACAAGTTCATGAAAGGTTTCAAAAACTTTATGAAGAAGATCACAGAAGAAGAAGACTAAACTTCTACCCTTTTTAGAACACCCCACCATAAATAAAGACAGACTCACAGATATTTCACATCTCATACAACAACCCTATTAACAAAACATTTTCAGATTATATATTATGCCAGATAAAGATAATAACAAGCCTTCAATACTGGATTTCGGAGAGCCCGAAAAAGAAAACAGTATCATTAAAGTCATCGGCATTGGTGGCGGCGGTGGCAATGCTGTAAACCACATGTATCGAGAAGGCATCCATAATGTAAGTTTCGTGTTGTGTAATACAGACAATCAAGCCCTCAATGATTCTCCTGTTCCTGTGCATCTACAATTAGGAAAAGAAGGCCTTGGGGCTGGTAACAAACCTGCCAAAGCCCGTGAGGCAGCTGAAGAGAGTATAGAAGATGTACGTAACATGCTTAGTGACGGCACCAAAATGGCATTCATCACAGCCGGTATGGGTGGCGGAACCGGTACAGGTGCAGCACCCGTTATAGCCAGAGTAAGCAAAGAACTCGGCATTCTCACCGTGGGCATCGTAACTATTCCCTTCCGTTTTGAGGGCGATCGTAAGATCGATCAGGCTCTTGACGGCGTAGAAGAAATGGCGAAGCATGTCGATGCCTTACTCGTTATCAACAACGAGCGATTGCGCGAAATCTATCCAGATCTTACAGTCCTTGATGCTTTCGGCAAGGCAGATGACACATTAAGCATCGCTGCAAAAAGCATCGCTGAAATTATTACTAACCACGGACTCATCAACCTCGACTTTAACGATGTGAAAACAGTGCTGAAAGACGGCGGAGTAGCTATCATGAGTACAGGTTTTGGCGAAGGTGAGGGACGCGTAAAGAAAGCCATAGAAGACGCTCTAAACTCTCCACTTCTCAATAATAATGATATATTCAATTCGAAGAAAATCCTTCTAAGTATCAATTTCTGCAATGAAAAAGAAGACAAATCGGATTTGATGATGGAAGAGATAAATGAAATCAATGACTTTATGGCCAAATTCGGCAGCGACTTTGAAACAAAATGGGGGCTCGCTATTGATCCCGAATTAGGTAAGCGCGTCAAGGTAACCATACTTGCAACAGGCTTCGGCATAGAAAATGTCGACGGCATGAACTCCCACCTCGACCGAAAGCATACGCAAGAAGAGGCGAACCGTATTGCCGAAGAAGAAGAAAAGGCTGCAGAACGTCAGGACAGACGTAACCGTTATTATGGTAAAGATTCTAACAACACATTATATAAACGGCGCCCACATATCTTCCTATTCCGCCCTGAAGATCTCGACAATGAGGATGTAATCCTCGCAGTTGAGAATACTCCTACCTATAAGCGCAACCGACAGATGCTCGAAGAAATACGCAATCAAGCCACAGAAGGCAAGAGTACCGAGAATAAAGATGGTAGCGAAGCCATACAAAGCATCATAACGTTTACCTGAATCAAACAACTATATTTCAACGGGCGACGATACCAAAAGCCCTATTTGCAGAACATAAATAAAAAAAGAAAATGACATTATTCGACAGAATAAGCGAAGATATAAAGTCGGCCATGAAAGCTCACGATAAAATTCGCTTAGAAACTCTCCGCAACATCAAAAAAGTATTCCTCGAAGCCAAAACTGCTCCCGGGGCAAACGACACGTTGGAAGACGACGCCGCACTAAAAATAATCCAAAAACTTACCAAACAAGGCAAGGAAACGGCACAGACCTATAAGGATAATAACCGTGAAGACCTTGCAGCAGAAGAACTGGCCCAAGTAAACGTGCTGGAAGAATATCTGCCTAAGGCACTATCTCTGGAAGAAATAGAAAAAACCATTAAAACCATCATTTCCGAAACCAGAGCCGAAAGCATGAAAGATATGGGTAAAGTAATGGGTATGGCTTCCAAACGAATGGCAGGCAAAGCCGACGGTCGCACGATATCGGAAATCGTAAAGAAGCTACTGGCTTAGCACGATTTCACATACAATGAACAAGACGGGAGTATCAATCAGTACACTTCTGTCTTGTTTAAGAATTCGACATCTACACATCATTTTAACCATTACCTACTGTCAGTTTGCTGCCTATCGCTGATTAATGTTAACAATAGGTAATAAAATCATATTCAACAGACGGTATATCTATTGCCATCAGACAGCACTTTTATAGGTTTTAAACATGTCATCTAAAAGCATCATATATACTGCTTATATCAGATATGTGAAAAACATAAAAAACACATAACCTTTAAGTTTCTCTACAAGAAGAATTCTCTTCATCTTATATCCGTCAACATTTTAATAATCATAATAAGGTGTTATTCTAAAAAAGGCAATAACACCAAACTACTGTCAGCATCGTTATGGGCCGATTCATGAGTGGCTTATTTGTCTAATCTGCAAAAAATCAGTATTTTTGCAATAGTTATGAACGGAATAAAGATACGATCTGTTATGCTCGCCCGCCTACTCTTGCTGGTGGTCAGCCATGCTATGGCGCAGGAATTCGATACACACTGGATATCCTACCCTACAGTGGACAGTACATCACAAATATGGTTTCGTCATACATATACCACCCATGAACGCCCCGTACAGGCTACTATCAGCATTAAGACCACTGGCAGGTTCGAATTATTCGTAAACGAACGCAATGTAAGTACCGATGTACTTATGCCATATCGCGAAGAAATGTCAAATAATGTCATCGTTACCGAGTACAATATCACCCGCTTTCTCCATTCCGGAACTAATACCATTGCGGTGTGGTATTCACCCTCTTTCCCACATATCAACCCCAGACAGATTTCCTTGACATACAACGGAAAAACGAAAGACGGACACTATTTCTCTCACATATCAGACGAAAGTTGGCTATGCCATAAAGCTAACCGGCAGCTACTACCCTCAGGAGGAGAACTTTCAGACAACACCTATTACCCACTGAAATGGAACTCAGACGACATAGACGCAGCATGCTGGCTCGGCACAGTGGGCATACCTAACACACAACAAGAGCAAACAACAGTATATAAAAGCTTCTACACGGCATATAAAGTGAAACATATCCGCCACCATAACTATTTCGACATTAGAGGAGACAGTGTGTTCTATGACTTCGGCACACCCTTTCGAGGATGGATAAGAGTAACGTTGCGCAATGCAAAAGCAGGCGAGAGTATCGATATAGACGGTTTGAAATATATCTGCAACGGAAATATGGACGAACAGGCCTATCGTAAATTTACACTGCCTGAATGCCAGCGTATCATTATATGGGGCGACAACCATTTCAAAAGAAATCAAATACAAGACGTTGAAACTCTCGAGATCGTACCGTATATCCGCCATGCTTTCGATTATTGACGACCTTTTCCTAAGCTTTCCGCACAAGGAATTTTCGGTACCGAACAAGACCACATCAACCAAAAAGCAGTCGCATTTCTGAAGAGATATTCACCTGCCCTACCGACATATCACATATAAATACCGTAAGCAAATACTATTTTTTCATTGCAAATAGAGCAATCATAATATTTTTAGTAATTTTGCAGCTAAAAGACAGACAAAATGAATAAAGCACCTATCAGAGAAATTACTATCGAAACTCTCAAGAAGGTTACTCATACCAACTTTATAGACGATGATTTAGTGGTATTCGACAACTTTGCAGAAATACCCTTGCCCAATGATCCACGACGGACAAACTGCCTGTTACTGATACTTTGTCTGAAAGGGAGGGCACAATATACTGTCAATACAGAAAAACAAGATGTAGAAACCAATGATGTTATTATCATCGGCGAAGGAAAAGTCGTTGACAACTGTATGCTCAGTCCCGACTGCAACGGCATCGGATATGCCATATCCTACAAGTTTTTTAACGAAATCATCAAGGGTATCCATGAGCTGTCATCGCTTTTTCTATTTTCAAGAAGTCATCCGGTGTGCACATTCCACACGGACGAGGTAGAAATGCTCATTACTTATTTCAACATGATTAAGGAACGGGTGAACGATACTACCCATCATTTTCGAAAAGAAACGGTACAGTCGCTGCTTACCACAATGATCTACGATATCAGCAACGCTCTTTACCGTATACAAAACATGCATGATAAGAAACAAAACCGTGCGGAAGCCATTTTTACAGAATTTATCAAACTGGTAGAACAAAACTATCAATGTGAACGACGCGTGGGATGGTATGCTTTTCAGCTGGGCATCACACCCAAATATTTGTCAGAAACAATCAAACAGGTAAGCCATCGCACACCCAATGAATGGATAGATAATTACGTTACTTTAGAGATAAGAGTACAACTAAAGAACTCAACAAAAAGTATTAAAGAAATTGCTCAAGATCTGAACTTCCCAAATCAAAGTTTTCTTGGTAAATATTTTAAAGAGCATGTAGGCGTTTCACCATCGGAGTATAGGAAGAGTTAAGGAAGATTATAGTAAGCCCTTCCCCCACTTTCCAAAGAGAAAAATCGCACTTATCACAATATTTTAAAATAAAGTCCACCACAGTTCACCACCCCCTCTCTCCTCACTCATCTCCCCTCAATGCCTAACACTCTTGCCACATGGCACAGCTCTTGGTACCACTCTCTACCAAAACGACGGATTAAAGGATCTTCCAGAAACCTGTAGATAGGTATATTCAATTCATTTCCCTTACGTACTGCACAGTTACAGATTTCCCATTTATGATAGTTGATACCAATGAGACCGTTTGAAAAACGTTTCTCACGAATGGGGTACAACGCGCAAGAAATAGGTTTGCAAAATTTGGTTTTACCGGCTCTGCAGGCACATTCTAAAGCACAGAGGCAAGTTCTGTTTTCGTAATAAGTAAAAACACAATCCCTTCCATTCACAATACTGGTAACAAGTTCACCGTCTCTATCGGTATAAGCCACACCTTGCATATCAATTACCGACTGCGCCGAGGCAGCCAGTTTGTCCCACACATGATCTAAAGAGACTTCTATTTTACCAATTTCATCAAGAGTAACAGGAGCACCGGCATCACCTTCAATGCAACAAGCTCCCATACAGATGTCAAGATCACAACAGAATTTCTCTGTCAATATATCAGGAGAAACCAGCACATTTCCCACCTGTAGAATATGAAATTCATGTTCATGCATAAAGTGTTACCACTTAATAGGCTCAATTCCCTGTTGCTGCAAGTAGGCATTGCAACGCGAAAAATGATGGTTGCCAAACCATCCACCACGATTGGCCGACAGAGGTGAGGGATGGACAGACTGCAAAATAAGATGCTTAGAAGCGTTGATAAGCGATACTTTACTACGGGCATAACCACCCCACAAAATGAAAACAAGATGTTCGCGATCGGCATTCAGTGCTTTTATGGCCGCATCGGTAAACTCTTCCCAACCCTTTCGCTGATGGCTACCTGCTATATGTGCACGTACCGTAAGCGTAGCATTGAGCAGCAATACTCCCTGCTCGGCCCAACGAGTAAGATTGCCTGTGGCAGGCATAGGTGTACCGAGATCTTGCTTAATCTCCGTAAAAATATTGACAAGCGATGGTGGAAAAGGAATACCATCGTTTACCGAGAAGCTTAAACCATGCGCTTGTCCGAGTTCATGATATGGATCTTGACCGATGATAACTACCTTTACTTTATCGAACGGGCAAAGATTAAAAGCATTGAATATATATTTCCCAGGTGGAAAACATTGATATTGCATGTATTCTTCGCGAACAAAGCGTGTAAGATCTATAAAATACTGCTTGTCGAACTCAGCTCCAATATGCCGCTTCCAACTTTCTTCTATTTGAACATTCATGCTAAAGAAGATGATTTTTCTAAATATACCTAATTGAAAATAGACAAGTTACTAAATTATTACAACTCAACAGATAACAACTTAGAAACGAGTAAACTTCTTTTTACTACCACTCTCTGCCTGAATAAAGAATGCTTATTGTTCCTTTTGCAAAGATAATATTTTACTTTGAATAACGAATATTTCTTACAAAAAATCTCTCTCTTAACCCGATAGAAAAGCAAAAGATATATTTTGCATTCACTGTATCTCATATACATCTTTCAGCTACTTGCTGAAGAAATCAAGAAAAAGATATCTGTTTTTCTACCTTCCCCGAAGAAATCCTATTTAGTACATTATATCTTCACTTTACGTTTCCTTGGTCACCTTCCTTGATATTTAAGAGTTCATTCAATACCTTCTTATAACTTTTTGCATAAAGAACAGCATCGTTGAATAAATTAACAGTAGGATCGAACCGTCCTATAAGGTACCGATAGAAATCGCAATTTCAAGATAGCAATACAATTTCTTTGTGTAGTATAGCTTAATAATCTATATCTGAAAACACCAAGGGGGATGAAGCGTGCTCACTCCCTAATAAATACGGAGTTTCAATCAGCAATACTATAAAATAAAAGGGAGACCACTGTCTCTCCAAAATTAATTAATTTTGACCCTCAAAATTATAAGTATGAAATAAACCAACCCGTAAGACCAATAGATATGAATAACTCAATAGAGGCATTAACAGGTAGAACTGTACATCCATTTCTATCAAACTTGTACGTTGTCAAGCAAAAGTGCACAACTTGAGCTCCAATTAAGTTTGGGGTTT
>CAUUQE010000048.1:0-14647 GCA_963547065.1 uncultured Prevotella sp. | reverse complement strand
ATTGCGTTTTACTTGATTTTAAATATATTCTCTATGGCATCTTTGAAATTACCGTAGTTCATAGCGCCGACAGACATGTGGGGTGCACCCTCCATAGGCACGAAAAAGAGCGACGGTACTGTGCGTATATTGAATGCGTTTGCCAGTTCTTGCTGCTCGTCTATATCTATTTTGTACACGTCTATCTTGCCTTCGTAGTCGTTGGCTATCTCTTCCAATACGGGGGCAGTAGCCTTGCATGGGCCGCACCATGTGGCATAAAAGTCGATGATTGCCGGACGTTGGCCTTTAAACTGCCATTTGTTCGAGTTATGTTTGTAGTCGAAAACTTTATTGGCAAACTCTTCTTTCGTTAATTGAATTACTTTCATATTCTTCTTTTCTATTATTATATAATAAATATCATTTTCCTTTGGAAAACATTGCAAATGTATATATATGTTGAATATGAAACAAATTTCTAATGGAAAATATGTATATGTTCAACAAATATTAACTATTTAATTCTCAAACGTATAGTTTTTATGAAAAACAGAGAGAGAGAATATGTTGAATAGATGTGTTGTTTATGCTCGATAGATATATAGTCTACGGTTGATAGGTATGCTATCTATGGTAGACAGGGGATGGGTTTATTTTAAGAAATCGATAGAAAGAGATGACTCAACGCTTAGCAATGCGCACTGTTGGCATTGAATTTTGTTGTAAAAGAGCTGTTGTTTTTAATCTTTGTCTTGCGGAACGAACGATGATTTTTTATTTTCTTTAGCATCTAAAAAACAGAAAATCAGTCTGTAATAGCTTTGATATCGTTTAATGAGACGCTACCCGAAAGGTGGATAATCTGCAATTCATCACTCTCTTCGTTAAGCAATACGAATTCATTTTTGCCTTTCCCGAGTGACTTTTGATATATAGTAGTGTGCTCGTTGCCGTCGTTCATTCGCATAATTTGTTCGTATTGGTATTTCTTGTAGTACGCTGTGGCTTCTTTTTTAATGGCGGGTATGAGCGACGGACGTTCGCATTCGAGCACTTGAATGCGGTCTAATTTTGAAGCAATTTTACTTATATCTACGTCTCCGGCTTCCATCTTCGGCATTAAACGGAGCATACTCTTGGAGATAAAAACTGTGTTTACGCCCTTAATATCTTCGTATTTTTTGAACAGAGCGTCTTGTGAGTAGCTTAGATGGCAAGTTAATGCCATGAACATGATGAATATAATTCGTTTCATTCTTTGTTTTTGTTTTGATGTCTGTTGTTGCTGATTTGGGCAAGCCCTTTGTTCATTTTCGATGAAAAAAACTTTAATGCCCGCTGAGTCTCGGCATAAGCATCCTGAGGATTGTCGTATGTATCTTCTTGAAAGGCATATTCGCGTTGGTTGGCACGGCTGTTAATGAAGACAGCCACGGAAATTATAAGCACTACCGATGCTGCAATGCTCGATATCCAGCGCATGCTAATGGTGCGGGCATGGCGTTTTATGGTTTTTTCTACTATGTTCCAGCTGTCTATCTGGTGCTCTATACGCTTGTCGAGATCGTCAGGCATGGTTGTTTCCGGCATAAGGAACGCATTGAAGAATGCCTTTTCGTCGAGCAATTCTGTGGGCACTTCTCCGCTTGCAAAGAACGCCTTTAACTGCTGTTCCTCGCTTTCGGTGGTTGTTCCTTTATAATATTTGCCGATTAGGGCTTTAATCTCGTCTACGTTCATATTCCGTTTGTTTGTTGAATTGTTCTCTTATTTGTTTCCTTGCACGGCTTAACAGCACTCTTATGTTTATTGCCTGTAGGCCCGTTTGAGCGGCTATTTCGCTGTAACTGAGGTCTTCTATGTCTCTTAGAGTGATGATGAGTCGTTGCTGTTCAGGTAGTCGGGCGATGATATTCATAACTTTTATGGCGTTTTCGCGGTGCTCCAGTTGTTCTGAGATGTTGCTGTCGTCAGCAATGTTCAGCTTTTCCGGTGGTTGTTCCACGAACCTGTTGCCATTTTTTCTGTATCGGTCGAAAAAGATATTCCTGACGATTGTTGTGCAAAAAGCCTCGGTATTCTCCACTTTATTCAGTGAGTCGCGTTTCATCCATAGCTTGAGGAAAGCCTCTTGAACCAAGTCCTCAGCAGCTTGGGCATCGGCTGTGAGTCGCCAAGCAGTGGCATACATGCGTCTGCTGTGGGGCATAAACATTTGTTTGAATACCGAGGCGTCCATTTTGTTTAGTTTATCTGAACCATTTTCTCTATCTCTTCGGGCTTTACATCTCCGAAAATTTGCACGAATACACGTTGCTCTTTATCGCTTACTATGACAATGATTTCTTTGATAGAGCTTTTGCCTGTTTTCGATAAAATCTTTACTTTCGAGGTATTTTGGTTTGCATTGATCATCTCTTCATAGCCGTCTTGCTCAAAATTGGGTAATGTCTTGTCGAACCGTTCGACCATTTTGCCTTTGTTGGAGCTGATGACAAGAACGTTCATAGAGTCTATTTTTTCGGCCAGTTTTCGGTCTTCTTCATTGTCGCTATCATCGGCCAATTCCTTTTTGATCATATTCTTGTCCATATGGATTACCTGTGCATCGTTGTTACCTTCGAACTGCGAGATGAATCTGTCGATGCTCTGTGCATGGGCCATGGTGCTCATAAGCATTATGGCGAGTGTGAATGATGTTTTTTTATCATCATTTATTTTTCTGTTGTTCCTTGACTATCTGGTCTATCTCGGCTTGCGTAATTTTTCCTTTTATCTGTACAAGTTCACAATCTTCTTTGCCTGTTTCCAATATCAGTAGCTCCGTAATAGTATTGTCTTTGCCTTTAGTAAAGATAAGCGTCTTGTCTCCGTCTTCTACGGTACTTATCAATTCTTCATATCCTTTGTTACTAAAGTTTTTAGTTTCGTTGTAGAAGTCTGTTTTCACAGCGGCAGAACAATCTTCCAAGTCAAGAATTCTAATGGAATCTATATTTTTTATAATCTTTATAGCATCTTTGTCTTCGCCGTGTCTCATAAACTTATAAGCCATATTCAGCATTATTTTGGGAATATGTACGTACTCTGCCTTGGGTTTGTCTTTGAAAAGTTCAAAGATATCGTAGGCATTTTGTGCAGAAGACATCTGTGCTACGCATAATAGGAGTAGTGCGAAAATATACTTTTTCATTGCTTTGGGTGTTTAAATGTTAATACTTATTTTGAAAAGCGCTTACATTTATACAGACGCAAAGCTGTAAATTGTGTTACAAATAATGAGGAATATTTTTGGAAAACAAATGGGATAAAGATAACAAGTTTGATAAATCTGACAGTTATACCGATGATAGAAAAGTGATATAACTGTCAGACAATGTTCTTTTCCGGGTTGTGTTTATTCCTTATAGTTATCTAATTTTTTCAGGAAATAGGCTTTAAAGTCTTTCCAGTGATAGTAAGGAGCCATATCAGTGGGTATAGGTAATGTGGCTTCACTCTCGTTCTGTAGCACTTTGAAGATAATGTCACGGTCGCCGAATGCCTTGCGATAGAACACGAACTGCAAGTTGCAAGCCATCGGGAAGATACGGTAATCGCACCAGTTTTCATCGTCTAACTGCTCTAAATCTTCTATCTGTTTGCCGTATCCGTTCAGGTCGAGCAGGCAAGTCAGCGGCATTACCATCGTATCATGGCCGTAACGAAGCGTTGCTCCCGGGTGTTTAAGGGCGATACAGCTGTCGGCTTCACTGATAATCTTGCGAAGAAGATTGCGTTGCGAGTAGGGTTGAGTGCCACCATTCAGCGGACTTGGGCCGTAATTAATATACCACCAAGCGTTCGATTTCAACCAGTTATCGTAGATTTCTTCATCATTGAAGAGATCATAAAGCGATATCTTATGTCGCAATTCAGTACTTTGAACGTTACTACAAAGCCGAAAAAGCTTGTCATTCAATTCGTTTGCGTTCACTTGATGCTGCCAATAATCGTCGTCGTTGAACAGTTCATGCATCACGCGACGGTAGTTTTCGTGCTTTTTAGAGAATGTCTCATAAGCTTTTTTAGCTTCTTCGGGCATCTTAGATGCTTCGAGTTGCTTGTCTGTTTGGTTCATGTAATACATATCATGGTAGCTTGCATCATGGCTGATATGTAGCTGCGGGTTCAACAGAAGGAGTTCTTGCAGGGCATTTTCCATCGACAAGATGCAACGAATAACCACAGTACTCTTGGCATCTATATTGGTTGGACCAGCAAAAACCTGCGGAAACCGTTCGTACATTCGGCGGACAATGCCTTTATGTTGTTGAGCTCCGAGCAATGTAAGTTCACCATCGCGCCCTTTAGCCTCATCTCTGATCATGATAAGTCGTCGAAGCACGTCCTTTCCGAAAGCAGTTAATTTACCCAAAGAGTCGGCCTTTTGTAAGTTTTCGCAGGGTTTATCGTAATCGTTTTTACCGATCAGATATCTTGAACCATGTCTCCCGTAATGACTGATATAGAAAGGAGCGTAACCTTTCGGTGCAGGTGTGAGCTTTGTTTGTATCGGCCCCGGGTACGCAAAGTAGTTGTTAGCCAACATACATTTGTTGGTTTTCAAATCTTTTCGTGCCTGTTGCGCCTGTAAGTTCAGTGCGATGGCAATCGAAAAGATGATAATCAGAGTTCGTTTCATGATGTTGTGTTATTGGTAAGATAGGGCAAAATTAACGGTTTTTGCCCATAAAATCAAGCTTACCCATAAATATTTCCCTGTTTGGGTGTCATAAATATTTGGTATATGCGTATTATGTGCAGAGACAACAACCTAAATTCACAATTATGAAACAGTATGTCAGTGTTGCCGTAACCCTGCTTTTATCAGTGTACTTTACAGCATATAGTGCTGCTAAAAAGGCGGTAGAAAACGATTCTCCTGCTGAAGTAGAAATAAACGTAGGTGCATTCAGCGCTATCGGAGTGTCGGGTATGGTGGAACTCCAATACGCCCTGTCATCGAAACAGCATATAAGATTGCAGGAAGCACCCCATGTTCATACTAATTTCAGGGTTAGTTTTAGTACATTGTATATAAGTACCAAACAGGAAAAAGGTACAAGAATGGCATTCTGTGCATCGTATTCGGCATCGCCGTATTGGCCACACAAAACAAAATAGACCGCATGGTAGAACAGTATTTTGCACTGGGTAATGCCACTATTACTATGGTGTTGGACTGCAATCCGACCACTCAAAAGGTAGAAAAGGCAGTAAGGATGCTCACTGTTTCAGGAACATTGGACAAGCGTTTGTTGGCGTCATTCCAAGAAGAAGCATCTACCGGCTCGTTTGCAGAAAAATGAGAAAGCGATCAGCAGGTGCTTACAATTACGATAGAAACGCCGAGGTTGCATCGCATTTATATGCTGAAAATATCTTGCGAGCCTTATTATCCTGACGGAAAGGTTACGATTATTATTAAAATGAAATAAGAGTTTCTCTTTTAGAAGATGTTTAAAGCCTTGCTTTCCATGGCGGATGGCAAGACTTTTTTATGCCTGTTGCAGGATTATTCGGTAGGTCTTTCGCGAATAGAATGCCCGTCTGTGACCTACAGACCGTATGTATATCACAGATAGACCACGTATCTGATAAAAATAAATATGTGAGCTATCGACTCATAGTGGTATTATTTATGATTTCGAGTAGTTGTCCGAAGTCGTCTATGATATATTCCGTGACAGTTTTTTCGAGTTCACTACGTTTGCCGTTACCATAGGTTACGCCACACGTATGGGCTTTGGCACGCTGTCCCATCTTGATGTCATATACGGTATCTCCTACGACTAATGCCTCTTCGGGAGTAAAATTCAGCTCTTGCAATGTCTTCAGCACGGGTTCAGGATGAGGCTTTGCATGTGTTACATCATCTGCCCCCAAAATATAAGTAATGAATTTTCTGATCCCGAATCGCTCAGTGAAGTCTATAAGAGACCATCTGTGGCGACTTGAAGCAATGGTGAGAACGATTCCTTGCGCATGGAGTTTCTCTAACGTTTCATAGACATGTGGAAATAATATCACCGCTTCGGCTGCATTCTTCTCGCGGTATATGCGCTCGTAAGTCTTTGCGCAGTGTCGGTTCATCTCGTCACTCATCGGGATAAGTGTAGAAAATGTCTTTTCAAGAGGCAATCCGATCATGGCTGCGCACTGTGCTCTTGTGCGCTTCTCTAAACCGAGTTCTTCGATTACTCCTTGCATAGTGTCTACGATAAGTGCTTGTGTGTCGGCGATGGTACCGTCGAAATCGAGTATTGCCAGCTTGACTTTTGCGTCTGTTGCCATAGGTGTTGTTATTTTATAAGATGCAAAGGTATGAAAAAAGCGGCGTATCCAAAAATCCTAATTTTTAAGTATTGTGAACATACAGATTATAGGTTACCTTTGTACGAGTATTACCTATCACCTTCATTTTATGAATTTTCAGGGTGAACGGGTTACATGTAATATATTTAAATAATTATGAATCAACAGAAAATCAATTATGGCAATTGGGTTCCGAAGACTCTCTTGCGCATTCTTTATTCGGTTTCTGGAGTGTTACTCCTATTGTTTTTCATCTCTATCTTATGGTTCAAGGTCCTCACATTGTCCGTTGTATTGGGCGTATTGTCGGTGGTAGCGCTGGTAATATCCGTCTATATGTACCTCTGCCATTGGCAGTTTTCTTTTGAAGGGGGCAAACTTATGGCTAAAATACATGCCTTTTTGGTGGATCATCTCGACTGGAACGGGCACGGACGTCTGCTCGATATCGGTTGTGGAGCTGCTGCCTTAACCGTGAGATGTGCCAAGAAATTCCCTGAAGCCGATATAACCGGCATTGATTATTGGGGTTTCGGATGGGATTATGCCAAAAGTCAATGCGAAAACAATGCAGCACTCGAGGGGGTAGGAGCGCATACGCATTTTCAAAAGGGCGATGCTTCGAAACTCGATTTTGCCGATGGTACATTCGATGCAGCGGTGAGCAATTTCGTTTTCCATGAAGTAAAAACGCAGCCAGACAAGCGCCTTGTGGTGCGTGAAGCATTGCGTGTGGTTAAGAAAGGAGGCCGTTTTGCTTTCCAAGACCTATTCGGTAGGAAAAGTCTTTATGGGGATATGCAGGAGTTTATCGATGATCTGAAGGCGGAAGGCATCAGCGAAATCAACTATATAGCGAATGCAGAACGGCAGTGGATGATGCCTAAATTCATGCAGGTACGCGGAATGATGACCGGTGTAGGACTGATTTACGGCAAAAAGTAATGCAGACCGATGAACCTAATCGGCGTATTTAGCTTTCTAAAGCGTATGAAATCGTTGTAAAAGGTGGTATATATACGGTGCTGACAAGATAGGGTAGAATTAATTCTTCTTTGTGTTTTTTAAAGATAGAATATAGTTCTTTCGACTGTCGAAGGCGTTTTTGGAGAGAAATACAGCAATGGTTTTGAGCTTTACATAGTTATACGACAGGTATATAAGTCCGCCATAAGGATTATTGGTGCCCCAACTGTTCTTGGCAATGAAGTACTTTCGGCCCGTTTTATCGTGCGCCATACCGACGAGTTCCATAGCATGATCGTCGGTAGTCTGTAGGGTTTCGAAAGCTCGTTGCCGTATTTGTTGCGTTACTTGCTTGCTTTCGTTCGGCAAAACAGCGATGCCTCTATCGAACGAAAAGCCCTTTTCGCTGATATCCCCTTCCCAACAAACAGGATGACCTCGGCGCAACGATTGTTCTATCATGTGTATCAACGGGTCGATGGGCAGGTTCATAAAGACATCGTTCAGCCGGTTATCGGGCACTTCGAGCACGAATTTTCGGTAGAAAGGATGGTGCGTAAAGCTCGTAAACGCAAGATATTCATCTGGTAGACAAATGCTGTGGGCGAATTCCACAGGTGTGTATTCGGCACCGAGCATGAATACCGTGCGGGGCAGATATCCCATGTTATCGTCTAATACCTTATCTATTCGGTCGTTCAAATGCTGTAAACCGCTGCGTATCACTATGTTCGAATCGGCTTCACGCATCAGCTTTCGGCAGAGCACACGGTAGTTAAGTTCATCATTATCCTCGAATGCGTCGAATGCCTCTATGCCATGTTTCTCCAATAAGGTCGGAAGCATGGAACACATGCCGCGCATACCGACGTTGCCCTTTCCTTTCGAGAAGTAATATTTTACTGCTTCATCACGGAGCATCATACGAATGACATAGGCAGGTGATAAGTTTACCGAGTCGCCCTGCATAATGTGTTCGCTTTCTATAGTGGCAAGCATGGCGTAAATCCAACAATATTCGCTGTTTCCTTGGTTCTTTATCGGTGTATGTTTGAGCATGACGTCGCAAGTAAACGGCATGTCTATCTGCGATACACGTACTGTCTGTCGGCAACAGACCAATAGTGTAACGGCGATAGACATGCCGAACAAGAATATAAGAACATTCCTTTTCATTTGACGATAACCGTTTCTTCGGTTTACAATGTGCATACAAAGATACGCAATTATCTGTAAGAACCTGACATGTTTTTATCGAAATCAGGGAAAAAGAGCGGGAGCAATCTCTTGAAAGACTGCCCCCTATAATGTGAGTTTGTTTTTAATTGCGATTGTTCAATATGTATCTTATGGGATAGGTTGACAGAAGTAGCCGTAGTGGAGATAGTTGTTTTTGATTACAGACATGATGCCCCAGACGTACAAACCATCATTCTTGATGATCTCAACCTCTACATCTTCATACTCGTTCTCGGGTTCCGAATAGCCCAACTTTGCGCTTATTCTGCCATTAGTTTTCTTGCCTACGGTCAGATCACCGGTAAAATAAACGTAGGCCCAGTAATATTTATAGGATCCCCATCCGTAATCCCAGCCCATTTTATGCTGCCCGTTCTCCATGGTGTTTACCTGTGTTTCGCTCTTAGTTGTGCCATCCCAGCAAAGTCGATACTCTCTACTGTTCGTAATTTCTTTCTTTTCTTCTTCGGTATAGGGTATGGTTGTCGTCTCTACAGTTACGTTTACCGTCTTCGAGAGGCCCATCATGTCTGTAACAGTTATGGTTGTAGAGCCAGCAGCCACACCTTGTATTACGATTACCGAATCGTTCTCGATCCTTGAAACCTTGGCAACATTCTCGTCGGCACTTGATGCTGTGTAGCCTCCATTACCTTTTTTCACGATTACTTTGTCCTTTCCGTCGTCATGACCGAGCTTCATTCCTACAGATACATTTTCTTTATTGAGGGCAAGAACGGTGTACATAGACTTAACCGTTAGCCGTTTGTAGTTGCCATCTGCATCGGATATGATGATTCCGGTAAGCCCTTTATCGGAACTGGTAATGGTGACAATGCTTCCGTTTACAGCACCTTGCGCTATTTTAGGGTTCTCGCTGATGACTTTATAGTCGCCTCCACCCGCTGTTATATTAAATGTTGCCGACTCTCCAACGCCTACTTTCAAGGTATCTGTATCGAAGGTAAGCTTGCTTTTCTCCTTGGCTTCCGGAATCGGATTTACAGGATCGTCGTCGTTGCTGCATCCGGTAAAACCGAATGCAAGCGCGAGAGACATTGCTATTACATATAAATATTTTGTTTTCATTGTTGTTTTCTGTGTTTTGTTTTACCAATCTTTCTTATATGTTCCTATGCGTACAACGTCTTCACCATAGAATGCATGGGCAACTCTATTTAGTACATTCATAGGTGTACGGTCGGGTGATAAGCCGAAAACCATAGTTCCACCGTATTTATTGTTCTTTATACCTTCATAAACACTTGCAGAAGAAGCGTAACCTCGGGCACATTCGATGGAACCAAGTATCATTCCTGTTTTAGGCATACCGGGGTAATTGCTGCTTAAATCATAGGTTCCGCCGTAATCATGTATGCCATAATCGACAAAAGTTCCCGAGTTCTGACCGTCTACAGCGGGTAATGAACCCGTGCGGCTGTATACATATACTTCTACTAATTTGTCGGGCATTGCTTTCTTTGTTTCATAACAAAGGCGGGAAGCTGCCGCACTTGATGGACCTACAAAGCCCGGATAGCTGCCATAGGAGGAATATTCATCATCGAAAAACACGCCGTCTAAATTGTATGCATCGCATACCGATTTAAGTTCGGCAGCAAATGCTTTGGCACCTTCTTTACTAAGATTTGCTACTCCGGAACGATCATGGTTGCCTAAGATACCGAGAATGACTTTCATACCTTTTTGTTGCAAAGGTACAAGATATTTCTCCTTGAAATTGAGGCACTGCGAGATGTTCTCGTTGTTGTAGTTGTATACTTCGCCCGTTTCGGCATTATAGTTGATATTTCCGGAAAAGAGAATTACCTGATCGAAGAAGTATTTGCCACTTTTTTTTAATGTAAAGCAAAGATTATACAAAGGGTTAGCATCGTTAATCTCCATACAACTGATTACTTGCAGGCCGTTTTCTTTGTGGCAATTCGGCATTTTAGTGATATCTTTTACCAAAAGTACGAATTCTCCTTTGTCTGCGGAAGCTTGTGCGTTGCTACCTTTAACGGTCAGAGGAATGGCATATATTCCATTTTTTTCTAACTGATTGGCAGAAGTGTAAGCCACTTTAACGGCAGAAGATTTCGTTTCACCAGCCTTAATGGTAGCAACTCCATCGATTGTTACCAACTCTTCGGGCAGCGGTTTGATATTTGTTCCATGGGCAAGATTATACTTATTAAGTGATGCAGCATCGTAAACGATGGTATATTCTTGCGAAGTTTGGGGCGCATTGTTCAGGTTTACGTAAAAATCAGTGGCCCCTTTGTCGGAGAAGATAAGCGAATCGAGATTGCTGGCACCATACTTATCGGTAATAAATGCCAATGTTTTGTCGGCAGACTGATACGAGTTTTCGCTGACCTTCGGTACATCGATGCTGTCTGAACAGGAGGTAATAAGGCTTCCTGTGCAGAAAATAAGCCCTAAAACCTTTATCTTATTTAAATTTATATATTTCATAATTTATCGATTTTCTTAGTTAATTAGAGGCCGGCAACGATACATTTTTCCATTTAAGTGCCGATTTTATGGCCTTTATATCATTCCCATTGCCAGAATAGTCTTTAACGATGAACGAAGATTGATCATCGAATTTCCAATATGCAACGAGGCTCTGAGAGCTCGGTTCCACCGTATAAATACTGTTGGCAATCTCCTCTTGTGTACGAACAACGTCCCATATGCGGGCTTCGGAGATGCATCCGTTAAGGTCGCGGCTATCGTCATATGAGCGTCCGATCTCGAAGTTACGGTCTCCACCGTTGCCTACAATGTTTATATATGCACGGAAATTGTTATCTGAAGCCATCAACTTTCCGTTGATATACACACAGATAGTTTTTGTACTTTCATCGTATGTCATTGCCACATGCGACCACCCCCCCGGTGTGAGCTTTAGATTACTATCGGTAAAGTTGCCTTCCGATGTGGCTATCTGGATTTGATTGTCGGGAATACCGGCATCTCCGATACGCATAAGAAAACTTCCTTCTATACCCATCACCGTAGAAATAAGCTGTCCGAACTCACGCGGAAAGATCAAAGCCTCCATGGTTATCTTGTGCATATTGGCTACACGACTTTCGTTCTTCCATGGATAAATCTCCAAATAGTTATCTTGTATGTCTGCTACAACGTTTATCAGCGCGCCTGCACGGAACACATAATAATACTGTTTGGCAGAAGCGAGAAGGTCGATATCGCTCGTTTGTACCGTTACGGGCAAGACATAAGTCTTACTCCGGTCGAGACTACCGAGCTTAGAGAAATCGATCGAGGCTTCAGTACTCTTCACACTTCCTTTGTTGATTGTCATTTTACTTACCTTAACCTTATAACAAGTATCGGGAAGCAGCTCTGCACTGGCATAATAGGCCTTATTGTAAGTGTCGACCATCGACTTTTCTACCGTTATTTGCGCATTGATCTCGTTCTCTGCGGGGCGCGATGTAGCGATGGTTAAAGTCTTTGTTATGGTGCCTACATTCCCTTTGATAACAGTTTCAGAGGTCATCTCTGCAGCATCGATGTATGCTTTGTTTGCGAAATTCTCTTCATTGTTATCTTGACATGCTGCCATGAAAAGGGTAACAAAAGCCAGAGGCAAATATTTTAGTATATTCTTCATATCGCTTTATTTTTTAACGGTTGGATTGATAATAGAAATGGCTTTTCGGACTGTGGGATAGGTAAAGTTCGCATGATAGTAGTCTGTGTTGACGTTATCGATAGCAAGTCCTGCTATTTGATAGCCTGTATGATCGCTTGCGACCCACTTTGCAGCACCCAATACTGCAACTACATTGTTCACCCAATAGCCTGTTTTCAGGTCTGTAGCATCGAGAGAAGTCGTAGAAACCATCGGTATGAATTTATCGGTAGGAACACCTTCGACAGCCGTCTTACCCATATTATAGGCGAGTTTACCCTCTGTTGTGGCGCTTTGACAAGGAATAATGATGTAAGAAGCCATGGTAAAGACGTCTTGATTCGTAATGTTTTGCGGCTTACCTGCCAGTACTAACGTTTTATTTGTATGGCGCTCTTTCCAGTCTTTGGCTATTCCGATGAAAATATTTTCCTGTTCGAGCATTTTTGTTTTTTCGGCCTCGGTCATATAAATTGTTACCTTGCCCTCGAAAGACATCACCACTCCGTCGTAGTTATACCGGTCGCAAAGGGCGAGTTTTACCTGAACAGAGTCGATTAACCAACTGTTGAAAGCTGTAAAAGATTTTCCTTGATTGGCCGGGTTCTCATTGAAAGCCTTCAAAGCTTCGTCGTATGTGCTTTTTATAGTTTCGAAACTGATATCGTACATTATCTTTGTTCCCTTTTGTTGTCGTAGGTTTGTGATCTCTTTGTATTCCCTTTCGTTAAGATCTGCCGGATATTTAAGTACAATATAGTCCAGACTATCGGGCACGGAATGTATATTCTGCCCCTG
The DNA here is from genome assembly GCA_963547065.1 of uncultured Prevotella sp. Taxonomy (GTDB): domain Bacteria; phylum Bacteroidota; class Bacteroidia; order Bacteroidales; family Bacteroidaceae; genus Prevotella. The sequence continues at coordinate 1,635 of CAUUQE010000048.1, read as the reverse complement.
CGAGGCAGGCATTTTAGCACTGTTATCGAACCATCCCAACACTACTTTATGCTTGCTGTTCTTGTAAGCCTTTAGCGAAGTAAGGTATTTGGTATATAGTTCCGGATTCTGTTTATCGATGCCCGGTTCATTAATATTTACGGATTCAATATCCGTATTGCAGCTTCCCATAAGTAATATCATGGCAAGGCAAGTCATCGAGTATGCAATATTCTTAATGATATATTTCATAACTGTGTTTTTATCTTATTTTATTTTTCTGTAATATAATAACTATCTATCGTGCCCACCATACATCTGTAGCCATGTTATCCGCACCTCCTAAGAGACTTAGAGCTGCATTGTAATTCTCGTAGTTGTTGGTGCGCTCTTCCTGAGGGTAGGCAAGTCGGCGTGCTCCACGGTTGGAGTTAACGATTCCACCGCTATTGTTAATAACGACAGGCATAAATTTCGGATATCCTGTGCGACGATATTCAGACCAAGACTCTTGCCCTAATGGGAAGTTAGCCAGCCATTTTTGCGTGATAATACGCTCTAAATTGGTACTCATAGAAGCATCATCATCCCAAGCAATCGTGATGGTCGACGGCTGTCCGTTATAGGAATTGGTTCCCATAGGATCGTTGTATTGTGCCGGTGTTGCCGTGGTATTGGCTATATAGGTGTCGGCACCTGACACGCCCCATTGTTCGAACGAAAGGCGTATGCCCTGCTCATAGAAATGCTTGGCAGTATTGCCCATGTTCCATCCGCGCAATGCCCCTTCGGCACAGAGGAACGAAACTTCGGCGGCATTCATCCAAAGTATCTTCGTATCAGTATTTACATTGTAGTTGGAATAGGCATGTGCAGTGGCTCCATCGGGTATCTGAATACCGTTGCGTATGCCGAAATACCCATTAGTGATGCCGCTTTTTGTAAAGGTAGACTTTGTGAATATCGCATCTCTTCGCGGATCGTTGTAACCGTTCATATAAGTAGTGATATCTGCACTGATACGGGAGTCGCCTCCGTTGTACTCATACATAATCACCCTAAACGGGTTGGTGCTCGAAAGTGTAAGTGCTGCATTATCTGCATTAGAAGTCATCACACCGATTTCATGCTTTACAGCTTCTTCTGCCATTTGTTGTGCCTTGGCGGGTGCAACCTTCGAGATACGCATGGCCAAGCGTAGTTTCAAAGAGTTTGCAAACTTGATCCAATGCCCCACATTGCCATTATATACCTTGTCGGCTTTGGCACTGAAGTCTGCTGTACGATTGGAAGTAAGCGCGGAAATGGCATCGTTGAGTTGTTCTAACATTAGGTTATAGACATCTTCTTGCGAGTCGTAAGGAGCCGTTATCTCCCCATTAAGACCGACTTTAGAATAAGGTATAGGTCCGTAAGCATCTGTTACGCGATGCATGCCTGCCACTTTAATGATTTTGGCTACGGCACGAGGAACAGCTTCATTCGTTACTTTATCTACCTCGTTGCTGTAAATGAACATTTTAGGAATGATATCTTTGAACAATACACGGCTCCATCCGTTCTCCGGACTGTACTGTGCGAAGTTCTTACCCGAGAAACCTGAATTAGAATCAGCTATGTATCCGCCGTACGAACCGCCACACAAACATTCGGTAA
>CAUUQE010000047.1:0-14854 GCA_963547065.1 uncultured Prevotella sp. | reverse complement strand
ACGCGTTCATCAGTGAGTATCCAAGGATTTCCTGACGATAGTTTCCGCCCTGTATAGGTTGCATGGAAAACACGGTGATGCGCTTGTTGTCGTCGTCGAGATAGTGCAGCGTGTTGCGTATGTCGTCGAGCATCCCCTCCTTTTCGGCATCCGGAATGATCATAATGCGCCTTACATCGTCCTGGGCACATACGGTACGAAGCACATCGATGAAGAAGCCGTCGGCGTCGACCACGTCTTCTACTGGAAACGAACTCACGATAAACTCGCCCAGATTGTCCTTGAAAGCCTTTCCGTTGAGTTCCTCTTCATAGTCAGAAGGTACGAAGTTTTCCATCCTTCTGAGGTTTTTATGATGGATAAGCACTACTTGTGTCTGGTGTTTACCTTCGCGTAGTCCACCATCAAGGCTTATGCAATCTATCCAACGAGCCATGTCTGCCTGCGGTATATGGCGCCCTATCATACGTTCGAAATTGACAATAAGATTGAAAGCCACGTTATCTATGTAGTCGGCATCGGCAATAATCACATTTTCGCTCCATTTTATATTCTCCGTATTCTGTGCGTTCATACATGCAAAGATAGTGATTTAACTTGAAATATATGGTGCGAATAACAATAAAAATACGAAAAGATACGGTTGGAATTTTTGTGTGTTTATTTGGATGTAAAAGATATGTATGATCAGTATTTATCCAGTATATTTTTCATTTTTCGGCGTTCTTTTTTTGATACGTGGCGCTTGCTGTGGTCGAATATGCTGAAGAAATCGAAATTTATCCCGCTCGTTGCTGGTGCTGCTCCTGCTGCCTCTTGCGCCATTTTCTTGACATCAATGCCCACGTGTGGCGCCTTTGCCGTGATGATAACTTCTTGCAATTTATTGAATTTGGGCATAAGGTAGATGGTATCTGCTTGCGCTTTCTCCGGTGAAAGCTCCAAAGTGCAGTAATTGGGATGAGAAATGACGAGCTTTTTAAATGGTTTGAAAATAGTAAACTCGCCCTTATAATCGGTCTTAGTGTTCTCATTGGCGTTGGTATGGGCGAAGATATCGCGTAATGGACGGCGTGTCTCCATGTCTATTACCACGTGCTTGTGTTGTGCAAAGCATGCATCCGGTACTACTGAACCGACGAATACGAAGATTAAGCCTATCAGTTTCATCAGTTCAAAAGTAAATAATCTGTCAACATCTTGCAAATATCGGGCGAATGTTTAAAGTGTTTTTATATTTGTTTTGCTTTAGTTAGAATAGTGTTTCCTTGTAGATATTGTTAAAAAGTCATATCTTTGTCTGCAGCAAATTTTAAAAACGAAATGAATATGCAAATAGGAGACAAGGCTCCCCAAGTGCTGGGAACTGACCAAAACAGCAAGGAAATACGGCTTAGCGATTATGCCGGTAAGCGATTAGTGTTGTATTTTTATCCGAAAGACGGTACATCCGGTTGCACTACAGAGGCCTGTAATCTACGCGATAACTACGCCCAACTGCGTAAAGAAGGCTATGAAGTGGTGGGAGTAAGTGTGCAAGACAAGCGTTCACATAAGAAATTCATAGAGAAGAATCAGCTTCCGTTCCCACTAATTGCCGATACGGAGAAGAAACTCAACGAGGCTTTCGGCGTTTGGGGTGAGAAGACTATGTATGGGCGTAAGTATTTCGGCACATTCCGCACCACGTTTATCATCGGTAAGGATGGCAGGATAGAACGTATTTTTACGCCTAAAGAGATAAAAGTGAAAGAACATGCCGCTCAAATATTGGGAGAGTAGGAGTTGTTCTCCGGTTCTGCAAAGATAGAAAGTGTATTGTGGAGTTTGGATAAATTGAGTACGTAGGGGCCTTCTACTACTTTTCGAGAGGTAGGAGGAGATTCTTTTATCCTTTCTATATTCTCTTTTTTCAAGAGAAAAGTAATTCTATTCTTATTCCATTTAAACTATATTTCTCTCCTATAGCGAGGAGTTAAAGGAGTATTACCTCTCCTTTTCAAGAAGCGAAGCACCTTAATCCTCTCCCAATTGAAGAAGAATAGAATTTGTATGGATTGTAAGTGTATGTCTTGATCCATCGTCCTGTGATCCTTAGATATGCCATCTAAGATGGGTAGATAGGTTATATAAGAAAGTCGTTTGTAATATATTTATAGTCAACAGATTGCTTTGTCTCTCTCTAACTTTTCCCTATAGGGGGACATTTTAAGATTGGGAAGAGATGAATTTTTTTTATCTGCTATGTTAAAATGGATTTTATTAAAAAAGCATACGGTTCATTTTTGATATCAAAAATGCTCTTATTTTTTGTTATGCCAATAGTGCTCGATCTTGAGAAAGGTGAAAAACAGTGCAAAACCAGCTATCATTAGCCAAAAAACATACCAGTCGGTATAGTGAAAAGCGTCTTTCAACGTAGCAAAAAATAGTGCTGTCGTACCGCCTTTCATGATGAAATCTAAGAAAATGAGAGTGAAAATAGTTTTCAGAGCGTTGCATGTAACCGAAGTTATGATCCTGCGTTTGAATTTCCAAGGGGCATGTTGTCTACTTTTTTCGTAGTATCCTAACAGGAGAACCGAGTAAACTGTGGGGATAATAATGTAGAAGATAGCAATATCAGTGCTGTATTTTGGCGGTCGAGGCTGTTGTAAAAAATTTACTATCGCCGCATATTTATGGAACAAGATGGCAATAAGTATCAGTAAATTATAGGCCAACATCATGCCAAGAACATAGCAGACTGCAGTATTATTAAATCGTTGGAGACATCATCTCCAATAGGCAAATAGAATAAGACAGTTTAAAATGATCAATAAGAAGAACACAATAAAGTGAAAAAGAGATTATAAAAGTTGGTAATAATTGCAATTCTCTTTTGTGTAAAGGTGTTTCAGACGTTCAAATGGTTTTCGGGTAACGGTTTGGCAACCGTTCTATTTGCTACATTCTGCATTATTCTGCCAATCCTTTGTTACGACAACAATGATCATTTGTATTAAAAATAAATAGATTTTACTATCGATATCGTTTCTTAAATCGTCATACAAAAAATATGAGAATATGTCATAGTGCCATTCCTGCTATTTGCAAGATTTCATTTATCTGTATTGCAGGATTGGAGCATCGCCCTTATTTTTCGTGGCAGACGAGCAAGCACAATATTATAAGAACGTACGATAAGTTGTTCTATCATCCCGTGTTCCAGTACATCAATATATAAATCGTTCCAATGTTTTTTATTCAAGTGATAGGCTGCACGTACACCATCGGTCTGTTCTCGAAGCCACTCTCCATAATCTGGCTCAAGCTTTACGGCACAGGTCGGTTCGGGAGCCTCAAGCCATATATGCAGAAAGATTTTGCTTCCAATACGGAATACCAGCCAGTCGTTGCCGTAGGGCATGTCTTCCGTAGCCCCATGAAGCGACAGGGCAAATGTCCTTACGTCTTCAATGTTCATGATCTATTTCCTGAAAATCCACGTATTCACCTTCGTCTTTGGTGAATATCTTTTTATTGGCTTCCTGCGGTGTACGCTGATCGATAACAGTCTCTTCATTATTCTTTCCATTATACGCATGAGATGGGTGGGGTTGTTGCCCACCCATCTCATGCTTGAAATTATCGATAGCCTGATGAATATGATTGTATATACGATATACAAACAGTGTGATAATGAGTGCTATAGCTATAAAAAAAAGCAGAATAAAATTAAAAAAAATAGGCATATACAAAAAATTAGTCGAACTTCTTTACGCCTTTGCTCTTGATATTAAGAGCAACGCAACACGAAATAACAAAGTACAGAGTTATGACTAACCAAAAACCATTAAGTGCTCCAAACAGACAAAGAATGATGATTGAAGCGAAAATAAAACCGTATTTCACCTCGTTTCCATGCCATCCCCAGTGTTTGAACTTCAGAGCGAACATGGGTATTTCTGAAACCAACAACCATGAGCTAAGACATACAAGTGTGAGAAGCACGAAAACCATGTAAGGAGAATGCTCAAAAAACGCAGTCCGACTAATGAGTAATGAGCCCCAAAACAGTGCGTTGGCTGGAGTAGGAAGCCCGATGAAAGATGTGGTTTGACGTTCGTCGATATTAAATTTAGCCAATCGGAGTGCTGAGAAAGCTGCCATCACGAAAGCAAAGTAGGGAAGATAAGAGCGAAGAGACTCCATGAAACGCGGATAATCCATTACGCTTAGTTCTACGAAAATAATAGCAGAGGGAGCGAAACCGAAAGTAATATCATCGGCAAGCGAGTCGAGTTCTTTTCCTATCGCTGAAGATACGTGAAATAGCCGGGCGCTCATTCCATCAAAAAAATCGAATACAGCACCAATGATAATCCAAGCCAGCGCCCATGTCGTATTGCCGGAAAATGCACAAAAGGTGGCGATACAGCCTGAAATCAGATTACAACACGTAAGTGCATTGGGAATGTTCCTCGTAATGAAGTTAGCCATATTCATTTTAATTTAGCAATAACGGTCTGGTCTCCGGTAGTGCTTTGTCCCATTTTCACAAAAACTTCTGTACCGACAGGCAGGAATACGTCGACACGTGAGCCGAATTTAATAAAACCAAGATGTTCGTCTATATAGCAATCTTCACCTTCTTTAGCATAGGTTACGATACGTCTTGCAACAGCACCTGCTATCTGTCGGCATAGAATATCTACACCTTCTGGTGTAGTAATCATTACATCCGTGTGCTCATTTTCCTCACTTGCCTTAGGTAGCCATGCCTTATGATAATTGCCGCTAAAGTGTTTAACAAACTTCACCTTACCGTCTACAGGAAACCAATTGGCATGTACATTGAATAGACTCATGAAAATAGAGACCATCAACCGCTTTTCGCATAGATATTCGTTTTCCTCTACTTCTTCAATGACTACAATTTTACCGTCGGCAGGAGCCACCACAATCTTATTGGTGTCTTCAGATGCAAAGTATCTGATGGGGCAACGGAAGAAGTTTAGTATAATGCTATAAGTGATTCCGGATATGAAAAGAAAACTCCAAAAAAATATTTTACTGTCAAGACCATGCCAAAGAAGCAACGCAATGATGGCGATTACGATAAAGCTATCGATGATCATATCTGTTCCTTCGCGATGAATTCTGATTTTTTTTAGCTTGTTTATCTTTTTTATCATAGTAGTCAGAACGATTTATCTTGCTTGCAAAGGTAATTGTTTTTTATTTATTTCGCAAATTTTTTTGGCTATATCGTTTTTTAATACTAACTTTACGCCTGAAAGAATTATTGATTATGGAAGATTACGTACACTTGCACGTACATACTTATTATTCTATTCTTGACGGACAATCAAAGATTTCTCACCTTGTAGATAAGGCTATTGCTGATGGTATGCGCGGTATGGCGCTTACAGACCACGGAGCAATGTTCGGTATAAAGGAGTTTTCGGATTACTGCACCGGTATCAACAAGAAGCGAAAAAAGGAAGGTAAGGAACCATTTAAACCGATCTTCGGGTGCGAGATGTATGTAGCCCGTCGCCATAAAGAAGACAAGATAAAAGATAGCGGTGACAAAAGTGGCTACCATCTCATCGTTTTGGCTAAGAATTACAACGGCTATAAAAACCTAATTAAGCTCGTTTCGAGGTCGTGGGTAGACGGTTATTATTACCGTCCGCGTACCGACCATGAAGATTTGGAGCGCTATCATGAAGACTTAATCGTGTGTTCTGCTTGTCTTGCAGGCGAGATCCCATCGAAAATACTCAATGGTGATATTGAAAGTGCACGCAGATCTGTAGAATGGTATAAACGGGTTTTTGGTGAAGATTTCTATTTGGAAATGCAGCGTCATCAGGTAACAGATCCTTCACTGATCGCTAACCGAACAACATATCCTTTGCAAGAAAAAGTAAACAGAGAGTTGATGAAGTTGGGCAAAGAATACGGGGTTAAACTTATATGTACCAATGACGTGCATTTTGAAGATAAGGAAACAGCAGAAGCACATGATCATCTACTTTGCTTGTCTACACAGGCTGACTTGGATGATCCAAACCGAATGCGATATACCAAGCAAGAATGGTTCAAGACACGTGCTGAAATGAACGAGGTTTTCCATGACATACCGGAAGTATTGAGCAATACGCTCGAAATACTCAACAAAGTAGAAATCTACAGTATAGACCATGGAGCAATTATGCCGTTTTTCCCTATTCCCGAAGAATTTGGTACAGAAGAACTGTGGAGAAAGAAATTTACGGAGGAAGACTTGTATAAAGAATTTTGTTCTGATGAGAATGGTGAGAATTTAATGGCGCCTGAGAAAGGAAAAAAACATGTCAAACAGTTGGGTGGATACGATAAGATATATAGGATAAAACTCGAGGCTGATTACTTGGGTAAATTAGCTTACGATGGTGCAAAAAAAATGTATGGAGATCCCATCCCACGGGATGTCATTGAACGCGTGAAGTTTGAACTCCATGTGATGAAGACCATGGGCTTTCCGGGGTACTTTTTAATTGTGCAAGACTTCATCAATGCCGCTCGCGATAAGTTAGGAGTAATGGTCGGACCAGGACGTGGCTCGGCTGCCGGATCAGTGGTTGCTTATTGTTTGGGCATTACTAAAATAGACCCATTAAAGTATGATTTGCTATTCGAGCGTTTTCTCAATCCTGATCGTATATCATTGCCTGATATTGACACAGACTTTGATGACGATGGACGCGGAAAAGTTCTACAGTGGGTGATGGATAAATATGGTCATGAAAACTGTGCACACATTATTACTTACAGTAGTATGGCCACGAAAAATTCCATTAAAGATGTGGCACGTGTAGAAAAGTTATCTTTGCAAAGATCGAATGAACTGTGTAAAGCAATCCCTGACAGACTCCCCGATGGAATGAAAATGAATTTAAGTAATGCCATTCTTTGTACGCCAGAATTACGCGAAGCTGAAGCTTCAGCTGATCCACGCGAGAGTAATACCATTAAATACGCGAAAATGCTCGAAGGTACTGTGCGTGGAACAGGTATCCATGCTTGCGGGTTTATTATCTGCAGAGATCCGATCAGTAACTGGGTTCCTATTTCGACAGCCGACGATCCAGACTTTAAAGATCAAAAGGTTCCTGTAACACAATATGATGGACACGTTATTGAGTCGACCGGTCTAATAAAAATGGACTTCCTCGGATTGAAGACATTATCTGAGTTGAAAGAAGCTGTCAAAGATGTTAAAATAACACTTGGCATAGATGTAGACTTAGATCATATTCCACTGGATGATGATTTAACCTATAAACTTTATCAAGAGGGACGCACGATAGGCACTTTTCAGTTTGAGTCTCCCGGCATGCAAAAGCATCTACGAGAACTTCATCCGACAGTATTTGAAGACTTGATCGCAATGAATGCACTCTATCGACCGGGACCTATGGATTATATTCCAGACTTCATCCGACGGAAACATGATTCCTCTTTAGTGCAATATGATATTCCGTGTATGGAGAAATATCTAAAAGAGACCTATGGAATTACGGTGTATCAAGAGCAGGTGATGTTGTTATCACGACAACTTGCTGGCTTTACCCGCGGTGAGAGCGATGCACTCCGAAAGGCAATGGGTAAGAAAAATAAGGCTATTGTAGACGCAATGAAGCCTAAATTTATCGAAGGTGGACGGAAAAACGGTTATGATTCAAAGATTCTTGAAAAAATTTGGAGCGACTGGGAGAAGTTTGCATCGTATGCATTCAATAAATCTCATGCCACATGCTATTCGTGGGTAGCTTACCAAACAGCCTATATGAAAGCACATTACCCCGCTGAATACATGGCTGCTATTATGACACGGCGCCGGTCTGATATCAAAGAAATAACGAAATTGATGGACGAATGTAAGGCCATGAATATTGCTACGTTGGGACCGGATGTAAACGAAAGTTACCTTGAGTTTGGTGTGAATAAAAGGGGGGAAATACGTTTTGGGTTAGCTGCTATCAAAGGTATGGGGGATGCTGCGGCTGAAGCTATTATCAATGAACGTGAAAAAAATGGACCATATAAAGATATTTTCGATTTTGCGCAGCGTGTGGATCTCGGCTGTGTAAACCGTAAAGCTTTTGAAAGTCTGGCTATCAGTGGTGGTTTTGACAGCTTTAAGTTGCAACGCGAGCAGTACTTCGGCATTAACCCTAAAGGTGATATTTTCCTAGATGTCTTGGTAAGATACGGGCAGATGTACCAAACTGGACAGGCTGAAGCGCAGAATTCACTTTTTGGAGATGCCAATGCCGTGGAAATTGTTACGCCTGTAGTTCCCAAAGGTGAAGTTTGGAGTTCGATCGAAAAACTTAATCGTGAGCGGGATCTCGTGGGTATCTACTTGTCTGCACATCCACTTGATGATTTTAGCGTCATTATGAATACGATGTGTAATACCCACTGTTCGGAATTGGACAATAAGATGGAACTTGCCAAGAAAGATGAAATCACCCTTGGAGGCATCGTTACAGGAGTAAAATCTAAGTTTACGAAGACTGGAAAACCTTGTGGATTTGTTACTATAGAGGACTATGAAGGTAGTGGAGAACTTGCTTTCTTCGGTGAAGAATGGGGACGATGGAACGGTATGCTCACTGAAGGATGCACAGTATACATTACGGCAAAATGCATTCAAAGGTTCCGAGATAGCAACTATTACGATTTTCGTGTATCGGATATACAATACCTGCAAACCATAAAGCGCGACCGTATTGAGAAACTTACTATCACCATAAGCAACTCTGTTGTGAATGAAAGTTTTGTAAACGACATTACTACAATGATTGCCCAGAACCCGGGAACTACACGCCTCTATTTTCAGATTATGGACAAGGAGCATTGCGATAGTATTATGTTACATTCTACAGCAATGACGATTAATTTAACACGTGACTTTATCAATTATATTGAGAGCAATCCTGATATGAGCTATCATGTAAATTAACGTTACTGTATAACCTTTGCCGAATATGATTGATTACACATCAAAATTGTATAGAAATAACAAAAATAATAAAAAGATAAAATAATGGAAGTTACAATCACAACAGAAAATTTCGAGAATTATAAAAATGGCGAATTACCATTGGTAGTTGACTTATGGGCTACGTGGTGCGGTCCATGCCGGATGGTTGGGCCAATCATATCCGAACTGGCTGAAGAATATGATGGAAAAATCGTTGTAGGTAAGTGCGACGTCGAAGAAAACGATGATATCGCTATGGAATTTGGGGTGCGAAACATTCCGACAATTCTTTTCTTCAAAGGAGGAAAACTCGTAGATAAATTTGTAGGTGCCGCTCCCAAAGATACGATAGAAGAGAAAATCAAGACCTTGTTATAAGTAAAAAAAATACATATTAATATGAATTCGTAGGATGGAGTCGGGGGTATATCTATCCAACAGCCTTATATTAACATCATAGTATTAATAAGAGGCAAAAAATAAAAGTATTATATTCTAACGACAACAACGTTATTAGTTATTTCTAACACAATAAGTTAATATTTTATTGTGGCAAAGTTTGTGTACTTCAATAAGAAATAAATGGGAATCATGAAAATTAATTAGGAATGATATTAATGCTGTTTTGGGGCTATTGCATTTTCCTTGCACAAACAAGAGAGGAACGATTTTCCAATATATAACCAAAGATACATTGGAAACACGGAATAAAACAAAAATCATAATAGATTCTATCTATCATAGATCGATAGCCTACAATGATACATTGCCATCTGCCTTAAAATTTCAAAACTCCTTAAAAAACACATTCAAGACATTCAAATATGACGTTTTCTGGGGAAAATAAAAGGATCTTGGTTGGGCAATACCATAAAAGTATCTTAAAATGAGTCTATAACCTTTATATTGTACATAGTATTCTCCAATTTATTTTACCACTAAAATGCTGTCTTTGACACCAATGGAATAATCATATATCTTCACCTAATCTTAGTCTTAGGGTTATCACTTTCTTCCTATAATTAGCAAATACAATCTGTATCAGTTTTAAGAAGTTTTTGGGCTTTATCTTCTTAAATAAGGATAAGATGCCCCTGTCTTAAACAAATCAAGAAAATAAGATATAAAAGTATTATATTTATATTTTCAGTTATCCGTATTGTTCGGAGAGATAAGAAAAACGTCTATACAAAATTCTTCATAATTCACCCGTCCCTTTTGCGAGGTGAAAATTACTTCTTACAGCGTATACAGTAAAAAAGAATACGCCTGTAAGACTTTTTTCCAGAATACCTCTACAAAAGAAGGTCAATACTAGTGATAACTGGTTGCAATGACCTTATGCAGTACGGCTGATACTTCCTGCGCACAATGTTCGTCATTGTATATTCGTTTGGCAAGCGCTCTACCTCTACACCCCATGAGCCGAGCTTCTTCAGGATTTTCCTGCAAGTAGCTTATAGCCCTCTTCCACCCCTCTTCATCGCCATACGCAACGGATATGCCACATGCCTCATCATCAAGATTGATTGGGATTTGTGGATTTTTACTACAGATAACGGGTATCCCCAAAGCCAGCGCCTCAACCACCGTTGTCAGTCCTACGGTATATTTGGTCTCCATGCAGCATACAACCACACATGCAGCCTTGTTTACCTCGAGTGCAAGTTCGTATGGCAATAGTCCTTGTGGGTAATGTATATGAACATTACTTCCTATTTCCATTTTACGGAACAGACCTTCATAGTCTATTTTTCCATTTTTCCGGCCTATATAAATTTCCAACGGTGCACCGGTGGCATTGAAAGCCTCAATAAGCGTGCGCATATCTCTCATTTCTTTACCCGTAGAGATAAATCCCCTACGCACCCTGTCGGGCATATTTGTATGTTGTCGAAGTATCCGGTCATAAAAATCGAGGTCGGCACCCCAATGGCCGAGATACATACGTTCGGGGGCTACCTTACCTGTCTCCAACGAGTCGTCCATTAATTTCCGCGAAAAGAAAAACATACCATCAATACCTTTGTAGAACAGACGCCCTAACCATTCGCGCCACACGGAAGATGAACGCACTACAGGCTGATGATGCCAAATAACTACAGGTTTGGGATAAAGGTGTAAGGCACGTAGAAATATCAGCAATTCTATCCCCCTGTAGTGCGTGGCATATACGGCGTCAAAGTGCTCACGCCGCGTAAGTATCTGCCATAGATTGTAGATCATCATGCACCAACGCGCCATTCCGAGCCTCGACCGATGCCATACAACACCGATCCCGTGGCGTTCTAACTTCGTCGCGCCGTACAGGAAATGAGGCGGGAACTCTCCTTTTTCCATCCTTTTCAAGATGTATTGAATGTCTTGCGTGTGGTAAAAATAGACTTTCATACGGCAAAAATAAGCAAAAAACTTTGATTATCATCACAATATACATTACTTTTGCACACGGCAACAACTACTTACAATGGCAGAAACGCTAAAGGAAAAGACGGCGAAAGGGCTCTTTTGGGGCGGCATGAACAACGGTGTTTTACAGTTGGTAGGTGCTTTAGTGGCAGTCGTATTGGGCCGATTGCTCTCTACTCACGACTATGGAATGCTCGCACTCATCAGTGTTTACTCGCTTGTGGCCACGGCCTTGCAGGAAAGCGGATTTAAGATTGCGCTCGCAAACATACAGCATCCCACCGATAGAGATTATAACTCAGTGTTTTGGTTCAATATCATTGTGGGATGTTCTGCCTATCTTATTCTTTTCTTTTGTGCCCCTCTTATCGCGATGTTTTATCCCGATGAAGACGCTACAAGCATCATCCGGCTGTGTCGCTACGCCTTTTTAAGCATCATTATAGCATCGTTAGGCACGGCGCAAGGGGCTTTTCTTTACAAAAACCTGATGGCCAAACAGCAGGCTAAGGCCTCTATTGCAGCCGTAATGGTATCGAACGCTATCGGCATTACGATGGCATTTCTCGACTACGGTTATTGGTCGTTAGCCACGCAGGGATTAGCTTACGTGTTCGTGAACACATCCTTGCTATGGTATTATTCCCCGTGGCGGCCGAATTTCGAAATAAATTTCGGTCCTGTTAGGCGCATGTTCCGTTTTTCGTGCAAGATTTTAGCAACAACAATCACCATGCACATCAACAACAATGTGCTTAATTTACTCTTAGGACGCTACTTCGGAACAAGCAATGCCGGCATCTATAATCAGGCTTACCAGTGGGACTTCAAGTGCTTTTCGCTTGTTCAAAACATGGTAAACCAAGTGGCTCAGCCTGTTCTTGTTGACCTGAAGAACGACGGCGAACGCCAACTGAATGCCTTACGCAAGCTAATGCGCTTCACTGCTTTTATCTCCTTCCCGTTGCTCTTCGGCTTCGGATTGGTAGCGAAAGAGTTTATCGTGCTTGCCATCGGAGCCAAATGGCTGGCCAGTGCAGCGCTTGTACAGATACTATGTATAGCAGGTGCCACAATGCCATTAAGCACATTGCTGTCGAACATGATACTGAGTAAAGGGCGATCGGGCACGTATTTTCTTTGCACATTGGTACTGTGCGCGGTGCAGATTGTTACCATGCTGCTCATCTATCCCCTTGGCATACGCACTATGGTGGTGGCCTATGTCATCATCAATATAGCATGGCTGTTTGTATGGCACTTCTTTACACGTCTCCTCACAGGCTATCGTTTGGCATGGTTCCTCAAAGATACAGCGCCGTTTGCACTGGCTGCTTTCGGTGTAATGATGCTTGTCTACTTCGTTACGGCCTCCATCGATCTGTTATGGCTGCTGTTCGTTGTGCGCATCATTATAGCCATGCTGCTCTATTACGCCGTTATGCGTATAGCCCGCGTACAGATACTTACCGAATGCATACGGTTCGTCATGGACAAACTTCGGAAACGTCAATTGTAAAACCTACGGCAGTCCCCCTGAAATCATACATGCTGATATCTCATTCACCCCACTTGCATGCTCTCCACAAGCCTCCTATTATAACGGTATTCTACACCAATCTGAAACAGAGTGCTTATCTAAGACTATTAAAATGCTCATCCAAAGACATTAGGCATACCATCTGTCCACCTTAGATGCACTGTTTAAGAATACTATTTATATTGCAAGAGGCTACCACCTCTTCCATCTATTCGGCATCTGCAAAGCACATAGGCGAGTAAATCATCAATTCATTATCTGTGGAAAGGCAGAAAACTTGCAGATGCGCACTGTGCTATCACGACTCTGTCACCATTCTTCTGTAAACGTTTCGTATGTTTTTACAAACTTTATCTAAAATACAACACGAATATCGGTTAAATTTTGTAACTTTGCGACATCAGAACAATACGTATTGATTATGGAGCTCGACTTGCTGACCGCTATATCTCCCGTTGACGGGCGTTATAGAGGTAAGACGGAAACACTTGCTGCTTATTTTTCAGAATACGCACTTATACGCTATCGTATACGCGTAGAGATAGAATATTTCATTGCATTGTGCGAGCTACCCTTACCGCAATTGGCTTCTTTCGACCACGCTTTGTTCGAACGTTTACGCGATATTTACCGCACATTCGGTGAAATATCGGCGCAACGGGTAAAGGATATCGAAGCTATTACTAACCACGATGTAAAAGCGGTGGAATATTTTATCAAGGAAAAGTTTGATAAAATCGGCTGTCTGGAGGCCTATAAAGAGTTCATTCATTTCGGTCTAACGTCGCAAGACATTAATAATACGAGCGTTCCACTATCTATCAAAGAGGCATTAGAGAACGTTTACTACCCACAGATAGAAGAACTGATCGCCCTGTTGCGACAATATGCCGACGATTGGAAGGCCGTTCCGATGCTCGCAAAGACACATGGACAATCGGCATCTCCCACACGTGTTGGTAAAGAAGTTATGGTGTTCGCCTATCGCTTGGCTGAACAGCTCGAACAGATGAAGCATTCATGCAAGCTATCTGCTAAGTTCGGCGGTGCCACCGGCAACTATAATGCCCACCATGTGGCTTATCCATCAATAGATTGGAAAGCTTTCGGTAACCGTTTCATAAGCGAAAAGCTCGGCTTGGAGCGCGAACAATACACCACACAGATCAGTAATTACGACAATCTCGGGGCTCTGTTCGATGCCATGCGCCGTATAAATACCATCATTATCGATTTGGATCGTGACTTTTGGATGTACATTTCGATGGACTATTTCAAGCAGAAAATCAAACCCGGAGAAGTAGGCTCGAGTGCCATGCCGCATAAAGTAAATCCCATAGACTATGAGAACAGCGAGGGCAATCTCGGCATTGCCAATGCCATTTTGCAGTTTCTCGCAGCGAAACTTCCTGTAAGCAGACTGCAAAGAGATCTTTCCGACTCTACCGTGTTGCGGAATGTTGGCGTTCCGTTCGCTCATAGTATCATCGCCATTCAAAGTACGTTGAAAGGATTGCATAAGCTCATTCTTAACGAAGATAGGTTGTGCGAAGATTTAGAAAATACTTGGGCAGTGGTGGCAGAAGCCATACAAACTATTCTCAGACGCGAGGCTTATCCGCATCCTTACGAAGCTCTGAAAGCACTCACCCGAACCAATGAGAAAATGACAGCAGACACCATTCGCCGTTTTATTGATGAACTAAACGTAAACGATAACGTGAAAGCCGAACTTAGAGCTATTACCCCACTCAATTATACGGGTATTTAAACTCCTGAAAAAAGAAAAAGAAAGAAATTATCATATAAAAATATTCATATTAAAAGATTTATTAATCGGAGCCGTGAGGCTCATCATAAAGCATTATTTAAAGTTATGGACA
>CAUUQE010000046.1:0-15161 GCA_963547065.1 uncultured Prevotella sp. | reverse complement strand
CCCGATAACTTCAAAAACTATTTCGTTATAAAATTCGATAAACCTTTTACTTATAAGGCGGCCGTTTCTGAAGGTAAAATCAGTGAAAATAAGGTTGAAACAACAAGCAAGCACGCAGGCGCGGTCATCGGATTTAAAACCAAGCGCGGCGAACAGGTACATGCACGCGTAGCATCTTCGTTTATCAGCTTCGATCAAGCCGAACTAAATCTGAAAGAGTTAGGCAATCGGAGTTTCGATGAGATATGTGCTACCGGCCGCAAAACGTGGGACAAAACGCTCGGAAAGATAGAGGTAAACGACCAAAACATCGATCATTTGCGCACGTTCTATTCCTGTTTATACCGCTCGGTATTATTTCCGCGCATGTTCTACGAACTCAATGCCGAAGGCAAACCCGTGCATTACAGTCCGTTCAACGGCAAGGTGTTGCCCGGATACATGTTCACCGATACCGGTTTTTGGGATACCTTCCGTTGTCTTTTCCCGCTGCTGAACTTGGTTTATCCCGAAATGAACCAGAAGATGCAAGAGGGATTGGCAAATGTTTATAAAGAAAGTGGTTTCCTACCCGAATGGACAAGCCCCGGTCATCGAAACTGTATGGTGGGCAACAACTCCGCATCTGTGGTGGCCGATGCTTACATAAAAGGATTGCACGGCTACGACATAGAAACACTATGGCAAGCGGTGAAACACGGAGCAAATGCTGTCCATCCCGATATTTCGTCAACCGGGCGACTCGGATACGAGTACTATAATAAGCTCGGGTACGTACCCTACGATGTGAAGATCAACGAAAACGTTGCCCGAACCTTAGAATATGCCTACGACGATTGGTGTATTTATCAGTTGGGAAAAGCTCTCGGAAAGTCGGAAAAAGAATTGGCTCCATTTAAGAGACGTGCTCTGAATTACCGCAACGTGTTCGATAAAGAAACCAAACTAATGCGGGGCAGGAACAAAGACGGTAAGTTTCAAAGCCCGTTCAATCCGCTGAAGTGGGGCGATGCCTTCACCGAAGGCAACAGTTGGCACTATACATGGTCTGTGTTCCATGATCCACAAGGTCTCATCGACCTGATGGGAGGCAAAGATACATTCAATGCCATGCTCGACTCGGTGTTCAACCTGCCTCCCGTGTTCGATGACAGTTATTATGGCGGTGTGATACACGAAATACGCGAAATGCAGATCATGAACATGGGTAACTATGCGCACGGCAACCAACCTATACAACACATGATTTATCTATACGACTATTCCTGCCAACCTTGGAAAGCGCAATATTGGGTTCGTGAGGTAATGGATCGTCTTTATAATGCCAATCCAGACGGCTATTGCGGTGACGAAGACAATGGACAGACCTCGGCATGGTATGTATTCTCGGCCTTGGGTTTCTATCCTGTATGTCCGGGCTCTAACGAGTATGTACTCGGCACACCATATTTCGACGAGGTAACTTTGCATCCCGACAACGGGAATACAATAACGATCATTGCCGACAATAACAGTACAGCCAATCGTTACATACAGTCCATGAGCCTTAATGGAACCGTATACGACAAGAATTATCTGACGCATACTGACCTTCTAAACGGTGCAACCATCAGGTACACAATGTCTGATATACCCAACAAGCGACGTGGGATATCTGCTGTTTCCGTTCCCTACTCTTTCTCCAAGAAATGATACCCAAACAATTTAAATAACAAGCCCTTTATTCACAACTTTGTGTACATCGCAGATAGAAAAAACACCAGAAAAACTGTAAACATTTAAGCTAACATTGATTTTTAAAACTAGAGCATACAACGAATATTAAATATAGGGGGTAGAAAAGCAGATAGGCCAAAATTTAAGTCCGAAATGGGAGAATAGATAATTGTATCTTCAATTAAAAAGTCTTAGCATATACTTAGCCGAAAGATACGGGCTGCTATCACCTCTCTTAATCTTAATCAATAATATAAACCTTACTAACTTAAATTCCCTAAATATCTTTTTCAATTCTTTATAACAGAATCTGATATTTAAGAAATCATCAAGTCAGAACATGTATGTCACAGACTCTGTTCAACCTTAACATATTCACAACACCTTCCCAAACTATAGAAAAGGAGTTACGGAAATTCCGCAACTCCTTCATTTCTTTGTAGCGGGGGTGGGTAATCAACCCTATTTTTGCACCCCAAAAGATAGGAAAACAAATGGAAGAAAATGCTATTAAATCATTGATAATTAAGCATTTTACAAAATCACACCGCTATGGCTTATTTTCCTATATTTTCACTTAAAAGCACTTGTTTTGCTATAATTTGCACCCTATTTGCACCCCGTGAGTAGTATAGAATATCCTGTAAATAAAGTCATTTACAGGTGTTACATGTTACAATTTGCACCCCAATCCGTTTGATTTGAGTTAAAAAGGTTGTGAAAAGGGAATATTTTAGGGTGGGAAATATACCAAAAGAAAATAAATAGCTATATTTGCAACAGAAAGAAAACAAAAGAACATAGCGACATGGAGCCAAAGGCATGGAACACTAAGACAGATAACCCTAAGTTAGGTTACAAGGAATTGGCAGACGGCCGGCACAGCCTCTATTTGCTCTATAACTATGGTTACAACAGCGATAACGGCAAGACGGCAAGAAGAAAAGAGTTTTTGAAGCTCTATTTGGTGAGCACTCCAAGAACACCGATAGAACGGCAACAGAACAAAGACGTTTTGGAACTTGCCCAGAAGATTAAGCAGGAACGGGGGCAACAATTCCTAAACGACAGGGAGGGTTACAGGCTAAAGCAAAAAGGCATTAACCTGTTTGTGTATTTTTCCAATTTCATAGCGCAAAGTGGAGTCTCCGACAAGCACGTTTTGGAGGGGGCGTTAAAGAACTTCCAAGACTTCATAGGTGAGGAATATCCACAATTTGCCAACAGGATAGAACCTAAGAACCTAAGCCGTGAAATGATGGAACGCTTTGCCCACTACATAGAGGACGCGCACACAGGAGAGGGCATTAGAACCTATTGGCAGCGTTTCAAGAGGCTTGTTAACTATGCCGTTGAAAAAGGCGTGATTAAGAAAAGCCCATGTCTAAGGATAAAGGTAATGAATACCAACGATATATTGGGTAAAGACATTCTAAGCCGTGAGGAAATACAACAGCTATTTGCAACCCACTATCCTAAGGAGAGTGAAATTATTAGGCGGGCTTTTGCATTAACCTGTTTCACGGGTATTAGGCATTGTGATTTGGCAACTCTAACTTATGGCAATATAGACTATGCAAACCGCCTTATGACATTTAGACAAAGCAAGGTGCAGCACGATAGCAGTGTTAGCGGCGTGCCTATCCCTTTGAATGACACTTTACTTGCTATCATTGGAGAAAAGCCAGAGGGGGCAAGGGATAACGACTTAATCTTTAATTTACCGTCTATCGAGGCAAGCAATAAAGCCCTAAGGCATTGGACAAAGCGGGCGGGCATAGATAAGCATATCACGTGGCATTGTGGACGGCATTCTTTTGCCACCAACCTGTTAAGCAACGGGGCCAATATCAAGGTGGTTAGTGAGCTGTTGGGACATAGCAGCCTTAAATTTACCCAGAAGTATGTAAGGGCATTAGATGACCAGAAGAAAGCAGCTATCAATAGTTTGCCACAGATAGATATTACCAACATTTAATAGAAGGGGTTATGGAGTATTATATGAATTTTAACGATGACGCAGTGGTTAGGGTTGGCGATAATGGCAAACGATATGCAAAGGTTTGGGACGGCTGCAACCATATAACACCTACTGATGAGTTTTTATGTACTAAGGGCTCAAAAATGGCTTATGGAGGTGAGAGTTATGGGTATTTTCACACATTAGAACCAATAACCAAAGAACAATATGAGACCTTTGGTATTACATGGGGCTTTGGTGAAAGTGGAAACATAGTGCCGATTGAAGAAACCCAAGAATACAAAAATATACATAAAAATGTGAGATAGTATGAACACAAAGGAATTTGTAGACTTTATTTCATGTATAGAAGATGGCATAATGACAAAAAAACAAATAATGGATTATGCCAAAGAATATTTTACCACTTGTGGTGAGTTAGATAGTTTGCTAATAAAAATGACAGCACGAACTATATCTGAACCCCAAATTGTGTTTACAGGCGATAGGGGCGATGATGGCTTAGAGGAAATAAAGGATAGCCACCGTATCACAATAGAGCAACAGAAGCGGCAAGATAGACTTTTTGAGGCTATGGGAATAATAGAGGCTTACAAAGACAGATTAGAGCAGCCTCAACAGGTGCAAACCCCAACTCTTCTACCTGTAGAACTGCAAACAGATGAGGCTATAAAGCGATTTGAGAGAGCCGAGAAAGCGGGTATCATTGGAAGGACAGCAACAGGGTATAAAAAGAACAACATAACTAAAGCCCAATTAGCTTACTTCCTACAAAGGATATATCAAGCCGACCCACAAAGCGGGGCACAATTCCCAGATGCAGAACTAAGTAATTTGTTTGGAGATAGTAGATTAGGGAAAGCAGCGGGGAAATTGGTAGATAATAACAGCGGGAAACCGAGAGGATATAAAATTATTGATGATTTATTTATAGATTGAAAACAAAGCAACTTCTTATTTTGGAGGTTGCTTTTTTTGATTTAGGACATTTGGGGACACCAATGGGGACCCCACAACGCCCTATTTTTTCTTTTATATGCTTGCTAATTTTGCAACAGCTAACAGAAAGTTAGTTGAGGCGGTGCACAGCCTCTAAGGTTAAATTCAAATTCATAGAAATATGGAAGCAATGACATCAGAGGCAGCAAACAGGATAGCCTACAGGGTAGCGATAAACACAAAGCCTATCCTTACATTTGATGAGGCTTGTTTGTATATGGGTATGAGCAAATCAGCCCTTTATAAGGTAACTTCAAACAAGGAGATACCGTTTTCCAAGCCAAACGGCAAGATGATTTATTTCAAACGTGCCGATGTGGACGGGTGGTTACTTAGCAATATGAGTGCCACCGCTACCGAGTTGGCAGATAAGGCGATGGTATACACCCATAAGAAAGGAGATAGGAGATGAACACACCGACTATCCTCTACTATGCAAGAATGGTTTACAGCACCGCCAACGGCAAGAAAACGCCAAAGTATACCGTTACCGCACAAGCTGGTTACTACCCGCCTATGGAGCAACTAAAGGGGCGTGAAGGTAAAATTTCATTCAACTTAATGGAGAAACTAAAGGAGGGGGATACTGTGCCGTCTATGAGACTGCAGGGGAAAAACAGCCTTAATTTTACAGGCTTGAAAGAATGGTTTATTGATGGCAGATTAAGCGGTTATGCTTATGGTTATCCGCTTGACAAAGCCACATACAGCAGTAAAAATAAGCCTAACCCGTTCTATGAGCACCGCCACGACGGCTATTTGTTTCTTGTAGAGGCCGATAAGAACGCCCCCAAGAACTTAACGCCAGCCTCTATCGAACTGATAGTGCTGCAGGGCGCAAAGGTACTTATAGCGGCATATTGCAAGCAACTTGTTATGGGTGGCTTTGATGAGGCTTTACAGGCTTTGAGAGAGCAAGCCCAGAAAGGGAGTGCCTTATAATAATATGTAGTTTGTGGGCAAAAATTGGTAACACTTCATGCCAATGTATGATAAAGTAAAACTCTGGATTGATAGGACAATAGTAGGAGAGCAATACCCCACTATTGTAAACTATCTGGATTGTGCCAAACAGGAAACCAACCTACAGACAGGGGAGGTTAAGACGTTTGGCAGTTTGGATGGATTGAAAGTATCTATCTTTGTGGGTGGGTTATCTGTAGTTGGGAGTTTGCCCAAATATCTGTATGGTAGCAATGTTTACTCTCTGAATAGGCACACAACAGCCCAAGCAGTTGAAAAAATGGAGGATGCCTTACACATATCGATTAGGCAAGCAGCGGTTACAGGGCTTGAATTTGGAACAAACTTTATGATGATGCACCAAGTATCAGATTATCTTGCAAAGTTGGGTGATATGCCCAGATTGAGCCGATACCATTTTGAACCCTCAACCCTGTATTATAAGGGAACAGGCAAGCAGCAGCCCAAAGTGTTTGCTTTCTATGATAAGATGGCAGATGCTACAGCCAAAGGGATGCCCTACCCAGAGGATATGAAAGGGGCAAACCTGTTGAAATATGAAATGAGGTTGAACGGCAGACTACCCCAACAATTAGGAGTGCCAGAGGTTACAGCCTCAACCCTTACAGAAACACCCTTTTACAGGATGATGGTTAAACGCTATCAAGATAGTTACTTTTCAATACCCAAACTTTACCAAATAAAAACTAATGTTATGAGTGAGATAAAGACCGTTTCAGATGCTTTCAACGTATTTGTTGCGCGATTGATAAGCCAGACAGACCAAAACCAGATAGGGGGCTTTCTGGATGAATTGAAAGGGGCAGGTGTTTTTGAAGACAGAAAGAACTATAGCCGACTAAAGAAGAAAATCCAAGAGGTTGCCACAAAAGCCAATATAACCGTGTCTGATGAGTTAATGAGAGAGTTAGATGATGAGATAAGAAATTGTGGAGCTTATGTGTGATTATCTTATAATAAAGTGTATGTTGTTACCAACTTCTGGTAACATTCTAAAGTAGAATAAAGTAGATATGAGCAGAGCAAAAGGAACTCCAAAGACAGGTGGCAGAAAGGCAGGTACGCCCAACAAGATAACTTCAACGGTTAAAGATTGGATTTCACAGCTTATTGATGAAAACAGAAACCAAATTGAAAAGGACATTAAGAAACTATCCCCTAAAGATAGGTTACAGGTATTTGAAAAGTTGATGCAATATGTTATCCCAAAGCAACAGTCTGTGAGAGCTGATATTGACTTATCCAAACTATCAGAAGCGCAGCTTGATTTAATAGTAGATGAACTTACAAAAAACATAAATTATGAGGGTGAAGATTGATAAAGAAAAGAAAATCATTTTACTAAGATGGTTAAAGCGTGGTTATATTGAAACTATGGATATACCAGAATGCTATGAGGGCGGCAACGCTTTTGAGGAGTTGATGAAGTCCTTACCAATAGAAGATGATGAGGAAGAGGCGACATAACTAAGTCGTCGATTTCAATAATGAGTTAAAAAAGAAAAAAGTTATTTGATTAACAAATAATTGCAAAAATCTTTTAACCAATCATTTGATTTTCATATAGATTTGCTTGCTATCTTTGCATTACTAATCAAATACAAATATTATGGTACAAATTAAAGTTAGTGAAGATTTGGCAGACACATTAAAGTGGAAGCTTAGGGAGATAGAGACAGAAAGGAAGTATCTTTTGGACTCATTATGTGAAATTATTAAAGTTATGTATCAACCGGATTTTATGGAGGGTACATACTCTATGGGGGAGTTGTTTCCTTTGTGGCAGTTGGCAGACTATAAACGACTTTTGGACGAATTAGAAAAGGCTATTGCCCAATGGGTGAAATACTATAATGAGAGGAGGTTTCATGAATCGTTGGACAATCTTACACCAAGAGATGTATATTTAGGCCAAGGGGAAGAAATTAAAAGGATAAGAGAAACAATAAAGCAAAATTCAATCAACAAAAGAATTTTTGATAATAAAACAATGAAATATCAGAGAAAATAACTACATTTGCAGTTGTGCACTTTTATTTGACAACGTACAACTCGCCGGTATTCCCGTGGTGAAAGTCTCAGTTCATACGCCATTTTATCGGTTAAGTAACGAGCCTCTTCGCAGGCCTCTCTGTAGTCCATTGCGTTGGCTGACAGCGCTATTGCAACCGAAGCAGCCACTATCATCAGTAATCGTTTCATAATCGTAGTTTTTTATATTGTTAGACATTCTTTTGTTGTATCTTGCCGAGAATTGCTTTTCTCTGTAGATCTATTGCGAAGATAGCCAAGTTTTGCCACCTCATGAAAGAGTTTTACCTAAAACGGAGTAGGGAAACACCTCTTTTTGCAGGGGGATTTCCCGTTTATAGAGCGAATGGACACGGGGCAAATATCGAAAGAATAGGCAGGAAAGAGCGTGCACGTAGCTTTGCAATCTGTTCTTTCTGGTGTTGATACACCCCATAAAAAATACCATGAAGAACTATAGTCATTATATTAGGAAAGAGGATATTTGGGTGCTATCTTTGCATTGTCAATCAGAAAGGTTGACCGCACAGCGGAACGAAAAGTGCAGAGGATGACGCCGGCTATAGTCTGATACGCATGAAAAACAACGTAAACCGCAGCGCGAATGGTTTAACTTATTAATAATGTATTATTATGTCAGTACTTTTTAAACTTTATCAGAACAAAAACAAAAAGTCGCCCAATAAGGGTAAGTGGTATGCTCGCACGGTGATGACCAACATGTCTGACACAGCTGCCTTGGCAGAGAAGATAGAACGCAACTGCACGGTGAAGCGCAGCGACGTGGTGGCCGTGTTGACCGAACTTGCAGAAGTAATGCGCGATGAGCTGCAGGCGAGCCACTCGGTGAAGCTCAATGGCTTTGGTATCTTCCGTGTGGGAATCAATACTTCGCCAGCTAATGATCCGAAAGACTTCAATGCTACTACCAACATTAAGAATTATCATGTGAATTTCTGTCCGGAGATGACGGGTGGAGGCACTAAGGGTTCTCACCGTAAGCGTGCTTTCCTTGACGGCATCAAGGCACAGGTGGCACCCGAAAAGAAACCGGCTGCTGCCGTTGTTCCCACTCCGGGAGCGTGATCATTGAGCTTCTTTCAGGGCCTGCATTGATATATGATGGCCTGTATCAGTAACCAATTTTATTAACCTTTGTAGTCTCTGACTGTCGTATATGGCAGTCGGGGACTACGTAAAAACACAAGAAATTATGAGTAATGCTATGAATAACAATGATTGGAAAGTGATTATCAAGATCGTAATCACTATTGCTACCGCTATTCTCGGTATCTTAGGTGGGCAGAAGACACTGGAAGGATAGGCTTTTTCTCTTCCTCTCTCTTGTGTGGGGAGTAGGATTAAGGTCGAGAGAATAGGGATTAGCGGGAAGTGGAAGTGTTGACCACTCTTTCTCGAGGATGGCAGAAGGGGTTTTGTTTCGTAAGAAATGGGTAGAAAGAACCTTGCAATGGGAGCAAATCTTCCGCTATTATGTAAGACGGCAGGGGCTTGGCAGGATTAAGTCCCTGCCGTTTCGTTCTTTGACTTTGTGGAATAAAATATCATAGGTAGAGAAAAAGTATAGGACATGGTCGTCTATGGCTTCGTGTCTTTTGTGATGAAAAAAGTGATTGAAGGATGGAATGTTTGCTTATTTTTAATACGACGATCTTTATATCTCAGTCTGTTTCTTTCCCCTTTGGAAAGATGAAAGGGGAGTAGCTGAGGGTGCTATCACCTCCACCTTGCCATTGCAGACTTTGAATTTGATGTTTATGTCATGGAAAAACATGCCGTAGGTCTTGTTGGCGTCGCTGTGGTAACGCGGTCGTGGATCGAGTTCGAGCGTTTTTCGCAGTACTTCTGTGCGCTCTGGTCCTAACAGCGAAGCCACGCAGGTAGGTATCTCGACCTCTAAACGGATGATGGGATGCGCATCTGCAAAACCGCTCCGAGCCTGCGGATGGCAGTCTGTATAGGTGACGTAGGGTTTGATGTCAAAGATAGGCGTGCCGTCCATCAGGTCGGCACCGAGCACGCGAATGGCACATCGCTTGAAATCTATCTTCTTGATACGTACAGATGAGAGACCAAGGCCGTTGGGACGGAACGGTGACCGTGTGGCAAAAACGCCCATACGCACGTTGCCTCCGAGCAACGGAGGGCGAACTGTGGGGCTTGTATGCTCGTGTTTATTGGCCGAAAACTGCCATATTATCCCCAGATAATCGAATGCTTCGAGTCCTCGCAGGGCATCCCGATTACGGTATTTGGGCTCGAAAACAATTTCGCCTTCGAGTTCTTCCACCAGTCCACTCTGTTTGGGAATGCCAAATTTAGTGGGAAAAGGAGATTTGAAATGCGCGATGATTTCCATTTTATTCTTTTGCTATTCCTATCAGGGGCAGCAATGCTATCACCAAAAACGTAAAGATTCCCACGTAAAGAGGCACGTATTTATGTGTCATGTCTTTGCCTGCTGGTTTATAGATATGGGTATCTTGTCCGCGAAGTCGTTGGAATATATAGTATACTACAGATGCAGAGAGGAAACCGATAAACATGCCAAACAATATATCAAAGGGATAATGAACGCCGAGATAGAGACGGGAATAGCATACGGTGAGTGCCCAAAGAACCATGAAAGCGGACAGAGTGTGGCGTCGGAAAAGGTAGATGATGAAGAAAGTGAATGCCCAATGGTTAGCAGCGTGGGCGGACGGACAGCTGAACTTGCCTCCCCGATAGCCGTTGACGATATGTACCATATTGACGATCGGGCTGCAGAGATTGGCTGGCCGCAGTCTTCCGATCCATGGTCTTAGCAATGTGGCTGTCACTTGATCCGAAAGCGTGATAATCAGAGCTACTACCAAGAGGCAGATAATATTTACTTTAGCGGGAAAATTTCGAAACATGATGTAGATAAAGCTCAGGTATAGCGGTATCCAAGTATATCTGTTGCTACAGATAGTCATGACACTGTCCCAATAAGGACTGTGCAAGCCATTGATAAAAAGGAAGATATCGCGATCCCAATCTAGCAATGTTTGCGCGATGTTTGTTGAAAGTATAAGCATTATATTTTATTACCGTTTATCTATATCATCGTAAAGTTTCTGCAAATAGGCCTTTCCAAGGTCGAGATTTTTGCTTTTTTGCGGGCCTGTATTGAGCTTGATCTTACCGGACTTATTGTCAAAAATCAGTTCATTGTTGGCAGTCACCATGCCGAAAGCATCGGGCACGGTGAAGAAAGCGAAATGGGGAGTGCTGTTATTGAGCATATTCTTGCTAAATGTGAAAGCTCTGTGGGGTAGTCCAAGCTGTGACAGAAGCGTGGCGGCGATATCGTGTTGCGAGCCTATCGTGTTCACTATACGCTTTTTCCGTATCGCTCCACCAGTAATGATCAGTGGTATTCGGTAGCGATCGAGCGTGTAATTACTGATGTTTTCAGGATATACACCGAGGTGATCAGGTACTAGTAATACGATTGTATTACGCCATAGGGGCAGATGTTTCAGGCGGTTGACAAAGTCGCCCACGCAACTGTCCGTATATGCAAAGGCGTTCAGTGCTTTGTTGGCAAGCTTCTGGTAGGGTACGTCGAATGGTTCGTGAGAACTGGAAGTCTGTATTACGGTGAATGTGGGGGCTGTTTGTTTTTCGCGCTGCATGTCGATTACCGCCTTATTGAGCACTATATGATCGGGTACACCCCATTTGCTTATGCGGTAGCTGATGGGAAAATTGGAGTCGTCCACGATCTTTCCGAAGCCTGAAGACACCAGATACGATCGCATGTTACAGAAGTCAGCATCGCCACCATAGTAATAGCGCGTGGTATAGCCCGCTTCTTTTAGACTTGCACAGATGGACGGCAGGTGCTGCGTCTTGCGTGGATATTTCATGATGCTCATGGTAGGCTGTGCTGGATAGCCGCTCAAGATGGCCACAAGCCCGCGATCGGTGCGGAAACTGTTGGCATAGAAATTGTCGAAATAGATACCTTCTTGTGCTAATCTATCAATGTTGTGTGTAATCTTTATGCTCTTTTCATGGGCTTGCATGAGTTTCGAAGAAAAACTTTCCATAATGATAAACAAGATGTTCGGCCGGCGCATCGTGAACAGTGCATCTTCTCGTTCTGGGCATCCTCGGTCTACAAGTTGGGCAAACAATTTGTTTGCTCGTTTATTACTCATGAAACGATATTGCTGTCCGAAATCTTTTTCGTGTAAAGCGGCCTCCATCAGGCTGAACAAAGGATTCACTGCGGCGTGGTTCAGCTGCATATTTTCACTGTAATACACTTTTCCCGTGTTAGCTGTCGATGCCGTGATACCGCCACGGATAGGCAGAAAAAGCAGTCCTGTCAGCAAAATCATGACCATAGTATATATCGGCAGCTGCAATCCCGGTCTGCCCTTACCTATGCACCATGCTCTTGTGAGCAGCATATAAGTTGCTGTAGCGCAGACGGCCATACCTGCTATGGCGCCTAATATGAACCATAGGCTCACGCTGGCCAATGCATCTTCGGGCGAAGAGAAGAAATAAAACAGCGGTGTGGTGTCAAGCGGAATGCCCCAAAAGCCATACAGCGCAATGTTGACTACGAATGCTATGGCTATGATAGCAGCTGTAATGGCAAAATAGACCTTGGCTATACGGCTGACGGCTTTGGCTCGCGTCCAGATAGACATGATGATAAGCAGAGCCGGAATAACTGACAGGTAACCTGCGAGCGAAAGGTCTAACGACAATCCGTGGTACATTACACTGAACCAGTCGGTCATATTGCAACTTTTGAACAGCCCGAGATGGCATAGCATGAACATTGGTTTCTGCGTCAAAAAGGCCAGAACCCATGCAAAATATATCGCGAAGAATTTTTTTATATAGACTTTCATATCTTAATTTAGCCTATAAAAGTTAGCTTATAAAATAGTTTACACCATTCTTTCTCATATAAAGTAGTATGCAAAGATAATTAAACCTGCCGACACGCCCAAAGGGTTTTTGTCAAATTAACGAATAAAACTTTACCGTTGGGGCGGGTGTTCATTTAGGATATAATAATCGTAGAATGCAAGAATAAACCTTAATCGATGTATTCTTGTTCACTGAATAGTAGTCGTAGATTAGACTCCAATATTCTGAATCCGCTACCATGATCATGCGTTTTGCCATAGTTTTTTCCCGATCGATAACTGCCTATACGTATGTCGAACATAATCAGACCGTCGTCTATCAGCGTCAGAAAGTTCTCTAATGTGGGATGCGAATATATTTCAGCTTTATTGAAGAAGAAGTATTCATCGCCATTCTCGGTCTGTCTCTCGGCACTTACATAAAACAAATCCTTTAGCTTTTTATTCAATATTTTATCCAGACAATCGTATCTATAGCCCACTGTGTCGTCGATAAGTTTCTTTGTATCGAGGTCGTATATACCAATTTTTACAGTTTTTCGGTTACGATCGTTGATTAATCTGAATGAGAAAACGTTACCAAAAGAATTGTATTTCGAGGCAAACATAGAGGTATGAAGTTTTTTCAAATCGGTATTATCCTCGTAAGGCATGCCATATTTATCTCTTAAATAGCAGTTTGCCTTACGTGGAAAGTTCGGACTTTTAGTAAATAACGTAATGTAAGAGGCCGTTTCTTCACGATGTGATTTGATTTCATAGCCGAACAAATCGGGTTCGTCTATATTATTTTCCAACACGCCGATATAGTCTTCGAATGTTTTTCCTATCCCTGTATTGTTTTTCCTGTTGCTTTTTATAAAACCAAGTGCCTTGATTTGTTTGAAACGCTCTATAATTTGTTGTTTATTGTTGTTCATATTTTACGATTTTTTCGATTAACAAATTTATCAAATCGGTATTCTTTTTGAAGTCTTCATCTTCGAGAAATATCTGTTCTATAGGGAAACGAAACTCCCTGCAAATACGCAAGATATGCGAAAGAGTGTATTTGTGTGAAGTTTTAGGACTCTCTATATTTCCCATCTGCCCATTGCTTATGCCTATTACACTTGCTACTTTACCTTGCGTGTATCCTCTTTCTTCGCGTAATTGACGTATGCGGTAAATGATATAATTTTGATATTCAGTCTTCATTTGGTAATGCTTTTATGCAAAAGTAGATTGTTTTTTAATGAAACATGCTCTCAATTTGAGAGTTTTTCGTATCTTTGCCATCGTATTATAACAATACATTTATGTATCATAGGCAAATTGATGACCGGTGGAATTTCCGAGATGCGAACACCAAAGAATATACTCATTGCTACCATATATATCCGGCAATGATGATACCGCAAGTGGCAAGAACGCTCATTAAAGAGTTCAGGCCCCAAGGAAAGTGCGACCTTCTTTTCGATCCGTATATGGGGAGTGGCACCTCTTTAGTAGAGGCCTCTCTCGCAAATATTCACTCTGTGGGTACGGATATCAATCCGCTTGCTCGTCTAATATCTAAGGTAAAGACCACTTTTTACGATGTTGAAACCTTGAAAAAGGAGTTTCATGAAATCCGAGATTGTAATGTATTTTTTTCTTATGATAGGGTGGCAGACCGCAATTTCGACCGCATTTCGAACCATACTTATTGGTATTCGGAAGATGTGCTGCTGCGGTTGTCTTATCTATCCCAGTTAATCAAGGAATATAGCAGTAATCAAGACTTTTTCAATGTAGCATTGTCAGAGGTCGTAAGAGAAGTCTCTTTTACTCGCAACGGGGAGTTCAAACGCTTCCGTATGGATGATGAAAAGCTAAAAAAATTTCATCCTGACGTATTCGGGTTGTTCGAAGAAAAGGTATGTAGGAACATCGAAGGACTGATAGAATACGAAAAGGTGGCCCGTAATGGCATTGCCCGAATTTGTAATTTCGATACTTCTGCGAGAATACCTCAATCGTTTATCGCGCCCGAAAGTGTGGATATGGTCGTTACATCGCCTCCCTACGGCGATAGTCGTACTACAGTAGCCTACGGACAGTTCTCTCGATGGGCCAACGAATGGTTCTCTTTCGAGAATGCACAGAAGCTCGATAGCCTGTTGATGGGCGGTAGAAAGTGTCGTGAAAAGATATTTATTACCGATACGATAGCCTCGGAATTGCAGCAAATCCACGAAGTTGATGTTAAAAGGTACGAAGACGTGGTTTCTTTTCTAAACGATTATTGGCTTTCCATTCAGAATGTTGCGCAGACAGTACGCAGGAGCGGTGTGGTTTGCTATGTGGTGGGCAATAGGAATGTGAAAGGTGTACAGATTTCTTTAGACTATTTTACGGCGGAAAGTTTTGAGCGTTGTGGCTTGCATTATGTAGATACGCTGGTAAGAGAAATACCCAATAAGAGGATGCCGTCCAAGACCAGTCCCACGAATATGTCCGGCAGAAAGGTGAATACCATGGGCAACGAG
>CAUUQE010000045.1:0-15377 GCA_963547065.1 uncultured Prevotella sp. | reverse complement strand
TAGTAGATTAGTTTTTAAGTAGTTTGTTTTTGGAAATCGGTTGTCGTGATGACATCCGATTTTTTGTATATCTTCCCTACTTCTATACGTTTCCTATTATCACATGTTTATGGTATATTTCGTGCTATTTTATTTTTTTAGAGAATATTCTGCACGTGTTTTCATAAAACAAATTATTTTTGCAACTCAATTAATTAGAATAATTACAAATTACAAACAAACAGAACAAATCATGAATAAAAAGATCAATGTACTTTTAGAAAAGATTCTCAAGTTATCTGCATCGCTTAAAGGTCTCGGAATCCACCTTATCCGAGTGGCCATATTCATTATTTTTATTTGGATCGGCGGACTAAAATTCTTCAATTACGAGGCCGAGGGCATCGTTCCGTTCGTTGCCAACAGTCCGTTTATGAGTTTTTTCTATACCAAACAGGCACCTGAATATAAGAACTATAAGCTGAAAGAAGGTGAGTTTAATAAGGCCAAACACGAGTGGCATGAGGCCAACAACACCTATACATTCTCTAAAGGTTTGGGCATTCTTATTATGACCATCGGTACATTAACACTGCTCGGAATATTCTTCCCAAAGATAGGTTTCATTGGTAGCGGGCTTGTTATCATCATGACTATAGGCACTCTGTCGTTCTTAATCACCACACCTGAAGTGTGGGTACCCGATATGGGAAGCGGCGAACACGGCTTCCCGTTGCTCACAGGAGCAGGCCGTTTAGTTATTAAAGACATGTGCATACTTGCCGGAGCCACAGTTGTACTTGCCGATTGCGCACAACGTATCTTGGGCAGAAAGCCATCTTCCCTGCACATTCATTAAACACAATTGATATATACATACACTTTTAAGATGCTTTTCACGATAATTGGCATCGGTATTTTACCGGTGCCAATCTATTTTATTATCGGTCTACTAATGTTTATTTCTATCAAAAAGCATTGTAAGACCATAATCTATGATAAGAGAAGTATCGAAATATGAAGATACCCACATACTTTCTGAATTGAAAAAATGGCATAATAAAGCATCATCTTATATACCTATCCTATCCGTTAATAAATATTAACGCAGAAAAGAATTATGAATCATACCTAAGGAATAATGAATTAAAAGCATTATCTTTGCAACCGCAAAAGGATATACCTATGGTGCCATAGCTCAGTTGGTAGAGCAAAGGACTGAAAATCCTTGTGTCCCCGGTTCGATTCCTGGTGGTACCACTCCTCCTTTCATGAGCCCTGTTCGCGTAAGCGGCAGGGTTTTTCGTTGACAGAGAGGATATACGTCACCGCAATATTTCGGAGATGAGAAAGGGGAAACAGGGATAAAGAAGCATTTTTCATATATCCTATTCTACCTCTCTCACCTTTGTATCCAAATTCCCCATCTCACTTTTTCCTCTTTTCATATTCTTGTAAAATCATTCGCATAATCAAATTTTCTTATGTAAATTTGTTTTCAATAAACATGGATATCACGCACACACTCGATAGACATATCGTCTATGCCTGACAGAAGCACTTCCTATCGGTCATAAAAGGGCAGCTTAGAAGACTCGCTCTACACGATTACCGAAAACAGTGACATCACCTATCCCACCAACGTGGACTACGTGGGGGCTAAAATACACCCTATCACTCTCAGCACTCCTGTAAAAAACATCAACATACAGACGCTATAACCGATCCGGCCCTATCGATTTGGGAAGCCGATATGGGTATGTTCCGCAGGAAAGACGCCACTTTCGACCTGATAGGTACGTTCACCGCCGATCACGCTCCAAACAACATTGTGCCCTAATTGTTCCATCTGCTGAAACAATAGCTGCATTCAGTTCATCACCAACCCCTCATCTTCTATCCCTATTCCACTCTTTCTGCGGGGCCAGAGACAGTTCTTTCCCTCATTGTTTTCAACATTTTTCCGTGAAACCATTCCCCTGTCTCACTATTTTTCATTATCTTTGCACAAGCTCGAAAGACCGAAAGTAACCGTAATACAAACTTTTTAAAATAAACATTTCTATGGATATAGTATTCCTGATGTTGGGTGGACCGATGCTATTTCTGCTATGTATAAGCACCGGGCTCTACCTTTACATACGAAAATTACAGCGATTACAAGACACTGCCATACAAACCGGCGACGATATGCTGCCCGCCAACGACTTCTTTATGAAAGTCTTTTCTCCGCGAAACTGCTATTCGCCCATCACATATTCACTGCTTATCTTCATTATACTCGACATCTTATACGTGTTGGTGGCCGGTTGGTTAATGTATCATAGTGAACTTACCTACTTTACACAGTGGAAAAATATCTGGCCGAACCCCGTTGAAAAGGCTTGGGAACATACTGAAATGCTGTTGAATATATCGTTTTGGATTGGTATCCTTGCCATTGCGCTTCTCTTTCTAACACAATTGCTGTTGACATTCGCCAAGCGTAAATTCCGCAAGGTGCTCAACAAACTGGGTAAAAAACAGCAGGAAGCAGCGAAAAAAGACTTTCTTTCGCCCCATACAGTATCCATCAGCACCGGTAGTGTATTCGGTGATCTTCTTTTCGGCGAATCGTTTATCTTCCAAACCGGTACCAAAATAATCGTTCCTTACAAAGAGATAACGACTGCAGAATGCTCGGAATGGAGTCACAGGGGCAACAAACAATACATCTTACGATTCAATTCAACCGAAATTGCTTTCGGGAAAAAGGATAACAGAGACGAGGCCTTCCACTTGTTGGTACGGAAAGCAGGCCTTGAATATGAGTGCTACTAAATATTTACCCCTAAAGTTAAAAACTATTTTACCCACGATAATGGAACTATCTTTCCTCTCTCCGCTTATTTTTTCATGCTGTTTATGCTCAGCAGTTTTATCAAAAAACAACGGCGAGTATATGGCATATCCCGCACTTCTGTATCGAACGACGGCGATAAATGGTCTGCCAACGAATTCTTCAAATACTTTTTCTCCATACGATACTTCACTGCACCGGTCGTAAAAGCCATGATTATGTCTATCGTGTCGGCCGCATTGCTCATCCCGATCGTAGATCTGCTCTATTATAACAGCCGTCTTAACTACTATACAGTGCACAAATCATTGTTCTATTCGCCCACCGAGGAGACTTGGCGCATGATAGTATTCACCTTTTTCCATCGGTTGTCATCACAATTTTTATGTCCTTGTGTCTCGCATTCGTGCTTCTATATATTAAAATATCTCAAAACAGATGGAACAAAGCTATCGACAGTATGAAACCAAACATGGCTCGCAGCAGCGAAAGACGAATTTCTTTCCGACCATAGCATACGTATCGACATAGGCCCCATACAAAGCCTGTTGGTACTCGGTCGTACTTTTCTCTTCTTCCCACCCCACAGACGGATCATCCCCTATACCGAAATAACTTCGGTAAAGCAAAAGGATATACACTACATGTACGCCACATATAATATATTGAAAATAAACAAGCGCAACATATACTTCGCCATTAAATCGAACAGAGACGAAGCTTACCGCACGCTGCGCTACCGAACAGAACTACAAAAACAACTGCCGGAAGCCCTTAACAAAGCTATTCTGCCTTAATACAGAGAATATTCCGTATCACTCAAACAAACCGATATGAAACTTACATTCATCATTCTCTTGGCTTACATGGCATGCCTGTCGCCCATAGACATAGGGGCTAAAGCTCATAGACCTACCAATCAACTCCGCAAGAAATATGATCGCGCAGCGTGGTATGCCCTACATCGTGCCTATGCAGCCAAGAACTATTCGCAATTGAAAGACAGTTGGGAATGCGTATCAGGCTACGACATACTTAACAAGCACATTTTGAGAGCGTATGAAATACAAGATAAAATGCGGATAAACTTCGCTGCCGACAGCACTATGAACCTCAACGGAAAAACCATTTTCTACCGAACAGCCGAGCGAGACGCCTCGCTTTACGAAACGAAAAATCCGTTCTATCCCTTTCTGAAAGAATATCTGGCGCTGCGAGGCATAGACATCAGTCAACGCATACCAGTATTATTGCCCGACTCGTGCACCGATACGTCGTTTCCGTTCCGCAGCTTCACCGACAATGGAGAAAATCTCTACACAGGCAACTACTTGGCTCTATATGCTCCGGATTGCGTTTCGCTGTATCGACACATAAGGAAAAGCAAACAAGGCCTGCCCGACAAGTCGGCCGTTTTGCTATATACATCGGCCGACCTGTATCAAGATACCTACGACAGAAGACCGTCTGCCCGCTCCAAACAGTGGAACATAAAGGAGACAAAAGCCGATTATAAACTGCTTGACGGCAATAGAGAGCCCGAAGATGTGGAGCCTTTAAGCTGGTACATTCTCGGTCTGCCGAAGTATAAGCAATACCCTGTAATCGTTTGTCTGAACGTATCGGGTGATGTGGACGAATGTCTGTTCTTCATAGTGAAAGGAAATAACATCGACAGCGAGAATTATATCAGCTTTTTACCGTACAACGATTACTCCGGAGAGACCACTGAATTTGCCGTATTCTCCGATCATACTATCTATATTCGTAACCTGAATAAAGACGACAACGGCAAGATGACGGAGGAATTCGAGATATATAGGATCAATGACGACGGCATGTTTTACGAACTGAAGTAACCACAAAGTTGCAAAAATAAAGAATATGGAGGCACTTATCGACATCTCTACCTTGCTTGTTCACATCTTATTGTTCATCGGTTCGGTGGCCGTAACGAAGTATTTAGGCACCACCATGTTTCACAAATATGGCAATAAGCGGCTGGTCATCGGTTATACTGTGGCATTCTTTGCAGCTATTCCCGCCTACGCCCTGTTACTCTTCGCATGGAGCATAATTGTTATAAAAGCGCTCGATATGCCATTCGACGTATCTACATCGCCTGTTACAAAGCTCTACATGGCGGTAAACGCCATCATTATCACCAATATAGCCTGCGTAATAGCAAGGGCCGGTATTGATAAAATACTTGATTTCCATCGAAAATACAATGCTTCGAACCTCGAAAAGCATCCATTAAAGTTTGCCATTACCCATCGACAGCAAATTGTCAACATCTATAGATATTTCTTTCTGCTGGCATCTGTTTTTATGCTATGCGCCATTTGGTTCAGATAAATCGGCCGACAACACGACCTGAACACACAAAATAAAAATAAAAAAGAGGGAATACGATTAAGATAATAAAAGATATAAAGTTCGGAAAGTTATCGTGCTTTATATCTTAAGTTATTGCACTACAATACTCACTTTCAGTATTATAGCAAGCTACGAAACAGATTTGGAAAGGACGGGGACACGGTCTTTCTAAATCGATATCACAATATATATTGCTGACAGATATGCTAAAAGCATTCAACGTAACAATTCCATAAAAGTTACCTACCTCTTACAGTACAGGCAAACAGCCTGCTTATACACACTAAGCCAGTAGTTTGCCGGACATAGAGTATCTGTATAAACACGTTATTCAAATTATTTTTTCGGGCTCTCCTTAGTAGAAGCAAGATAAGACCAATTATCTACTCCGCTGATAAGCTTTGTATATCTGCGACGGAACACCTTTTAGCAGCGATGAAGTTATCTCTTTGGGCGAGAGTCTATAGAGCATACGGTAATGAGAGG
This sequence comes from uncultured Prevotella sp., assembly GCA_963547065.1. Lineage (GTDB taxonomy): Bacteria > Bacteroidota > Bacteroidia > Bacteroidales > Bacteroidaceae > Prevotella. Next base: position 9,694 of record CAUUQE010000045.1, on the reverse strand, counting down.
CCTTGAGCAACAGCGTTTCTACGTAATAACCGAGACCTGAACGAACACGTGTTTTTTTGGCATAGTGGCCGAAGTTACCACCCGCAAACACGATTTTTAAGATATAAGCCTCATAGCTTTTATCCTTGGAAGTAATGTCTATGGGGAATTCTTCTTGCGATAAGCCCAGTTTGTCGACTAATATCCAGCCGATAGCTGCAAAGGCCCGCGTAAACGACATGGCATGGAGATGACGCGCAAGTGCAGCCCTATCGATAACATTTCGATGATGATGCAGCAGACAAGCTACATCGCAAAACTGACGCAAACCCACTCCAAGCTCCACAAGATGGTGGTATAGGTGCAAGAAAGTATAGAGTACGTTCAGCGTGGGGCTTAATGTAACAACCTCGGTTCCTGCAATATTCACGGTTACAGGTTCGTCGTATGCCAGCAACCCCTCCCAATAACGCTGTATACCGCTATTCTCGAACTTTATCATGCGAAAATGCATTTCCATCAAAATGCCGTTGCGTTCGAACTCTGCATGCTGTTCAGACTCTTCATTTCTTACTTTCAGATTCCATGTATGCTCAATTATGTCAACTGCCTTAGCATAATTATCGGCATTGCAATAGAAGTCGATATCGCCCGGTTGTCTCTCTGTAGGACTCGGATAGAGATATGAAAGCGTTTGACCTTTGAATATACGGTAATCAAGGCCATTGCTGTCAAGTAGTTTTACAAGCTTCGCCACCTCGACATCTACCTTACAGTTGGATTGTGCGATTCTCTTTTGCAGCATAAAAGCCTTGAGTGCGTCTTCTCTCTCAAGCCTGACACCGTTTTTGATGAGTGTTCCACACACAAGACCACATACGGTTTGTCGTACCGCAAGATTCATTAACGGTACGAAAACATCATGAGGAATGCTCCCGAAAGATAGTTGTTCGCCCCACAGAGCATTCTTCAACAATGCGAAGAAAATATCGGTAACACTCCCCATATGCCTTATTCGTCTAAAGAGGCATATACGGAATTCTTGCTAGTAAACTCGGGTACGATTTCTTTCATCTTCTTCACAATATCCATATCACTATATGTATTGGCAATACGAAAGAGTTCTTCAATTTCTTTTTCCACATCCTTATAATCGTACTCACGTACCTTAGCAATCCTGATCTTATCGTTGAACGACGGTAACGTGCCCTCTTTATCATTCAACACCTCCTCATAAAGTTTCTCGCCTGCACGCAATCCAGTGTACGAAATCTCCACATTTTGGGCTCCGGAGAGCTTTATCATTCTTCTGGCCAAATCGGCTATACGCACTGGCTTGCCCATATCGAACACGAATATTTCGCCGCCATTACCTTTCGTTCCTGCTTCCAAGACCAATTTACAAGCTTCCGGAATAAGCATGAAGAACCGAATAATGTTGGGATCGGTAACGGTTACGGGGCCTCCCATCTTGATTTGTTTCTCGAATAAAGGAATTACGGAACCATTAGAGCCAAGCACATTGCCGAACCGAGTGGTAACGAAATGCGTATCTCCCTGCACCAAGCCTTCCTTTTCCGCCCTATCGAGGCTCTGCACATATATCTCGCAAATACGCTTAGAGCACCCCATTACGTTCGTAGGATTTACAGCTTTATCCGTTGAAACCATTACAAACTTTTTCACACCATATTTCACGCTAAGATCGGCTATTACCTTTGTCCCCAAAACATTATTCTGAATGCTCTCACTGGGATTATTTTCCATCATGGGAACATGCTTGTATGCCGCCGCATGGAACACATAATTAGGCTTGAACTCCGAGAATATTCTCTCCATACGCTCCTTGTTCGTAATCGATGCAACAACAGTCTCGCTCTCGATATCGCCGTAATTGTGTGCCATCATCAGACGGATATCGTGCTGCGGGGTCTCGGCCTGATCAATCAACATCATCTTTGCAGGCCTGAACTTGCATATCTGTCTGACCATTTCGGAGCCTATACTGCCCGCCGAACCTGTTATCAAAACGCGATAACCGTTAAGTAATCGGCCGACACTTTCCATGTCTACCTGTATTTCATCGCGCGGAAGCAGATCTTCAATATTGATTTCTTTTAGCGTAGACTTCGATATATCTTCCGTAATCCCGTTCCATTCTTTCGCTCCATCGGTCATGTAGATATGTACTCCTGCATTAATAAGGATATCCTGCAGCCTTCCATCATTTCTGAATTCATCGTTTCGTAACGGCGAAACGAGCACCGTCTTTATACGTTCCATGCTTATCACTTTCGCCAGATTATCATCTACGGGATATATTTTCTTTCCCATCAGATAATGGTTCTTGAAACTCAATTCATGAGATATGAACCCTTGGATACGGAAACGCTGCGGTTTTTCATTCTGTGCATTCTTGGCAAGACCGATACCACCATCCTTAACACCATATATAAATGTACGCTCGGCTTTTTCGTTGTCGAATACGGAGTCATAAACCTGTTTTACTACCACACGAAATGTCCACATAAGGATGGTTGCCACGATATATATACTTACGATATGGCGAAGGTGCAACGGAACGATCCAATGATTTCCTTTCCAAAAAATAATGGGATAATGCAAAATAATAACACATAAACAAGCCATACTCATGGCATATCCCACTCTTTGCAAGTCAACGAACGAAGAATATCTAAGAACACCGGAATAGGTATGGAATAGTTTAAAACCAATTACATTAAACACCATATACAGCAACAACGTATAGGTTATCGGAATGATATTGCCCAGCGTTGCTGCTCCTTTGAAAAATAGCCAAAATACGAATACACCAGAAAAATAACATATTACGCAATCGATGAATAATATGCACCAATAAGGCAACGAGTCGCGCCTGAAATACCAATTAACGATCTTACTAAGAAACATCATAAACCCAAATTAGAACAAAAGTATTCATCGTTTATCGGATACAAGATAAGATTTCTAACACAATCCGCTTAACATCTAAGTCGGAAACACATGGACCGGAAGGAAGACACAATCCGCTTTTGAACAGCTCCTCGCTTACACCATTTACATAAGCAGGGCAATCTTGATACACCGGCTGCTTGTGCATCGGCTTCCATAAAGGCCGGCTCTCGATGCCAATTTGATCTAAAGCAACCCGCATGGCTTCTATATTGGTATTAGGTTCGCAATCCGTATGTATACGTCCAGTAGCATGTACCACCCCTGCAGCACCGCCAACAGCTCCTTTCACAGCTTCGGCATAGGCCTCGTCTTGCCCTTTTACCCTTAACTCAGGAGCCAAAGTTATGGTATTCAGCCAATAATTAGAGTCACAATGTTCATCGGGATTTCCATGAAATGTGATACCATCGACATTCTTGAAAGCTTCTTCGTATAGCCTTGCAATATGTTTGTGGTGAGCAATATGTTCGTTCAAAACCGTCAACTGACCGCGCCCGATACCGGCACAGATATTACTTAATCTATAATTATACCCTATTTTCTCATGCTGATAATAGGGGAATGCCTCACGGGCTTGGGTAGCGAAGAACATAATACGATTTTTTGTTTCCTCATCCGGACAAATCAAAGCGCCACCACCGGACGTGGTAATCATCTTATTGCCATTGAAACTCAATACGCCATAGTCTCCAAAAGTGCCTACGACCTGCCCATTATAACGGGAGCCAAGCCCTTCTGCCGCATCTTCAATCAACGGAATATCGTATCGATTGGCTACTTCTGCGATTTCATCGATCTTGGCCGGCATGCCATAAAGATAGACAACAATTATCGCTCTCGGCCTTTTTCCTATCTTTTCTATTCTATCTTTAATGGCTGTTTCCAACAACTCTGGATCCATATTCCACGTATCTTTCTCAGAATCTACAAAGACTGGCGTTGCCCCTTGGTAGGTTACAGGATGGGAACTTGCACAGAAAGTGAAACTTTGGCAAATAACTTCATCGCCGGCTTTCACTCCAAGAGCAACCAAAGACAAATGAACGGCGGATGTTCCAGAACATAATGCGACCACCTGTTTACCCTCCAAATGCGACCATTTGTTCTGCCACAAACAGTCGGGATCATCGTTGTGCGGTTGTATTGTTTGCGGATAAGGTTCGTTCATAAATTTAATTTTTTCGTCTTTCGATTTGACGAACCTTGTCAATTCTTCCTCAAAAGCATTCACATTCGGTCCAAGAGGTACTACCCAATTGGTATCGAACGCCTCTTGAACATACCTCATTTCGTTACCGCTCATATGAGCAAGGCACAAATAAACACGGTTATCCATAACGTTCTTCTTCATATAACTTCACAAAAGTATATATTATTTTTGGAATGACCGTATGATTATATATATAAAATCGCACTTTATTCACGAATTAATTCTTTTTGCTGCGCCGGTACACCTATATAAAAACTGTCGTCTATCGCATCGCTCATAACAATGCTCCCTGCTCCGATGCGAGTATTATTACCAATCGATCGATATTGTGTTACCGCCACATTGAGACCAAAAAAATTTCTATAACCAACTTTCACGCCACCCGATATTCTTACACCCGGCATAAAAGCATTATAGTTCTCTATCAAAACATCATGCCGGATACTCACTTCACCGTTGAAGATGTTAAAATTCCCGATCTTTACGTTACAAGAGATTGAACAATGGGGACACATTATATTCCCCATGCCGATCTGTAGACTGTCTTTATCCCAAAAATCAACAGTCGGATCTATAATGTTCGGATAAGATATCTTCGGATTATTTATGCTATGATGAACACGCCTGATAAGCATAGGGTCGCCTATTGCTATAATTAGATTCAATTCTCGATCAAGCCCATTCAACGCTTCTATCCCTCCTAATATCTTGCCAAACTCATTATGTGTACCTTCCGATATTCCGTCATCATAAAAACCGACAAGATTCCAAAGCGGAGAACCATTTTCTTTATTAATTCTATTGACGACGCAAGCAACCTCACGCCCCATACCACCAGCACCGAAAATCGCAATTTCTTTCATTTAATTGTGCCCATTAAAAGGTTCTTTTGTGGCATGTCCTTCATCAGAAATACCATCTCGCTTTAATACAGACTTAATAGTAAGCCATATTACTTTCAGATCTGTAATAAAAGAGAGATGGTCTACATACCAAACATCGTATTCAAATTTTTGTTGCCAACTAATGGCATTACGCCCATGACACTGTGCCCACCCCGATATACCTGGACGCACCTCGTGCCGACGTGCCTGCTCTTTTGAATATAATAGCAAATACTGTGGAAGCAAAGGCCGTGGACCTATCAAAGCCATATCGCCTTTCAAAACATTGAAAAGCTGTGGAAACTCATCTATCGAGGTAGAACGAACGAACCGCCCCACGCCAGTCAATCGTTTCTCGTCGGGCAGCAGCTGTCCCTGCTCATCACGTTCATCGGTCATCGTTTTATACTTTATCACGCGAAACAGTTTTCCGCCTTTTCCTGGTCGTTCTTGCAGAAAAAAGGCTCCAGCGCCTTTGTTGGCAAAATGAAGCCAGAGGGTAATGATTGCCAGCACAGGGCTAAGACATAGCAATGCTATCAACGAAATGCAAAAATCTATCAGATGTTTGAAAAAATGTTTATACATATGCGAAAACACAAACTTATAAAGTAATATTTTCTGCTCGTTTAGGGTTGGCCGATACTATTTTTTTCATAATTTCATTAAAATATTCCATGTAATGCAACGGATAAAGACATTTAAACTTATTCCAGCATTCTATACTCTCTTAACAACGCATGCCAAACGTCGTGTTGTTCGTAACGGGTACATATCATTTGTCTAGCCTGAACGGCCATTTTTTGAATCTCGTTCGGGTTATCAAGGAAAAATTGCATCATTTTATGAAGTGCGTCAGCATCGCGAGGGGGAATTATCCGGCCATTCCGACTCTCGACGATGATTTCATTACAACCGTTTATGTTAGTTACAATTGCGGGGAGCGACATTGCACCTGCTTGCATCACGACATTGGGGAATCCCTCTCTATAGCTGGGAAAAACAAGCGCGTCGGCAGCCTCAAGGTATGGACGAACGTCGTTTTGGAATCCTACGAAGCGGATGTTCGGGGCGGTTTTGAAAAATTGTTCGTTGTTATCGGAGAGGGGGTCGAGTTCTGTCTCGAAATTTCCAACGAGAATGAGCTTGCAGTACGGATGAGTGCTCTCCAGACGTCGCATACAGGTTGCGAGCTCGTTCATTCCCTTGTCGGCAACGATTCGGCCGATGAAGATGAATACGAAATCTGCTTCTACAAGGTTTAGGGCGCTTCTGGTGTCTGCACGAGTGCCTTTTGGGGCGAAAAAAGAGGTGTCAATACCGTTGATATTGCCATTTAACACAATTTTTAAGGGCTTGCGGGTTATGTGATCGGCTTCCAAAGCCTTTTTTACGCCTACTCCTTCGGGAATGACCTTGTTCGCGCATAAACATGTGAGTCGTTCCATGGCCATGAGTACTTTTCGGAGTGTTCCGCGGGCTCCCTGATAGCGCAAGCCCGTAACCGTGTAAATCCTGTGTGGAACTCGGGCAAGCATGCCTGCAATCATGGCCAGCAAACTGCCTTTCGGAGTGTTAGCGTGTAGAATATACGGACGTTCTCGGAGAAATAGCCTATACAAGAGCCATAAACATTTCAGATCGGCAAATGGTGCAATCTCTCTGTGCATGGGAATTTCCACCGTTCGCACACTCTCTCGCCGCGCAACCGCTTCGAGCTTACCGGTGTTGTTTGAAACACCTACAACCTCATAAAATTGACTCATGAAATGGAGCTGCCCCTTGATGAGCGAGTCCAAACTGATGTCGGAAGTGGTGAGCCGCAAGAGTTTCTTCTTCATTCTTGGTTTAGAATTTGCTTATAGATGACTTCGTAGGCGTTGATCATTCGCTTTATGTCGAACATAGAGGCGCGACGATAGCAATCTTCGGCCGTTTTTTGGTAGTATGCTTTGTCGTCCCGCAGTTTCCTTATGATTTTTGCGAGAGCTACGGAGTCCTCGTGTGGAAAAAGAATCCCATATCCCGCTGTCACTTCACGCAACCCATCGACATCTGTCGCAATAAAGGGTCGACCGGCCGACATACCCTCGAGATTGGAAAGCGAAAGACCTTCATAGTGCGACGACATACAAATCGCGTCGCCTGTGTGCAGGAGATTGGGAACATCGGTTCGATTTCCGAGAAACTTAACCTGTTGCGCAAGGTTCTTCTCCGCTACAAACTGTTCAATTTCGGGTCGTGTGTGCCCATCGCCTGCAAGCCACAGTTCAAATTCCTGTTGTGGAAGCTGCGCGATTGCTTCGATGAGTGTTTTTTGGTCTTTCTGTCTCCTAAAGGCTGCCACCATAACCACAACGAACTTGTTTACAGGATGCATACCTGCAATCGGTTCAGCCGAATAGTATGCGTCGACATCAATTCCGTTGTAAATTGTCGTTATGGGCGTGTAATGCTTACTGCCGAGGTACACGCGGAGATTTTTTTCAGCCTGGTCGGATATGCATATCACGTGTTTGTATCGATTATACATCCAGCGGTCTATCGGTTTCCACAATTTATTGTTTCTACGGCGATTAGACGTGTTGTGTTCGGTGGTTACAGCTGCAATTTTGCTCGTGAACATACTCGCGATAGCCGTAAAAAATTGTGGTGATGTGTTGTGCGTGTGCACTATGTCGTAATTGCGCATAATTTTTCGCAGATCGAGTATGTATCTGGGGTTATAAACAGACCCGCCGATGGAAAGCAGATAGATTCTGCATCCGGTTCTTTCCAGCTGTCGCATGAACGGTGTCTCCACCCCGTTAAAAACAACCACGTCGACCACGTGCCCATATTCCCTGAGCCTTTTTGTTATGTCGACGATGAGCCGTTCTGCTCCGCCGGTCATTAAAGACGTAATTACTTGTAGGATTCTCATAACGTTTCTTTCAAGGAAACTATTTTCGGGTATTTTGCATTAAACATACACATGTATTGGTCTAATTCTTTCGTCTCTTTTTCTTTTTTCATACCTAATTCTTCTATAACATTAAACATCGGGCCATTTCGTGATGTTTTTTTATAGTTGAATAAGATCTGATTTCCATATTTCTCTGCTAATCTATTTATTATAGTTGGTTCTATTTTCTTATTTGCAACACGACATGAGATAACAAAGTCTGTAATTGTTGGCATTGATTCCTTTCTATCAACAATTAGGAAACCAATGATCCCGTAATCTCCAAATTTATCAGATGATTTCAGAGCATAAGAATCGTAATTAGGACTATTTACAATTTCTACGACTTGTTCCATTGTTAATCTCCTTCCCGAAGAATTGAGTTGGTTGGTTCGCTGTAAAAGTTCAAAACAACGAGGTATCATATTTTTAGTGGGCGGTATTATCTCTACCTCTATGTGACAGTTAATTAAAAAGTCATCTATGTCCCCTTTCCATTCTTCTTCTTCATTCTTTAGTGCCTCAAGCATTTTATAGGTGTCTCTTCGTTTTTTAGAATCTTCTGTTACAGTCATTCTAAAACGCTCTGACCTTGAAAACTCAATAAGTTCAGAAGGATCTATACATGTTATATTAGGATGTTGCTGAATTACTTCAAGTCTTTCAAATGGGTTATCATCAACAAATACAATTGTATTTGCGTTGATATTCATTTGCTTTATAATTTTCGAAATATTTATACTTTTAGGATTCCAGTTGATTTTTGCGAAAACAAAATATTCTTCAATACCTAATTCTCTTAACTTTCCTATCACCTTATCGTAATCATTCTTTGAGGCAATGGAGTTTACGATACCACAACGATCTAATTTCTTTATTAGTTCTATGAAATGATATCTATCTTTTACGTTCTCATCTTCGATAAGAACACCATCCCAAAGAGTATTGTCTAAATCCCAAATAACACATTTTATTTTCTTCCCCTTGGTTATAGTTCTTGGAAGTAATTCTAATCTTTGGAAATCTAGAGTTATATGTTCTTCGGCATTGGCAGGATGAATATTTATGAAATATTGTTCTTTAGAATCCTCGTAAGGTGGTATGGCAATTTCAAAATGAGAGGAATTTAAAGGGATAGAAATACTTTCTCTAAAAAGAAGTTTATCTGCCGTTTTAATATCAATAAGCAGTTTTGTCGGTTTGTCGTTATTTTTTAAATCTACTTGCAACTCAAGATGGGTAATACTTTTCCCTTTTCTAATCTTATAATTTATATACTTTTGTCTATAGCTGAACCATCCAAGGTTAATAAAACGGCATATTAATTTTATCGGTACGATGGAGTTTAAAAGTTTTACAAGATACCCAAATCTAGTTATAACACTATAAACTGTTGTGTATGTTTTACCGGATAGTGGACGAATTTTGAGTTGTGATTCTATTTTCCCCCATGTTCTAAATTCAAGAAGTGCACCTAATTGACTATGATGGTCAATTGGAGTTATTCCGTTTACGATTCTAATACATTCTCCATCTTCTCTTTGTTTGTATCTAGGACAGGTTGTGTAGCACAATGGAGCAGCACACTCGATACAATGCTCGGTCCAAAAAAGAGGAATAATTTGTTTCTCTTTTTTATACTCTTCATCAATGAGTTGGTATATCTTCTTTACTCGTTTTTTAGAATGAATGTATTCGAAC
>CAUUQE010000044.1:0-15591 GCA_963547065.1 uncultured Prevotella sp. | reverse complement strand
GAAGAGGAACAATTGCGAACTCAGGCTCCTGATTTTTGGGAAGATCCGCAACGTGCGCAGGAACAAATGAAATTGGTCAAGGGCATTGAGAAATGGATTAAGGGTTACAAAGAGGTTCGTCAGTATGCTGATGAACTGCAACTTGCTTTCGATTTCTATCACGATGATATGGTCTGTGAAGAAGAGGTAGATGCAGATTACGCGAAAGCCATCAAGGCAATCGAAGATTTAGAGTTGAAGAACATGCTTCGTCAGCAGGAAGATCCGATGGAATGTGTATTGAAAATCAACAGTGGAGCCGGTGGAACGGAGAGTCAGGATTGGGCTCAAATGCTTATGCGCATGTATATGCGTTGGGCTGAGGCACACGGTTATAGGGTTTCCATCAGTAATCTGCAGGAGGGAGATGAGGCTGGTATCAAGAGCGTTACTATGGAAATAGAGGGCGGAGAGTATGCTTATGGCTTTCTTAAAAGCGAGAATGGCGTGCATCGTTTGGTGCGTGTGTCGCCGTTCAATGCACAAGGTAAGCGCATGACGAGCTTTGCCAGTGTGTTCGTTTCGCCACTTGTAGACGATTCAATAGAAGTTTTTGTCGATCCTGCCCGTGTGTCTTGGGATACTTTCAGGTCAGGTGGAGCCGGTGGACAGAACGTTAATAAGGTGGAATCCGGTGTGCGTTTGCGCTATATGTATCAGGACCCGGACACGGGAGAGGAAGAAGAAATACTGATAGAGAATACAGAGACCCGCGATCAACCTAAGAACCGTGCCAAGGCAATGCAGCTCCTAAAGTCGCAACTTTACGATCGTGCCATGAAAAAACGCTTGGAAGAGCAAGCTAAGATAGAGGCCGGAAAGAAAAAGATAGAATGGGGAAGCCAAATAAGAAGCTATGTTTTCGATGACAGGCGCGTGAAAGATCATCGCACGAATTATCAGACATCGGATGTAGACGGTGTGATGGACGGTAAGATAGACGACTTTATCAAGGCTTATCTTATGGAGTTCCCTGTTGATGGCGAATAATAAATCAACAAAACCTTTATAATTTTAAAATCATAGAGCTATGAGTGAAAAGAGTAAAATCAATCGTGCAGCCCGCCAAGCTAAACAAGAACGGCAGGCCAAAACAGTGGTGTATTGGATTTTTGGTGTATTGGTAGTTCTTGCAGTTGTATTTATGATCTGTTTTATGCTGATGTAAATGAGCGGATTGGAGATAGAACGGAAGTTTTTGGTGCATAAGGGCGATGCATATAAACATGCCTCCTTTTCGAGCAGTCATATCCGTCAGGGCTACATACCTGCTGATGACGCCACGGTCAGAGTGCGCACGCGTGATAAAAAAGCTTATCTTACGATCAAGGGAAAATCTGTAAATGGGGGCATGACACGTTACGAATTCGAAAAAGAAATAACCCTCGATGAAGCGTCGCATCTGTTGGCTTTGTGCAAAGGAGGTATTATTGATAAGCGGCGTTATTTGGTAAAAAGAGGAGAACATATATTCGAAGTTGACGAATTTTATGGCGACAACGAGGGACTTGTCATAGCAGAAGTTGAATTAAACTGTGAGGATGAGCCTTACGAAAAGCCCGATTTCATCGGTAAGGAAGTTACCGGTGACCGCCGTTTCTATAATTCTCACCTGCTTCAATATCCTTTTAACCTTTGGAAAGATACCTTATCGGAAGAATATAGGTAAGAAGATTTTGCGATTTTACGGTAATTTAGCTTTTGTTTGATACTATAATTGCGTATTTTGTTGCAGTATGCATGTAAAACAGAACCGTTTTTTATACATTTACATCTGATATTCTATTGACATATCATCATGCAGACAGAAAGAGGAAGCTTCGGTAGTAAGCTCGGTATCATACTTGCCACGGCGGGTTCGGCAGTAGGTTTAGGCAATGTATGGCGCTTTCCTTATATGACAGGACAGAATGGTGGCGCCGTTTTCATACTTTTATATATAGGTTGCGTACTGCTTTTGGGCATTCCGTGCATGGTCTCTGAGTTTATTATTGGGCGTCGAGGCGCCTCGAATACGGCTCGGGCCTATACCAAATTGGCTAATGGTACGCCGTGGAAATGGGTGGGCTACATGGGCGTGCTTACTGGTTTTCTCATTACAGGCTATTATGCCGTGGTTGCCGGCTGGTGCTTGCAATACGTTTATGCTTCGATAATGGGCGAGTTGAAAGGCGATCCTGCATTCATTATGTATTATTTCCAAAGCTTTTCAGAGAACCCTTTGCGGCCGATATTTTGGACTGTAGCAATGTTGCTGCTTACCCATTATATTATTATTCACGGTGTGCGTGGTGGCATAGAGCGAGCTTCGAAATTACTGATGCCTACGCTTTTCGTGCTTTTATTGGTCATTGTCGTCGCTTCGTGCTTGCTTCCGGGGGCGGAAAAAGGCATCTCTTTCCTGCTTGAACCGCAATTCTCTAAAGTCGACAGCAATGTCTTCCTTGGGGCACTGGGCCAGTCGTTCTATTCGCTCAGCATAGCCATGGGCTGTATATGTACCTATGCTTCTTATTATAGCCGACAGACAAATTTGCTAAAGTCGGCGGTTCAAGTAGCTGTCATCGATACATTGGTGGCCATTCTTGCCGGTCTGATGATTTTTCCTGCTGCATTTTCTGTGGGTATAAATCCGGATAGCGGACCTTCTCTCATCTTTATCACACTGCCTAATGTATTTAATCAGGCATTTGCTGGTATGCCTGTCGTAGGTTGGGTGGTTGCCTTGATGTTTTACTCCTTACTTTCGTTGGCGGCACTTACTTCTCTGATTTCGCTGCACGAGGTGAGTACGGCGTTTTTTTATGAGGAATTCCACATCACGAGGAAGAAAGGAGCTCTTTTAGTTACCGTGTCTACCAGTATTATTGGTATCTTTTGTTCTCTTTCTCTCGGCAAATTGGACTATTTGCAGATAGGGGGAAAGTCGCTATTCGAGTTGTTTGACTTCGTTACGGGACAGATATTCCTTCCCATTGGCGGACTGCTAACCTGCATATTCCTTGGGTGGTTCGTACCGAAGCAGATAGTAAAAGACGAGTTTACCAATTGGCAAACGCTTCGAGGCATGCTGTTCGGTGTTTATTTGTTTGCTGTGCGCTTTGTTTGTCCTATTGCCATATTGGCGATATTACTGCATCAGTTTCATGTCATTTAGCATATATGGTGCCATCGGGATTAGCGCTTGTCTTTAAAGTGTGTTTCGGTAAGTGCCGCCGCTTCCTTTCTATATAATACGATGTCTATTAAAGAATTCTTTTATTTCAATAAGTCTGACCGAAAGGTTCTCTTGTTTTTATTGCTGCTCACAGCATGTATATCCTTATTGTTTCTTTATGTCGATGACGACAATAATACAACTGAGCTCACACACGAAGACAGTCTGTCGGTAGCGAACATTCCTCCGGCTTCACATGGATACGGATACACTCCCGTTACCTATCGTGTCGATGGCGGGCAGGAAGCCGAGCTGTTTCCTTTCGATCCCAATACAGCTGACAGCACGGCACTGCTCAAGCTGGGCTTAAAGCCGTGGCAAGTACGTAGCATTTATAAATATCGTGCGGCAGGCGGAGTGTATCGCCGTCCTACAGACTTTGCCCGTCTTTACGGTCTTACGCAGAAACAGTATAAAGCTATGGAACCTTATATCCGTATCAGTGCAGACTATCTGCCCGCTGCGCTGCTTGCAGTCAAAGAACGGGTGCCGGAACGTGATACTATACAATATCCCGTAAAGCTAAAGGCCAATGAAAAATTGCCGTTGAACACGGCAGATACCGCTGCTCTTCGCAAGGTTCCGGGCATAGGAAGATATTATGCACGCGAAATAGCATGGTATCGCGACCGGCTCGGAGGCTTCTATCGTGTGGATCAACTGAAAGAAATAGAGGGTTTCCCCGAAGAGGCGTTGGCTTATTTCACAGTGTCTGACCGGACTATCCGCAAGCTGAATGTGAACAAACTTACGCTTAATCAATTGAAACGTCACCCGTATATCAGTTTTTATCAGGCTAAGGCAATTACTGATTATCGCCGACTCAAGGGACCGCTTACGAGTCTTAATGATCTTAGGCTACTCAAAGATTTTACACAGATGGACATTGAGCGTCTTTCGCACTATGTGGAGTATTGAGGAAAAGCATATTTTTGTAGCCTTTCCGTGCGGGGAGAAAAAGGTTTGTTGATAAACCGTAATTTTGTAAATAGGGCGGTGTAAAGTAGATAGATGTTCTGCCCATACTTGTTGGATATACCATCTGTGACAGTTAGATTGGCTGGTTAAGCGTATTAGATAGGCATTATAAGGAGCTTAGATGGCATATCTAAGCCATGATAGAATTAGAGATTAAGGAAGAGAGACTATCTAATGTGTGAGGCTCTTACGGCAAACAACACATATAAATAGGTCATGGAGATAGGAATAGAGAGATGATCACCGCCGATGGAGAATAGGATGAGCGCCGCCACATCGATCAAAATCAGCATCCATATGAGTATTTCCCAAGCGATACTGCCCGCAGTGAGGACTGCTCTCTTGGGAAACAGCCTGCACGGGAAGTGTGTATACAGGGTGATGAGCGTTAGACCGATGTTGGAAATGAGTAGAAATATTGTAATTGCAATACACAGTGTAATGATGGGGATAATAATAGTATCGACGTTGGAAGGATAGTCGTAGCGCAACTGTCGGAACGTAAAGTACCAAAAGGTGGAAGGATAGAGACCGACGGTAGCTATATTCATAAGACTGAAAAGAGTACTTTTTCGGAGAATTTCAATATGGGTAAAGTCGCTCCAGCATTTGATTTTGAAGATTAGACAAAACAGAAGCAGGAAACATGCGAATACGCTGAAGCCGCTATCTGCTTCCATGAGCTGAGATTTAAGGTCGTATGTGCTCTCATTGCCATTATGAATAATAGGTGAAGGCAGTGTAAACGAATAGTATAGAATGGTTATGCCTACTGTCAACAGTATGCTTACGCATGCTTTTGAGGTAAACGGTTTACGTAAAAATTTTATTGGATATTTTTATTGCTCGATGCTTACAGCAGTTCCGGAAGCTGCGAAAGGTGAAGACCGTTGCTGCCTTTAATCAATATGTAGCAGCCTTTAGGCTTATTGGTTTGTAGGGCTGTTTTCACTTCTTCTATGTTGTGGAACTTTCGGAAGTCAGACTTCGTGTTGTAGAACTCTTCGCCTATGAGCCATACATTGTCGAAATCGGCAGTTTTCAGCTCGTCTGCAATGTGCTGATGTTCCTCTTTACTTGCGTTACCCAGTTCGCGCATATCGCCCAAAATGGCTATCTTCGGCGAAACACGCATGGCTTTGAAGTTCTCGATGGCGGCGTGCATGCTTGTGGGGTTTGCGTTGTAGGCATCTACAATCAGTTTGTTATCGTCTGTAATGGTCAGTTGCGAGCGGTTGTTGCTCGGGGTGTATTTGCTTAAAGCCTCGTCTATGTCTGCTTCTGATATTTCGAATTGCAGTCCTATACAGGTCGCTGCGAGCATATTATCGATATTGTAAGCGCCGATCATGCGGGTATGCACCTCGTTCCAATGGCCCGTTTGTGTGTTACACCAACGGAAATTGAGGAAAGGAGAGCAGTCGGTTACTTGGCCTTTCACTAAAAGTTCGCTGTTGTCTTTCGTACCATATTTAATTAAAGAGAGCCCTTGTGAAATATTCATCAAGTATGGATTGTCAGCATTGATGAAGATTTTGCTGCCTTGTCTGGCACGTAAATAGTCATAAAGTTCTCCTTTAGTACGGATAACTCCCTCGAATGAGCCGAATCCTTGCAGGTGTGCTTTGCCTACATTGGTAATGATGCCGTAATCAGGTTCTACGATTTCCACCAATGTCTTGATATCTCCCGGGTGGCTGGCGCCCATTTCAATGACAGCAATCTGGTGCTCTTCTGATAGTCGGAACAACGTTTTCGGTACTCCCACATCGTTATTGAAATTACCATCGGTATAGAGTACGTTGTATTTTTTGTCAAGTACGGCTGACACAAGTTCCTTTGTCGTAGTCTTACCATTGGTTCCGGTGATGCCGATAACAGGGATATGGAAATGTTGTCTGTGCTCTCGTGCGAGTTGTTGGTATGTTTTTAGGCAGTTATCTACTAAAATATAGCGGTTGTCATGGGGCTTCCGGTATCTCTGTTCGTCTATGATAGCGTATGAGCACCCCTTTTCTAATGCCGCATCGGCAAACTTGTTACCATCGAAGTTCTCGCCTTTTAGTGCAATAAATATGGAACCTTTGGGGCATACACGTGAGTCTGTAGTTATTTGGGGATACTTCAAATAAAGTTCGTACAATTCGGATATTTCCATCATTCAGTCTTTTATTTTGAATTAGAATAATAACTTATATATGCAAAAGTAATCATTTTCCGGATAAACGAAATGAATTAATTCTCTTTTTACACTATAAATTAAATAATGTTATACGTCTTTTAAATAAACTAAAGTGTGAGAGCTGGAATAATACTATTTAAATATTGGTAACGTAAAGCTAAAATTCAATATTTACATATATTTTGTATAAAAATGTCATTTTTGATACATAATTAGTATTGAATTATAAGTTTTTTGAAAAATTTCTTGCAAATTTGATAAATATTGCTTACCTTTGACCCCGTTAAGTTTTATGAATTTAAGTGAAATTATTAAGAGAGAGATTTTATGGTAAGGAAATTAACAATGCTTTTTGTCTGCCTCTTTGCGTATTTCGGGGCGGTAATGGCACAAACACAAGTTATGGGTACCGTTGTGTCTCAAGAGGATGGTGCGCCCGTCGTAGGGGCCTCAGTTCAAATTGTTGGTACAAAGACTGGTACGGCAACAAATGCCGACGGGCGTTTCTCACTCCTCGTTCCTCAAGGGGCCACTAAACTTCGTGTTTCTTATTTGGGTATGGTGTCCAAAGAGGTAGCTGTTGCACCTAATCTGAAGATTGTTCTCAAACCGGATAATCAGTCGTTGAATGAGGTCGTTGTTACGGCTTTAGGCATCAAACGATCCGAGAAAGCCATCGGTTATTCGGCCACAACAGTGTCGAGTGATAAGCTTACAGCGGTGCGATCTGCAGATGTTGTCAGCAGTATATCCGGTCAGGTAGCCGGCGTACAGGTAAATGCAGCGGCAGGAGATCCGGGGGCTTCTCAGTCTATAGTAGTGCGTGGTTTTACTTCTTTATCGGGTTCTAACCAGCCATTGTTCGTGGTTGATGGCATTCCTATGGACAACCGCTCTGTTACAAGTACGGATGGACTTAACACAGGATACGATTTCGGTAATGGTGCCAGTGCCGTAAACCCTGATGATGTGGTAAGTATGACTATTTTGAAAGGTGCTGCAGCGACAGCTCTTTACGGAAGTCGTGCCGCCAATGGCGTCGTTATGATTACGACTAAGAACGGACAAAGACATGAAAAAGGGCTTGGTATTGAGTATAATGGTGGTATACAATGGTCTGTGGTCGGTCGTCTTCCGGAAATGCAGAATGATTTCGGCATGGGCTGGAATGCGGAAAAGACCGAGATAGAGAACGGTTCGTGGGGGCCGGCTTTCGATGGATCGCAGCAATTGTATGGACAAATCTATAACAATTCGCAGAAGTTAAAGTCGTATAGGGCCATTAATAATAATATACGCGATTTTTTTGATACTGGTGTGCGTTATAATAACAGCCTTTCGCTCAATAATGCAAATGAGATGGGCGAGTATTTTCTCTCTTTGTCTCAGACGAGTGAAGACGGCATTCTCCCTACGAATGCAGACATTTATGATAAGTACACGTTTTCTTTCCGTGGTACCCGTAAGGTGAAGGATCTTACTTTCGGAGCTTCGGTTAACTATTCTTCGCAGAATAATAAATTCTCCACCACTGGTCAGGGATTGAATATGATTAACGATATTTACCAGATGCCACGTGATATCAGTATCGTGGAATTGGCCAATCTGGATGATCCATTTAATCAACCCGGGTATTATTTTACTCCTTATGGCGTAACCAATCCTTATTATGTATTGAAAAATTATCAGTCTACTTATAAAGCTGAGAAGATTTTCGGTAAGTTTCAATTAGATTACGAATTCCTGAAATACTTCAAAGCTACGTATCGTATCGGTCTTGATGCTACCAACAGCGAGCGACATTATGCCACCCCAAATATGAAAGTTCTGTTCTCTGGAACTCCTAATGATGTGTTGGGAGTCTTCAATAAGGCTACAGGCGAGGTGAATGAAACGATTGCCCGTCGCCGTGAGATGAACCAAGATTTTATGGTAAACTATAATCAGAGCATTACAAAAGATATCAATCTTACGGCTCTATTGGGTCTTAATTATTCGGAACGTAAGTATCATCACCTCTATTCACAGGTAACGAATCTTACAATTCCTACTTGGTATAACCTCAGAAATTCGGCAGATACGCCGACTACAAATACCTATTCAACCCGTCGGCGTAGCTATGGACTTTACGGAGAAGTCGATTTTGCGTGGAAAGATATGGTATTTATTACCGGTATGGCGCGTAACGATTGGTCTTCAACATTACCGAAAGCCAACCGATCTTTCTTCTATCCGGGCGTTACTGGTAGCTGGTTGTTCTCTCAACTGTTTGATGAAAATACGAAATCTTGGTTCAGTTTCGGTAAAATACGCTTGGCCTGGGGACAGACGGGTAATGATGCAGACGTTTATATGGTAGATCCTTATTACTCTTTAGCAACAGCCAATGCCACCGGATGGGGCGAAGTAAAGTTTCCGTTAAATGGAGTTAATGCATATTCTGTAGGCAATATCTTGGGAAGTAACACCTTGCAACCGGAGATAACTACCGAGTTTGAAGTCGGTTTAAATGTCGCATTTTTGAATAATCGTATTAATCTTGATGTAGATTACTATAATCGTAATTCCGATAAACAGATATTCCAATTGGCTTCCGATCCAGCAACAGGGTATACATACCAGAATATGAACTTGGGTAAGATACGTAATCAAGGCATCGAGGCACTGCTGACAGTTAAGCCTATTGTTACGAAAGATTTCGATTGGACGACAAGCTTTAACTTCACAAAGAATTGGAGTAAAGTGATCAGTTTGCCTAAAAGTCTTGGTGGTAAGTCCTCTATTGAAAGAATTAACGGTGAGGCGGGTTTGTATGCAATTACCGGAAATGAGCTCGGTCAGTTCCTTGCACAGGTGCCAGAACGCGATCCGGAGGGACATATCGTGGTGGATGCCAATACCGGACTGCCTGTTGCGAAGTCGTCGCAGGAGGTTATAGGTACCATGAATAATAAGTATACCTTGGGTATTTCTACAAATCTTCGTTATAAAAATGTATCCCTCGGCTTCGTATTCGATATCCGTCAGGGCGGTTTGATGTACTCTCGTACGAAGAGTATCAACTACTTTGTGGGGAATGCCATACAGACTACGTACAATCAACGCCGTACTTTCATCGTGCCGAACTCGGTAAATGCTTCGACAGATGCCAGTGGGAATGTGACATATGTTGAAAATACAACGCCGATATCTCAGGCCGATATAGATGATTACTGGAATGCTGGGGGCGATCAGATGAACAGTGCATGGCTGATTAGTAAATCGTTTGTTAAACTTCGCAATGTGTCTTTGGCATGGGATGTTCCCAAAAGTTGGCTTGCAAACACGTTTCTTACCAGTGTAAGGTTGTCGCTGTTCGGTTCGAATTTACTTTGCTGGACACCATCGGATAATACGTTTATCGATCCTGAGACCAGTTCTTTCGGTAACGATATTAAAGGTAATTACGGCGAATTCTCTGCAAATCCGTCTTCAAGGAAGTTCGGTTTCAATGTTCAGGTTAAATTTTAATTAGCGTTATTTCGAAGATATGAAAAAGATATTATTATATGTAATGGCTGTCGTAACGATGGCATTCACTGGTTGCAGTTTGGATATAAATGATGATCCTAACCATCCTTTGTCGGCAACACCTGCGTTAGTCATGCCATCAGCACAGAATGCGATTGCAACTGTTATCGGTGACGGCATGTATAATCCTGCCGGTTTCTTTGTGCAATATTATGACCAAATGCCGGAATCCGAACAATATAGAAATTTAGTTCGTTATATGTTCACGCAGTCTTCGGCTGTCCTTGACCGTAGTTATGCTATATTATATGCCGTAGCATTAGAGGATTTGGAAGATATATTGAAGTCGAATGCCACTACGGGTGCCGATAAATTTATGGCAACAACGTTGCGTGCCTTGTGTTTTCAACTTGCTGTAGACAATTGGGATCAGGCTCCGTACACGGAAGCCCTAAAGGGTAATGGAAATACAGCGCCAAAATGGGATAGCGGACAGAGCGTCTATGAGGGCATACTCAACGAGATGGACTCGGTAGAGAGCCTGATAACCGGGGAAACCATTACATGTACCGACATGATTGGGAGCAAAAAGCTTTCTCAATGGAAGGGGTTTGCCAATGCATTGCGCCTTCGGATGTACTTACGTTTTATAGATGCCGGCATTAATGCTTCCGAATATACTAATAAGGCTAAGGCTTTAATAGCTCAAAATGAGTTTTTTACGGGTGATTTCAAGTTCGATAACTATAAAGATGAGGCCGACCGTCGCAATCCTTGGTACTCTACAAACAAGATAAATCTCAATACAACCAACCATTGTGCCGGTTATGCCATCGTTAGCTATCTTACTAAGACCGGCGATACCCAGCGTTTGGCTTACGGATTTGCCAAGGCTACCGCTTCCGGATCGTATGCCGGTGCGCTTCCTGCTACCAAATATGCGTTCAATGACATTAAGAATAAAGACGTCAGTGAACTGAATTATTATGCTACGAAACCTGTTTATTTCTTTACGCAGGCTGAACTTCAGTTCCTTATTGCCGAGGTGCAGTTGCGTTTCAATAACAATGATGCGGCAGCAAAGCAGGCTTATGAGAATGCTATAAAGGCTGATTTCGAAGCCAGAGGGCTAACCGGAGCCTCCGATTTGTACAATGGAGCGGTGGCATGGTCTACAGCCGGAACTGTTACCGACAAGCTCAATCTGATATATATGCAGAAATGGGTGGCATTGTTCTACATGGATCACATGGAAGCATGGAGCGAACAGCGCCGTACGGACGTACCGAAAGTTTCTACAGCCACGGCAGCTGATATTAAAAAGAATCCCTCCGTATACACCGCAGGCGAACTTATTTCGCCCGCAGTCAATGCCCTTGGCGTAGGTGTTTTAGTAAAACGTATGTATTTCCCCTACAATGCATCGCAGTACAATCTCAATACTCCGGAAGCAATACCGGCCGACAAACCGGTATGGTGGGATGTGAAGTAATGAACATAATAAAAAGAAAGCAATATGAAAAAGATATTATATGGCATGCTTGTAGCCTTGGTGCTGCTTTCAGTCGGTGCGTGTGGAGACGATGAATACACCGACTCTCGCATAACTAACTATGTAACGATAAACCTGAAAGGGGGAAGTGTCTATACTGTATCTGTAGGAAGCAGCTATACTGATCCCGGTTTTACGGCTTTAGAAGGCACGGCGGATGTCACTGACAAAGTGAAAGTGGAGGGCAAGGTAGATGCCACAAAGGTCGGAGTTTATCCGGTTACCTATTCTGCAGCGAATACAGATGGCTTCAGTAAATCGGTAACACGCACGGTAGTTGTGTATAATCCCGCCATTACTACCGACCTTTCGGGCACTTATGTGTTGCAGGAAGGCTCGTATCGTCTGCGGAAGAGCACACAAACTCCATATAGCGGTTACAAGATCGAGATAAGTAAAGCCGCCGATGGTGTATTCCATATCAGCGATTTCCTTGGCGGGTACTACGATCAGCGATCGGGATATGGTGCGGCATATGCCCTTACCGGCTATTTTAGTCTGAATGCCGATAACTCGCTTACGGCGCTTTCTAGTTTCTTAAGCGGGTGGGGCGACTCGCTCGACGACGGTTTTAATGGAACCTA
Organism: uncultured Prevotella sp.; assembly: GCA_963547065.1. Taxonomy (GTDB): domain Bacteria; phylum Bacteroidota; class Bacteroidia; order Bacteroidales; family Bacteroidaceae; genus Prevotella. The sequence goes on along the minus strand of CAUUQE010000044.1, from coordinate 3,529 downwards.
TGCTCCACAAACAGGAGTCGTATCTTACATGGCTCCTTATGCCGGAATGGAATTTCATGTAATACTTAAAAAATAGATAAATCATGAACAAGAAATATTTAATGACGTTTTTCGCAGCTTTTGTATTCTCTTTTTGTATTGTTAGTTGCGATAATTCCGATACTGATCCGGGAGCAACTCAGCTTGTCGACATGGCCGGACAGTGGGATGTGGCGGCTTATTCCATAGATGCAAGCGGAACAGTGTTGGCAAAGGAGGCTGATACCTTTACTTTAATTACCTATAATACGGCGGCCAATAACACCACAGAAATGTGGATAAGCGACAAAAAGAATTTTTGGGACTTTAAAATGAAAGTCGACGTAGACCTGCAGAACATGGCTTTTGCTTGTGTAAGTAAGGATTATAATGGTTCTGATAAATCGGATGCTACCGCTGTTATTACGAATGGAAAGGTCTTGAAAGGTGCTGCGACCAGTCTGCATGGAGCTCCCAACGATAGTATAGTATTCGAAGTGAAGTTCAGCGATGATGACTCGAACAAAACGTATCGTATCACAGGGCAGCGTTACACGGGCTTCTTGCGCTGATATGGGCAGTAGATGCTGGTGATAGAAAACCCGTAGATATGGTAATTTATAAGAAAATAAGGTTAAAACGCTAATTGCTTATTTTTAATCTCTCTCGTCTAAAGGGTGTTTGCGTGTGAATGCCGTCACCCTTTCCCGGCGGGAGAGTATCTCTTAACTATACTGATTGTTTTGCCGATATGTCGCCTTGTCATGCGGTATATCGGTTTTTTATACTGTAGGATATTCTCTTTCTCTTGGCATAGAGACTATGTCTATACGCGATACCTTGTACATGTAAAGCTGATAAATGTGCTATGTACGAGTGTTAGATGGGCGATCTGTGCGGACAGAAGCATTGGATATTGTTCCAATGAGAACACCTTATGCAGGCGAGATACAGCCAGTTTTTAGGTTATTTAATTCGAAAGACCGATACATAATGTTTTTTTTTCTTATCTTTGCCTATCAAAGAAACGCGAAAAAGTGATATGACGGACTACACGATCAATGTGCGTGGCAGGCTTATAAGTTTTGAAAAACCGCTGGTGATGGGCATTCTGAACGTAACGCCCAATTCGTTTTATGCGGGTAGTCGCAAGCAGACGGAGCGTGAGATTGCCGATAGAACGAACCAAATAATTGCCGATGGTGGCGCTATCATCGATGTTGGGGCCTTTTCCACACGTCCGGGAGCGGTCGAAGTTACTGAGGCTGAGGAAAGCAAAAGGTTGTGCGAGGCGCTTCGTATCGTGCGTAGAGAGCAGCCGGATGTCGTGGTTTCGGTGGATACCTACCGTCCGCGTGTGGCACGCCGGTGCATAGAAGAGTGGGGAGCTGATATCATTAACGATGTTTCGGAGGGCGGGTTGACGGGCATTGTAAATACTCCGATTCACGAAGAGGGTGATATGTTCGATACTGTTGCCCGCTTGCAAGTTCCTTATATCTTGATGTCGGTAAAGCCGACACTCGAAACAATGATGATAGCTTTTGCAGATGAAGTTCAAAGATTGCGCGATTTAGGCGTTAAGGATATCATTCTCGATCCCGGCTTCGGCTTCGGCAAGACACTTGAACAGAACTATCGACTGCTTCGACAGATGGATCGATTTCAGGTGTTCGGACTACCCGTGCTTGTCGGAATATCTCGTAAGAGCATGATTTATAAACTTCTTGGCGGAGATCCTGTAACATCTCTCAACGGTACATCTGTGCTCAATGTCATATCTTTGATGAAAGGGGCCGGCATCTTGCGCGTACACGATGTGAAAGAAGCTGTCGAAGCCGTAGAACTGTATCATGAAATGACAACGATAGAGTTGTAGTCTGTCGGCCTTATTCCTAAAACTTTACAATGAATAAAAATAGAACGATATGCCTTTTAATTTCGGAATAAAAGATGTCATCGATATCTTTCTTGTGGCTCTAATGCTTTATTACATCTATCGCCTGATGAAAGAGAGCCGATCGCTCAATGTCTTTATCGGTATCATGGTATTTGTGTTCGTATGGCTCTTTGTAAGTCAGATACTCGAAATGCGCCTTTTGGGTTCGATAATGGATAAACTTGTGAGCGTTGGAGTTATCGGACTCATTATTCTCTTCCAAGAAGAAATACGGAAGTTTCTCTATCAGCTGGGCGCGCATCAGCGGTTTAAAGCGTTGACTCGGTTCTTTTCCTCCGGAACAAAGGAGGAGTTGGAGGACAAGGAGACCATTATGCCCATTGTAATGGCCTGTATGAGCATGGCAAAGAATAAGGTCGGAGCACTTATAGTGATAGAACGTGGCGCACCGCTTGAGGATATTGTCGACACAGGCGACCTTATTGATGCCAAAATAAATCAGCGTCTCATCGAGAATATATTCTTTAAAAACTCACCGCTCCACGATGGTGCCATGATCATATCCAAGAAACGTATCGAGGCGGCAGGGTGTATTCTGCCCGTATCTCATAATCTCGATATACCTAAAGAACTCGGTCTGCGACATCGTGCAGCTATGGGAATATCGCAAAGTTCCGATGCCATCGCTATTGTTGTGTCTGAAGAGACCGGCCGCATCAGCGTCGCTATCAAGGGAGAATTCCGTTTACGCCTGTCGGCCGAGGAACTTGAGAGTATTCTAACTAAGGAGATGTATGCTTAGTTGAGCATTAGGTTCATTTCGGCATGTTCGTCTTTGAAGATGAAAGACGCCAATTGGCGTATATTCATCTTCGTGGCAAGTTCGTCGGGCTCATCGGTTTTCGTTACTTTACCTTTTGTCAATCGGTAGTAGGCATTGTTCATCGGAATATCGTCATCGTCTTGTATGCGGATGGAATATGTCGTCTGTGGGTGTTGCAGGGCATAAAGAGCCAATGCTTTCTCGGCATTTATCACTCTGATCATGGCTTTTATGGGCGTCGTAGCGGGATTGTAACTGCTGCCGGCGATGCGAATATCTTCCTGAACTGTTTGCCATTGCTCTTCTGTATGGAGAAGTATACAGTCTTTTTGGCGTTGCCATCGGTCGTATTGGGCAAACGGCATGCCTTTAACATTGTTGATAGGTGGCATACATGTAATCTCTTGTGCATACCCGCATTTGTTGTACCAATCGTAGAGCCACTCTTCGGCGGGGATAAGTGAAGAAAATATTACGCCTTTATGGAAAATGTCGAAGTGCATCTGGTGCATCAAACTATTGCCGACATCCTGCTTTCTGTATGTAGGTTCCACGCTTACGCCGCTTATGTAGGCTGTCTTAACTTTGTGTCCGTGATAAAGCAGTGTGTAAGGCAACGTTTGCAGAGCCGCCACCACGCGACCTTCAATCTGACAAGTGATATTGTATTCGCTTTTGTATACCCGTTCAAAGTACATATCCATAAACTCTTCCGAGTCGTTGAATACCGTTTTCCACAGTTGTCTTGTTTCTTTTTTTATCCTTTGTTGGTCTTCAAACTGTGCCAA
>CAUUQE010000043.1:0-16621 GCA_963547065.1 uncultured Prevotella sp. | reverse complement strand
ATTGATATACAAGACAATAAACCGGCATATGAGTTGAATGAAATGATGCTTGCTGCATACCCCGAAGACATTCGTATCAGGTCGAACAAAGCCTCTCTTTTAGCCATGAAAGGGAATTATGCAGAAGCGTTACCCCTGTTTGCTTCCATCCATAAAGATGCTCCCGAAGACGATATCGTTGCCTTTAATCTGGCGATATGCTACGAAAAGACAGGCGATAAGAAGAATGCCATCGCGAATTACCAACCGCTTGCAAACAGTAAAAACGCAGACATTGCCACCGCTGCCCGGCAAGCTTTGCGTAGCTTGAAAGGCAAATAAAGAGCGCAATGTTTATCGCGTTCTATGGTTATAAAGCCTCCCTTATTTTATAAGACATATCATACGGTAAAGACAAACACATCATCTAAGCGCCTTACATTGCCTATCTGTCAGTCTTAGATGGTATATCTGTTATCGACAGACCATGCATCTGTGGAAAGTTGCCGGTATATACGAAAAACACATGGACTGGCAATATGCAATCCATGTGCTTCAATCGTTCGAATAAAACGTGTTTCTTATTACTTCTTCTTAGGATTCCTACGAGCCCAACCCTCTTCGGAAAAGTCAGGCTCCTCGCCTTTCAATTCCATGTTGTCGTGGTGAAAAAACTGCCTCCAATCATCCTTTTTACCGCTTTCTTGAAATTCCTCTCGGCGACGGCTGCGCGAGCTATTACGCTTAGACGGTTTTTCAAACTTTTTAAAACCGCCCTTATCATCGTTACGCTTACGCCCTTTGGACACAGTAGTGCCGTGCGCTTTTTCGTCTGCATCGTTGCATCGTACCTCACGACCCTTATAAGTGGTACCGCTGAGTGCACGCATCACCTTATTTGCATCAGCTTCGGGAACCTCGATATACGAGAATTTACTGAGCAAATCTATATGCCCTATCTCTTGCCGGCCACGCACATTCTTGTTGATAAATTGCATAATTTCGCCCGGATAGAAGCCGTCTGCCTTGCCGAGGTTGATGAACAGCCGTCGATATCCTGCCTCTGCTTTATGCGAACGTGAGCCACGTGTGCCTCGTCTTTCGCCTTTTGCAGCCCTTTCACTGTCTCTCTTGGTCGACGGTTTTTCTATTTTAGGTGCATCGGCATAATAAGCTAAGAACTTTCCGAACTCCAAACTCACGATCTTTTTGATGATATCTTCTTTGTCGATGTACTCGAAATGTCGATTTATGTCTGCCATGAACGGAGCGATTTCTTCCTCGTTGACATCGATTTTCAGTATCTCATCCATTGTTTTATAGAGCTGCTTGGTGCATATCTCTTTGGCTGTAGGTATGCTACCCTCTACAAATTGCTTGCCTATCACCTTCTCTATGGCGCGCATTTTAGAACGTTCACGCGTATGAATGATAGAGATCGAAGTTCCTTTTTTACCCGCCCGCCCTGTACGGCCACTGCGGTGAGTGTAGCTTTCTATATCGTCTGGCAGGCCGTAATTGATAACGTGTGTCAGGTCCTCTACGTCAAGACCGCGTGCAGCCACGTCAGTTGCCACAAGAAACTGTGTCATGTGTTGGCGGAATTTCTGCATCGTGAGGTCGCGTTGTTGCTGACTAAGGTCGCCGTGCAGTGCTTCTGCGTTGTATCCATCGTGTATTAATTTATCGGCAATCTCCTGTGTTTCGCGCTTGGTACGGCAGAATATGATGGCGAAAATATGCGGATAATAGTCTACGATGCGCTTCAAAGCGAGGTATTTGTCCTTGGCATTCACCATATAATAGATATGGTTCACGCTCTCTGCACCCTCGTTACGGCTGCCGACCACTATCTCTTTCGCATTGTGAAGATAGTTCTGTGCTATCTTTTCGATCTCTTTACTCATGGTAGCCGAAAAGAGCAACGTGTTTCTATCCTGCGGAATGCCCTCGAATATCTCGTTAATACTGTCGGAAAAGCCCATGTTCAACATCTCGTCGGCCTCGTCCAATACCACATTGGCCACCGAGTCGAGCTTGGCTACTCCGCGGTGCATCAGGTCTATCAGTCGGCCCGGTGTGGCCACAATGATCTGTACACCGCGCTTGATCGTACGGATCTGCGCCTCAATAGACGTGCCTCCATACACCGCTACTACGTGCATACCGTTGATATACTTACTGAAATCGTTCAGATCGTCGGCAATCTGCAAACAGAGTTCGCGCGTAGGACTTAGTACAAGTGCCTGTGTTTCTTTCTTTGATGTGTTTATCTTCTGCAGAATGGGAATACCATAAGCGGCGGTCTTTCCTGTTCCTGTCTGTGCGAGAGCTACTACATCGTTGCCATTACCCAATAAATAAGGGATTACTTCTTGCTGAACCGGCATCGGAGTTTCGAACCCCAATTCGGTGATGGCGCGGCGAATTTCTTCGCTAACGCCCAATTCTTCAAATGTTTTCAAACTAAAAATAATAAATTAAAACCTGTTCAAGCCTCCATTGCCCCCACCAAATAACGGCAACATTTGGGGTTAAACGAGTGCAAAGGTAGTGAAAATAAATGGATTGCATCGTTGTTTTTTAGTTATAATTATTTAATGGTAAGCAAAAAAGAAGACATCTCTATGGCGTGAAAGAAAAGTTTTTTATACCTTCGCTCCGGCAATTGTTATGTCGTTTGGCGTGGCGACTGTTTATGGAAAATTGAAGAAATAATGACGATAGCTATATTTTGTTCGGCAAATAACAATATCGATGCCGAATATTTCAAGTTGACGGAAGAGCTGGGAAAACGGCTGGCCAAGGATGGGCACAGCATAGTTTTCGGCGGATGCAATATGGGATTAATGGAATGTGTTGCCAAGGCTGTGCACGATGCAGGTGGCAGAACTATCGGTGTTATTCCTTCGATGATCGAGAAAGACGGGCAGGTTTCTAATTATGTAGATGTGGATATTCCTTGCGATAACTTGAGTGATCGCAAAGAAATCATGCTGTCTAAGTGCGATGTGGCAATAGCTCTCCCGGGCGGCATCGGCACATTGGATGAGATATTTACCGTAGTGGCCTCACATACTATCGGGTATCATCATAAAAAGGTGATACTTTATAACATGAAAGGCTTTTGGAATAGTTTGGTTCTTTTGTTGGAGGATCTGCAACGGCGTGGTATGATACGTGGTGATTATAAAGATTATATTCGTGTTGCAGGCTCCACGGATGAGATTATGAGTATGCTTTGAATAGCATCGAACATAACTTATTATAGAGGTATCTTGCGTACTTTCCGCAAGTTACACCAGTAAATAAAAAAACTAAATTATTCGTTTTTTATTCTTTTATTTATTTGAAATTAGGTATCTTTGCGCAATTTATTATTAGATGTTAGTCAAAACAATAAAGTTTTAATTTTTTAGATGAACGTAATTACGAAAACAGTTCAATTGCCTGATGGCAGAACCATCAGCATTGAGACCGGGAAAGTTGCAAAACAGGCTGATGGTGCTGCGGTACTCCGTATGGGCAACACAGTGTTATTAGCAACTGTTTGTGCAGCAAAGGATGCAGTTCCCGGAACAGATTTTATGCCTTTGCAAGTTGATTATCGCGAACAGTATAGTGCAGCAGGGCGTTTTCCGGGCGGATTTACTAAACGTGAAGGTAAAGCAAGCGATAACGAAATCCTTACTTCGCGCCTTATAGACCGCGCACTTCGTCCGCTTTTTCCCTCAAACTACCATGCCGAAGTCTACGTACAGGTAATGCTTCTTTCAGCAGACGGCGTAGATCAGCCTGATGCATTGGCGGGATTTGCCGCTTCAGCAGCCATGGCATGCTCCAATATCCCATTTGATGGCCCGATATCCGAGGTGCGTATCGCCCGTATCAATGGCGAATATATAGTCAATCCGACTTTCCAACAGATGAAAGATACTGATATGGACATTATGGTCGGTGCAACCAAAGATAATATCATGATGGTGGAAGGCGAGATGAATGAGGTTTCAGAGCAGGATCTTATTGATGCCTTGAAGGTTGCAGCCGATGCCATCAAGCCGATGTGCGACCTTCAAATAGAGTTGTCTAAAGAACTTGGTACCGATGTAAAACGCGAGTATTGCCACGAGGTGAATGATGAAAAACTGCGCGAACAAATCAATAAGGAACTTTACCAGCCCGCATACGATATTACCAAGCAAGCTCTGGACAAGCATACCCGTCAATATGCTTTCGATAAACTCATCACCGATTTCCTTGAGAAATACGATACCGCACACGTAGAGAGTCTCTCTGCCGATGAATTGGAAGAAAAACATGCCGAAGCAACACGCTATTATGAAGACGTAATGCGTAATGCCATGCGCCGTTGTGTACTCGATGAGGGTAAACGTCTCGATGGTCGGAAAACCGATGAGATACGTCCTATTTGGTGTGAAGTGAGCGCTTTGCCGATGCCTCATGGAAGTGCAATCTTCCAACGTGGCGAAACTATGTCGCTTTCTACATGTACACTCGGTACGAAAATGGACGAGAAACTTGTGGATGATGTACTGGAGAAAGGCTATCAACGCTTCTTGTTGCATTACAACTTCCCGCCGTTTTCAACGGGAGAAGCTAAAGCTCAGCGCGGTGTCGGCCGTAGAGAAATTGGACATGGACACTTGGCATGGCGCGGACTCAAGGGACAGATCCCCGCTGATTTTCCCTATACGGTGCGTTTGGTAAGCCAGATATTAGAAAGCAATGGCTCTTCTTCCATGGCTACAGTATGTGCCGGAACCCTCGCTTTGATGGATGCAGGCGTACCGATGGCGAAACCTGTCAGCGGTATTGCCATGGGATTGATCAAAAACCCGGGCGAAGAAAAGTATGCCGTGCTTAGCGATATCCTCGGTGATGAAGATCATTTGGGCGATATGGACTTCAAAACAACGGGCACAAAAGACGGTCTGACAGCCACACAAATGGATATTAAGTGCGATGGACTGAGTTTCGAAATCCTTGAGAAAGCATTGATGCAGGCGAAAGCCGGCCGTGAACATATTCTTACAAAGATGATGAAAACCATATCGGAACCACGTGCAGAACTGAAACCACAGGTTCCTCGTATCGTTGCATTCGAGATTCCGAAAGAATTTATCGGCGCTGTAATAGGCCCGGGTGGTAAGATTATCCAACAAATGCAAGAAGATACCGGTGCTACCATTACTATTGACGAGATCGATGGTGTAGGGAAAGTACAGGTAAGCGCACCCGATAAAGACGCTATTGATGCCGCTTTGGCCAAAATAAAGTCTATTGTAGCCGTACCCGAAGTAGGCGAAGTGTACGAAGGGACTGTGCGTTCGGTGATGCCTTATGGTTGCTTTGTTGAGATTATGCCGGGTAAAGATGGACTTCTCCACATTAGTGAAATCGACTGGAAACGCCTTGAGACCGTTGAAGAAGCGGGTATCAAAGAGGGTGACAAGATACAGGTGAAACTGATGGAAATAGATCCTAAGACCGGTAAGTATAAGCTCTCGCACCGCGTGCTTATGCCGAAACCCGAAGGATATGTAGAGCGTGAGCGCCGTCCACGACACGAGAATGGCAATGAAAGACGTCCCCGACGCGATGGAAACAATGATAATCGGGGCAATGATCGCCGTGGAGGAGATCGTCAAGCACACCGTTTCGAATATCGAAACAATAGCTTCGGGCAACGTGACGACGACTATCGTGACTCGTCAATGAACGATGAACCGAAAGATTTCAATGATTCCTTGGATCACGAAAACGACATCGATTGATCCAGAACTTGACGAATATTAATCATATCCCTGTTCCGAAACACTATCGGAGTGGGGATTTTTTGTTAGTATACATTAAAAGAATAGAACGATATCGATACTTTTTACTATCTTTGTCGAAAATAGAAAGCGCCTCAGCAATATCAAACAATTTTGATTACTTTCTGTTTTAGCCGCCTTAATCCACATATATACAACCTTTACAAATCAAAACAAACAGAAAATCTTTAATGAATATGAAAACGATACGTTTAATTTTGACGGCATTTTTGTCACTGTTGGCCTTAACAAGTATGGTACAAGCCCAGACAAAAGAGCCCATAGACTACGTAAATCCCTACATCGGAAATATCAGTCACCTACTGGTTCCCACATTTGCAACCGTGCAACTCCCCAATAGTATGTTGCGTATTTATCCAGCACGTGCCGATTATACCACCGAATATGTCAATGGATTACCCGTCATTGTTACCAATCATCGGGAGCGATCCGCATTCAGTATCAGTCCTTATCAGGGCAACAAGCTCGTTCCGGTAGTAGCAATGAATTACGATCATGAGCACATTACACCTTATTCTTTTGATATAGAATTGGACGATAATATGATGAGAGCCCGTTTTGCGGCGGCGCATCAGAGTGCCGCCTATGAACTCTATTTCCAAAAGAGCAAGCCTGTATACGTGATAATCAACTCGCAAAAGGGCGCTATCAAGGTAGATAAGAACGTTGTGAGCGGATATCAAGAGATATACGGCAATACAAAAGTCTACATTTATGCCGAAACAGAGGAGACTCCTCCTACTTTCGGTATCCTTGATAACGGCACTCTGAAAACGTCGCAAACCTCGGCCAGCGGTAAAAACGCTTGTGCAGTGCTGCATTTTACCGACGGGACAGAGTGCGTACACCTACGTTACGGCGTGTCTTTCATCAGTACCGAGCAGGCCAAGAAGAACCTTTACCGCGAACAGAACGGCTACGATGTAGACGCGCTTGCCACAAAGGGTCGCGCCGAATGGAATAAAACGCTTTCGGAAATCACTGTGGAAGGTGGAACAGAAGACGAGAAAACCGTACTTTATACCTCATATTACCGCACCTTCGAACGCCCTGTATGTCTGAGTGAAGACGGACGTTATTACAGTGCCTACGACGGAAAAGTGCACGAGGATGGTGGAATACCATTCTATACCGATGACTGGATTTGGGACACCTACCGTGCAGCGCATCCTTTGCGGGCATTAATTCAACCGAAAAAAGAGGAAGATATCATCGAATCATACCTGCGCATGGCCGAACAGATGGGAACGAAATGGATGCCGACCTTCCCTGAAATCACCGGCGACTCGCGCAGAATGAACGCCAACCACGGCGTGGCAATGGTGGCAGATGCCCTTTATAAAGGACTTAAAGTAGATGCCAAGCGAGCTTATGAATATTGCCGAAAGGGCATAGAAGAGAAAACACTCGCCCCATGGTCGGGAAATAAAGCCGGATGGATAGACGATTTCTACAAGAAACACGGCTACATACCTGCCTTGCGTGAGGGAGAAAAGGAAACCGATCCTAACGTTTCGGGCTTTGAAAAACGCCAACCGATCGCTGTATCTTTAGGAACTGCTTACGATGAATGGTGCCTTTCGCGCATCGCATCGTACATGGGAAAGAAAAAAGAAGCCGATCTATATGCACAACTTGGCCGTAATTATCGCCATGTATTTAATTCCAAAACCGGTTTCTTTCATCCCAAAGACAAGGAGGGCAACTTCTTAGAGCCATTCGATTACCGTTTTTCCGGCGGTGTAGGGGTAAGAGATACCTATGATGAGAACAACGGATGGACGTATCGTTGGGATGTACAGCACAACATTGCCGACCTTATCAACCTTATGGGTGGCAGAGAGCAGTTCTTGAAAAACCTTGATCAGACCTTTGCAGAGCCGATGGGACGCGGGAAACGCGAGTTCTACACCCAACTGCCCGACCAGACGGGTAACATAGGGCAATTTACTATGGCCAACGAACCGGCGCTGCACATACCTTATTTATACAACTATGCCAGCGCACCTTGGAAAACTCAGAAGCGTATACGCCAGCTATTGAAAACATGGTTCCGTAATGACGTAATGGGAATACCCGGAGATGAAGACGGTGGAGGGCTTACCTCGTTCGTCGTGTTCTCGTCGATAGGCTTCTATCCCGTAACCCCCGGCTTCCCTGCATATAATATCGGCAGCCCGCTTTTCAAGCATGTAAAGGTGACGCTCGGCAATGGTAAGGTGTTCGAAATTATAGCCAACGACTGCTCCGACGAGAATAAATACGTTCAAAGTGCTGTGCTCAATGGACAAACATGGAATAAACCGTGGTTCAGCCATGACGATATAAAGAACGGAGGAGTACTTGTTTTGCAGATGGGCAGGCATCCCAATAAAGCGTGGGGAGCCGATAAGTCGGCCGCACCTCCATCGGCCGATGCCGAGAAATAGGCTTCTCTCAACACACTGTTAGTACAAATTCAACGAATAACAAATAAGTTCTATGTGGGTAGGCAGATGTCTTTCCCTGCATAGAACTTATTTGTTATTCTGTTTTCTTACCATTCTATCATAGATAGATGTACCGGTTTTCTCGTTTACACCGTCTGTCTATCGCCGACAGATAGACGGTCTAATCGGCTTACATGACTTACTTATCGGTATTACATAGGCCGCCCATCTTCACCATATTATGGTTTGAAACGCGACGTATCTACTTCCTCGTGCTGTTTTTCTTTGTATCCACCGAAACGATAGGTAAGCGATATGCCAAATGTGCGGTAACAGGAGAAATCCATCTGCATATGTTGATGGGCGTAATCAATACGGGGATCGATTGATGAGGTCTCGAACAAATCATTACAGAATAATTTAACGATGGCACGTTTCCGTGCAAATTTGTACACTAGAGAGGCGTCTAAGTTGCCCGAAGCAGGCAAGTCGTAAGTGGCTTGTATGGCCTTTGTGCGTATCATCCCGTCGAGTGTGAGCGTTAGGTCGGGCCGTTTGGCAATTGTGAACGTGTTGTTCATGCTCGCCATGCAGTATGCAATATGGCGGTTGAAAGGTATGTCGTAGAAGTCGGAGGCCTTTTGCTGCATCCACACACCGATAAGATTTACGCGCGTGTTGTACCACAAACCGAGTGCAAACGGTGCCGACAGCTGTACTCCCGCCTGCCTGTTGAAATCGAAGTTAAGATATCTGTATTGCACGGTGAGCCGGTCTTGCCGCTGATAAGGCGTCTGTACAAAGTAGTCTTTGTGGTAGTTGTACCACGTAACCAGCTGATATTTGCTCTTCAGAACGTATACCAATTGCAGCTGATAATCGTTCGAAGGCTTCAAAAGCGGGTTGCCTGTCACCTCGTTATAGCCTCCATGACCGTAGGTAATGAAGTTGCTGATCGTCCAATAAGGCGGGAATTTCTTGTCGCTACTCATGCTCAACTGCAGCAAATGCTCCTCTGTAGGTTTGTAAGAAAGGTTGAACATGGGGTATAGGTTCCATTGGTGCCATGCCGAGGAGTGGTAATATTCGGCGGCAAGCGATACCTCTGCCGACAGTTTCTGTGAGAACTGTTTGCTTGTTCCTATGTATATATTCACGTTATCTTCGCGTTGTTTCACCGTTTCATCGGCAGGTGTCGGACTTGGAGTGGCTGCTGTATTCGTGTAATATTGTGTGCTATGGTCGCTGCTTGCGGTGTATATGGCACCATAGTTGATGTTCCATCCGCCATGCAGCCGATATTCTTGTGCGATAAACGCCTTCCATCGGCTTATTTTCTGTGTATTTTCCACACGATAGTCGAGACTTCCCGTGGGCATAGTGCTGTGGAGCAGTTGCGTTTCGGGTGTCCTGTAATAGGTATATTCGGTGCCTGCGTTCAAGCCGAACGGCGTTTTGTAGTCCATACGCAGATTGTGCAACCGGTGCATAAAGTCGATGTTGAAGTCAGAGGTGATATCTCCGTTTACGTTCTGTCGAGCATGATTTGTCTCGTAGTTGCCCGTGTAAACGAAACTCACGCTATGCCTATCGCCGATATTATAGTCTATACCGAGCCTATAATCATGTCCTCGTTCCCTTGTATGGGCCGTTTCGCGCGAACGTATGTTATAAACGTTTCCGCCGGTTTGCGAGTGTTGCGCAGTTTCTTCGGTGATGTAGTACTGCGATCCGTGGTTGTATCGGTACATAAAATCCATGGATAGCCGCTTCGAAGCGTAGGTTAAGCTCAAGCGTTCGGCGAAACGTGCATGGTGTTCTTGGTTCCATGTAAGGTTTGTTTCGCCCTGTAAGCGTGGTGTTTCGCCTTTTTCGTGGCACAGGTTGATATTGATAACCGCCCCGCGCAGTTGGTATCGTGCCGGTGCATTGTACATCACTTCGGCATTGGCGATACGGCTTGTGGGTATGCTCCGTAGCAATGCGCCCAGTTGCTCGGCCGTCAAAGTAGTCACTTTGCCGTCAATAACGATGCTTACCGGCATGCCCGACAGTGTAATACTGCCGTTCTGTTCGCACACACCGGGCAGTTCTTTCAGGGCATCGTAGGCATTATCCACTTGTTTACTGCCTATAAGGCGCTGCAAGTCGTACACCAGAGCGGCACCGTTTACCTTGACTACGGGGCGTTCACCCTTCACCATCACATCGGGCAGCGTATGTATAATGCTGTCGAGCCGTGCAGAATCGCTTTGCGCACAAACATTCAACGATGCGAACAACATACAGATAATTGTGATGAATGCTTTCATTGTTTCCGGTATTTATTGGACAAAGATAAGTTCTTACGGATTTTTGTGCAAGCAAAAGCGCTTACCAAGTCTTAACAGAAGTGTTATTTAGTCTTATCGTTTTATCCGTTCTCCACTTGAAAAACCTATCTTTGTAGCATGAAGATACCTCTTAAATATATGTCGCTCTTGGTGGTTGTGTCGCTTACGGCCATCTTTCTATACCAGACTTATTGGCTTGTAAACCTCTACAACACCATGTACAGCTCCATGAAACGCAGCATCAACGAGGCTATTCATATGAGTGATTACGAGGAAATGATGCATCGTGTGAAGGTTCTTCGGGCCGACAGCAACCGACAGCACGGCACTATAGAGTTCTCGGCCGGCAGTTCCGTCGACAGCAGCATGGTATTGGGAACTACTTATATTACGGGCCAGAAGCCGAAAGAGTATATGAAGATAGTGAAGAAAATGTCGGAAAAAGGCAGCAAGGTGATTGTTATAGACGATGAGAACGAGCACGCTACCGTGAACAGCCCCGACTCCCAAGTGTCTGCACTGAATGTTAATCAAGACTTCTCCACCATGCTTAAAAATCGTAATAATATGGAAGAACTGCTCAACTACCTACAACGGGGGCTGCATTCGGGCTTAGATGTGATGAGCGATCCCGATGCAAAGTACCTCGACAGTCTGCTTACAAAACACCTGAATGATTTGGGTATAACCGCTGCCCACAGGTTGTTGTATCTCGAAAGCGGCAGTACGCCCGACTCGTCTTATACTTATACCGACACTGTAGCGGTCATCGGAACGGGTATTAAAGGTAAGATGGAGACCTATCGCTATGCAACCGACCTGAACAGTCATCGCACATATCTGTTGCAACTGCCCCCAATACAGCGGGTAGTGCTCCGGCAGATGGCAGGTATTCTTGCCACTTCGCTCTTCATTATGCTTATTCTCGGCTTCTCGTTCTACTATCTTATGCGTACCATTCTGCGCCAACGTACGCTCGATGAAATGAAGACAGACTTCACGAACAATATGACACACGAGCTCAAAACGCCTATCTCCGTGGCTTATGCAGCCAATGATGCCCTGCTGGAATTCGGGGCTGCGGCCGATCCTCGCCGCATGCAGGAGTATCTGAAGGTGTGTAAAGAACAGTTAGAACGGCTAACCAATTTGGTTGAACAGATACTCTCGATGAGTATGGAGCGCCGTAGAACGATGAAACTCGATATGACTGACGTGCCTGTAAAGCCGATTGTCGATGCCGTAGTGCGCCAACAGCAGTTGAAGGCAGACCGCGAAACGGAGATAACCGTCATAGTGGAGCCTCCCGATATGACGGTGCGTGCCGACCGGCAGCACCTTTTCCATGTGATAAGCAATCTGATCGATAACGCCGTTAAGTATTCCCATGGCAAGGGCGTGATAGAAATACGGTGCACGGGAAGTACGATTTCCGTTGCCGATCATGGCATCGGCATACCGCAGGATAAGCAGAAATATGTTTTCGACAGGTTCTATAGAGTACCCGATGGTAACCTGCATAACGTGAAAGGCTACGGTCTCGGACTGTATTACGTAAAGAGCATGATGGATAAGTTCGGCGGACATGTCGACGTGGAGAGTAAGGTTGGGCAGGGAACCGTATTTAATTTATATTTCAATGGATAGGATCAGCGTACTTTTAGTAGAGGATGAGCAGACGTTGGCGATGATCATAAAAGACACGCTCGATGCGCAAGGCTTCGATATTACCGTGGCCTGCGACGGACAAGAGGGGCTTCGACGATTCGCAGAAGTGCATCCCGACGTGGTTGTAGCCGATGTAATGATGCCGCGTATGGACGGTTTCGAGATGATACACCGTCTGCGGCATACCGATAAACATACGCCGGTGCTCTTCCTTACAGCCCGTTCGGCGGTTAATGATGTAGTGCATGGCTTCGAATTAGGAGCCAACGATTACTTGAAGAAACCTTTCGGAATGCAGGAACTTATAGTGCGTATCAAGGCTTTATTGGGAAGAGCCGCCGTTAGCGACGGCATGCAACGGCATGAGAGCGGGTGGGTAGAGATCGGAAAATATGCATTCAACCCCGTTTCGCAGTATCTGCAATATGAAGATACGATAGAAGAATTATCGCATCGCGAGGCGGAAATCCTGCGTAGGCTTATCGAAAAGTGCAACGAGATGGTACTTACACGCGACATATTGCTCGATCTGTGGGGTGATGACAGCTTTTTCAACACCCGCAGTCTGCAGGTATTTATCACCAAATTGCGCCATAAATTGGCCAAGGACACTAGTCTTCGCATCGTTAATGTGCGCGGTTTTGGTTATAAACTCATCCAATCATAGCCTGTTAAGGCAAGGGGTCTGGAGGATAATAGAGAGAAGCAGAACGGACATACTTCTTCTAATTTATCCCTGTAGAAAGAGGATAGGAAGAAAATAAGCAACCTCTTAATTTGACATCTATAATTCTTTGGTAACAAACATATTACTAATGACTTCATTAGAGTGCCTATCTAAGACAAACAAATAGACGATATAAGGCACTTAGATGGCATATCTGTAGAACATAGATGCACCATATATCTTCCTCATCCGTAAATGCTTTATTTATTGGCATTGCGAGACAGGCCGCCAACCACATCGTTATTGTCGATCGTTTTCTCGGTTTTCTTTACTTGGCCCTTTAGCTTACCAATGCGATACGATATGCTGACAGACACCGTTGCCCCAGGATAGTAAGAACAGGTATGCCCTGTGTAGTCGCCCTGCGTGGTAAACGTTCGGTAATGAATACGGTTGCCATCAAGCACATCCGATGCAACCAACCTTACCGTAAGGCGATCTTCTTTGAAGAAAGAGCGGTGCAAACTAACACCATGATAGCGGTATCCGTCGTTATAACCATACACTCCGCTAACTTGATGTCCCAATATTCCACCCGCATACACGCCAAGCTGTAGCCCCAATGGCAATTTCTGTGAAAGATTGGCATACGTTTCATCGTACCACTTGTGCATGGTAAGGCCCTCGTTCGGGTTATTGTTATACAGATAGTTCAGCGAACTGTTGAGCATCAGCGTAGTGGTTTTCGTTGCTTGCCAGCGGGTGTAGAACGAAAACCCGACCTTACGATAACGCAAAATGTTGCCGTATGTGGAATACACCACATCGTGTTTGGCGAACCTCATGGAAGAGATACGGTTGTCGGCAAACTCGTAAAAGGGATTCAGATGCCACGTTATCTTCGATCCGATATGCATAAAAGTGATACCGAAAGAGGTGTTTCGCGAACTCGAAAGGTTGCTGTTGCCATACGACACAGAGGTGGGAGTGCTGATGACTGCAGGGTTAAGATAAGATATACCCGGGCGGTTGATGCTCGTGGCATAGTTTGCTTTCAAGCTATTAGCCGCACTCATGCGGTACGTAATGCTGGCCGAAGGCACCCAGTCGTTCAAATGACGGTGAAAATCCGTATCTGTGCCATCGGGATAACGGGCATCCAAATAACTGTATTCATAGCGCAAACCAGCCCGTGCCGACCATTTGTCTTTAGTAAACATATACGATAGATAGGCTGCAGCCACCTGCGTGCTGTGGTCGAAACGCCGGTCAACGTTATTGGCAGCACCGTTGTAGGCAATCATCGTATGGCTCTTGTTCAGTCGGCATATGTACTTAGTCCCCATCTCTATCTTATGAAACTTAGAGATAGGTCGCACGTAGTCGGCCTGCAACGTGTGTTCGTAGAATCTTTCCCTACCGTTTTGTGCATATCCGCTATAACTCACCGGCATATTGATCATATCGCTGTAGGCGGTATTCGAGCTTGTTGTGTACTTCGTGGTGGAGAGCATGTAAGAGAAAGTGAACACTTCGTCTTTAAGATGTGTGCGGTGTTCGTAGTCGAAGCGGCCGTTCCAATTGGCAAAGCTGTAGCCCGGAGAGCGGTAATCGCTTTCATATCTATAAAGCAGATGGCCGTCTGCGTCAGTCTTCGATGTGTTTGAAGTGCGGTTCAGATCGAAAGTATAACCATAACCGTCGGCAGACAGCGTCATCAGGTTGAGCGAATCGACGTCGTAGCTGGCCATAACGTTTGCAAAATGCACATTGCCTGCGTTCGTTCCTTGTGAGTTTACGGCAAGAGAATTGCCTGTTTTCTCAAAATATTGCGTACTTTCGTTTCCATACAGTGTCTGTTTTTTACTCTGTCGGGAGAAAGTGTAATCTGCCGACACCACGAGTTTACCGATTTGGGCAGCAAGATATGTGCTGGCCATAGCGCCTTTCCGTGAGGAACTCCTTGCCGTAACAGTGGCGGTAACACCTTTTATTTGGCTGTTTTCTTTCATCACAATGTTGAGTATGGCTGTAGCTCCTTCGGCGTCGTATTTGGCACCCGGCTCGGTAATCACCTCTATGCGTTTGATCATGTTGGCAGGTATAGCTTTCAAAACCTCCTTGGGATTGGTAGACAGACTGGCATCCGGATGACCGTTCTTATAGATTTTAAAGGTGCTGCTTCCCTTTACGGTGATGTTATCCTGCCCGTCTACCGCCACCAGAGGCACCTTGCGCAACATTTCCATCACGGTTACGGTTGCGGCATCGGGATCTTTTTCCACGGCATAAGATAGTTTGTCGGCCTCTTGTTTGATGAGTTGTTGTTGAGAAATCACTTCAACTTCGCCCAATGTTTTTACTTCGTTCTCCAAAATAATGTTGCCCATAACGGTGCTGTCGCACGCCACTACTTTAGTTTGATAGCCCACACACGAGATTTTGAGGAACTTTGCACCAACGGTTTTCGATATGCGAAATGCTCCTTGCACATCGGTCTTTGCGCCTGAAACGAACGAGGAATCGGCACGAAGCAACGATACGTTGGCAAAAGATACGGGGGATAACTTCTCATTTACCACCGTTCCGGTGATGTTTTGAGCCCATATACGCGTTACAAGGAGCAACATCACGGAAAGCAGAAAGAGTTTTTTCATTAAGTTCTTGTTTACTATATGAGACATAGATGGAACCGATATTATTTCAAAAAAGAAGAAACATTATTTTCATGAAGTCGACATACGGCTCTTAGTAAATGTACTCGATTTTTATAGGGTACTACTATATAAACACCCGAAAGATCGTTTTGTGACATTCAATCGGTAAGTTTTTTACAACAAAGCGATTTTATCGGTGTTTTCTCGGCTATTTTTACTTGCCACCGATCTATCATGCGAAACAGACGTGTAACGTGGTTTTGATAGTTTTCTGGGTAATAGAGAGCGTATACATGCCACAGTGTATCTTTCAACATATGTTTTTCATGGTATCTGTACCCCTCGTACAATCGTCCGGAAATGATGAAAGAATTGGCATACAAGCACAATTTATCTGCCTTTTTTCGTTCGGCCACATGTTTTGCATAGGCTCTCGCACTCACTTCTTCGATAGGTTTGGCTACATGATATTCGAGCACTATGTTCGCCCAATCCTCTCGGTAACAGAACTGCACACAGCCTGCGTAGTCAATAAGCGAGTCGGGTTGTACGGTGAAGAAACTCGGATATTGCACACTGAAGTCGAAATCATTGTTGTTATAAGTAAGTAAATGCGCCCTGTTGAGGTGCTCTTCGAACCTTGCTTCGGGAGGTCTGTCGTCTATACCCGGGCAAAGCGTATCTACAAGAAACGCTGCCAAAATAAAGAAAACAAACAGGATGAGAAGTCGACGCATGCCAATTACGGATAAAAGGTTCATCCGCAAAATTAGCAAAACAATGAGCTGTTATCTGCAAATAGATGCTGACATTTGTCTGACATTGTATATTCAGCCAAACTTTTTTGTAATTTCGACATTTCTTCCCAAGGCTACAATGCCTGACAAAGGGCATAAAGATAAAGGCAAGTTTGCGTCTCTGAGCAGATTGCAAACTCGCCTTTACAGTTTTATTGCGTGCGAATGTATAGTTTATTTCGCGTCTATTTCTTTCAAAAGTCTGTCGGCATGCCCCCATTTATCCATCATGAAGA
>CAUUQE010000042.1:0-16653 GCA_963547065.1 uncultured Prevotella sp. | reverse complement strand
TTGATGAAACATACAAGAAACTCGGCGTAAGTTTCGACAAGATATACTATGAATCTGATACGTATCTTGTGGGAAAAGCGAAGGTAGAAGAGGGCTTGGAGAAAGGCATCTTCGTGCGCCATGCCGACAACAGCGTATGGGCAGATCTGACGGGTGACGGTTTAGACCAGAAACTGCTGCTGCGTTCCGACGGTACAAGTGTATATATGACGCAGGATATAGGCACTGCAACGATGCGGTTTCATGATTTCCCGATCGATAAAATGATATATGTCGTGGGTAACGAGCAGAATTATCACTTCCAAGTGCTCTCCATATTGCTCGATCGCTTGGGCTTTAAGTGGGGAAGAGAGCTCGTTCACTTCTCTTATGGCATGGTAGAACTGCCCAACGGCAAGATGAAAAGCCGTGAAGGAACGGTGGTGGATGCTGACGACTTGATAGCAGGAATGGTGAAGGAGGCTCGAGATACGTCCGACGAATTGGGAAAATTCAAGGATATGAGCGAGGAAGAAAAGTGTGAGATTGCCCGCATCGTGGGCTTAGGTGCATTGAAATACTTCATTCTAAAGGTCGATGCACGCAAGAACATGCTATTTAATCCGGAAGAAAGTATCGACTTTAACGGCAATACCGGTCCGTTCATCCAATACACTTATGCACGTATTCGAAGCATAATGCGTAAAGCCAAGGCCGAAAATCATATCGTATTGCCCGAGAAGTTGGCCGAAAATGCGCCGTTAAACGGAAAAGAAATCGAACTTATACAGAAAATGAACGAGTTTGAAACAGCCGTGGCAGAGGCAGGAAACAACTATAATCCCGCCGGAATAGCCAACTACTGTTATGAACTGACCAAGGATTTCAACCAATTCTACCACGACTATAGTATCCTTAGTGCCAATACCGAAGAGGAGAAAATTGTGCGCCTTGTGATTGCGAAGAACGTGGCCAAGATTATTAAAAACGGCATGGACTTGCTCGGAATTGAGGTTCCGGAAAGGATGTAAGCAAAACCTTGGAAATGAAAAACGAACTTGTAAATCCGCCATCTTACCGGAATGACACGGTCTTACCGCTGCCCTTAGAGGTGAAGGCCAATGCTATTGCGGTGGATGCAGCGTGCTCAGGGAATCCCGGAGCAATGGAATATCAGGGGATAGACCTTGCCACCGGCGCGCGTATATTCCACTTCGGACCGATGCATGGCACCAATAATATCGGCGAATTTCTTGCGATTGTTCACGCTTTAGCTTTGATCGAACAGCAGGGAACGATAGATAAAACGGTTTATTCCGACAGCTATAACGCCATACTTTGGGTAAAGAAGAAGCAATGCAAAACCAAACTAGCACGGACACCCAATACCGAAGACCTTTTTAAAATCATAGCCCGAGCCGAGAACTGGCTGCAAACACACATGGTGGAAACGCCTGTCGTGAAATGGGAAACAAACAAATGGGGTGAAATTCCGGCCGATTTTGGGCGGAAATAAATTGTTTTCGTTACTGATAAATTTTCAAAATAAATCGGGTAGGCATGTACTTACTCGAAGAGAAACGCTTGTTGCGGTGTTATTTCCAATGGTATAAAAGATAGTCGCCCGGCGCCAATATTACGGATTTCAGGCCTTGCCGGCACGAACGTTGCAATTTTCCGTCACCCCCAACTGGTTTTACTTTCCCGCTTATCTCTATCTCAATAGTCTGCGAATGGTGAATGTCATGGTTGACGAACATCATGAAATGGTTCTTCAGGTTTACCAGATGAGCCACGAGAACTCCCTGTTCTCCGCTGCTGCGAAGCCTGACCGGTAGCGATGTGTTTTCCCATTCGGTCGTACTTTCAATATGTTTGTTCCCCGTATGTCCTACGGCAACAGCTTTTGCACCCAAAAACACCCAAGCCAAACTCTGTATTTCACGGTTCAAATTCTTTACGAGTTCATATACCGGAGTGCGCTTTCCGTGCTCATCGATGGGTGCACTGTGGAAGTTCCATGTATCGGTGGGTGGCATCCAATAGGTAAAGTATTGTATGCACTGTGCTCCATAAGCCAACGCACTGAATGCCTCTATGCGCAAATGAGCGGCCGTTGGAATGGGATAAGAACCATGGGCAGTACTCAAAACAAATGCCCAGAAAGGTTGCATGCTGTGCATCGATACCTTACGCATAACCTCTAAATTACTGTAAAACTGTGGCCTTACGACTACTTTATCCTGCTCTTGAACGATCGGATAGAGGTCATATGAGAGCTGAGAAAGCCCTAATTCATCTACCGATCGCTGCACATACTCCTCGTAGGTCTTTGTTCCAAGTTCAGCAGGCGATACGAATATTGGCAGCAAATTCAGATATATAAGGTGTTTGTCATCGGTCTTGTACACCCTTTCCTTGAACTTTCTAAGGTCAGCAAAACTCACTGTCATCGGTTCATCGCGCAGAAACCAGCCGCAAAGCATCTTTTCGTTTTTGAAACGACCGACAATTTCGGCCGTTTTCTCCTCCAATTCAGGACAACTGGCCATCAGTCTGACGCCCGTACCCTTGCTTGCCGACAGGCCTTTAGCCAACTGGTCGACGTTTGAAAAGTGCGAGAAAGAGATGTTAAAGCCGGCATTTCGCAATTCCATATACCGCTCCCGTGTAAGGTTACTGTCGGGAAGAACGGAATACCACGCAAGGATCGGAAACTCTTTTCCCGTAGGATTTTTATACCTCATCTTATTATCAGCATTCCCGACAATAGCAGCTACCAACAACAAAAGAGCTATTGTAATCTTTTTCATCATGCGATTAAACATTTAAGAAATCCCATTTTTCTTCGAACGACGATCGTATTACAGCAAAAGGACGCTACTCTATTTCAACCCGTTTGCCCAAGAAATGGGGCTGAAGACCTATCAGAAGGTCGATATGCGCCTTGGTTCGCGCCAGATATTCGCGGCATTTCATGCGGAGTTGCCACCATCTGTTCTGAAAATCGCCTGCATTGAAAGCTATCGCATCGATACCCTCGGCACGTGAAAGATATAGCGCACGCTCGTTATGAAACTGCTGTGAGATGATTGTAAAGGCATGGAGACCGAAAATTTCCTTGGCCCTGACAATAGAATCGAGTGTTCGCAATCCCGCATAGTCTAAATAGATAACACTATCGGGTATGCCCTGCATCATCAGATCGGCTTTCATCTGTTCGGGCTCGTTGTATGCCTCGTTCGGGTTAGCTCCGCTAATCAGAATGCGTAAAATTTTTCTTGAATGATAGAGTTTTGCGGCTGCATCGATCCTTGCCGTATAATACGGGTTGGGTGCTCCTGTTCTTCCTTTGGGGTTGGTACCCAACAAAAGGCCCACGCGGCGGGCAGGTATTTGCGACACATCATTGTATATCCGCTCTTCTGCCGCATGTTTTACATCGTGATCGCAATAGATAACAGTCGTGACTGCCACGATCAGTAGGGCTGAAAAGACTATGAGGCCCCGTTTGACAAGTTGTCTTTTTTTAATGTTCATGGCTGTTAAATGTTTAATGCTATGCGAGTTCGGTAAATATTGTGCATAAATTGTAACTGTATGCAGGATATATATTATAATAATGTGTATGGGATATTCGGTATGGGAATTTGTCTATATCAGGGTATTATGTATATTTTGGGATGCAAAAAGCACAACTTTATACCAACAGACTGTGCTAAACGCCTCGTTCGGCCCAATCTCCACGGTCGAGATTTCGATAACTTATGGCCTCTGCAAGATGTTCTATCTGCACGTGTTCGCTGCCGGCGAGATCGGCAATCGTACGGGCTACCTTCAATATGCGGCTATAGGCGCGGGCGCTGAGCGACAGTTTTTCCATCGCCAAGCGTAGCATTTCAATGCCTTGTGTATCGGGTTCGGCAAACCGATGTATCATCTTTTCGCTCATTTGAGCATTGCAATACACGCCACGAATATCCTTATAGCGCTCTTCCTGCATACGTCTTGCACGGATAACCCGCTCTCTGATGGTGCTGCTCGGTTCGCCTTGGGTTGCTTTGCTGATATCCTTGAACGGTACGGGAGTAATTTCGATTTGAATATCGATACGGTCTAACAGCGGTCCCGATATCTTATTCATGTAACGTTGTATCTGCCCGGGAGTACAAACGCAGGTATGCGTGGCATCTCCATAGTAGCCGCAAGGGCACGGATTCATCGATGCAACGAACATGAACGAACAGGGGAACTCTACCGTATAACGCGCCCGTGAGATCGATATCTTACGATCTTCAAGCGGTTGTCGCAATACTTCTAAGGTAGACTTACTGAATTCCGGCAGTTCATCGCAGAACAACACGCCATGATGGGCCAATGAAATCTCGCCGGGTTGAGGTATAGCGCCGCCACCTACTAAGGCTACCTCGGATATAGTATGGTGGGGAGCGCGGAAAGGACGCTGCGAAATGAGCGAAGTGTTCTTGCTTAACTTCCCTGCAACGCTGTGAATTTGCGTTGTTTCCAAGCTTTCAGACAAAGAAAGCGGGGGAAGTATCGAAGGTAGACGCTTCGCCATCATCGACTTTCCGCTACCCGGAGGACCTATCATTATTATGTTATGCCCGCCTGCAGCGGCTACTTCCAAGGCACGTTTTACGTTTTCTTGCCCCCTTACATCGGCAAAATCGAGATCGAAAGAGTACTGTTGTTCGTAAAATTCCTTACGGGTATCGATAACGGTCGGCTCAAACGCCTCCATATCCGTTAAGAATTTAATGACATCCATCATAGAATTCATGCCGTAAACCTCAAGGTTATCTACGACGGCCGCTTCTCTTACGTTCTGTGTAGGTACGATCAGTCCCTTGAAATGCTCGGCACGAGCCCTTATGGCAATAGGCAATGCCCCGCGTATAGGTTGCAAATGACCGTCGAGACTTAACTCTCCGACCATCATATATTGCCCGAGTTTATCCGATTCTATGTTGCCGTTGGCGGCCAAAATGGCTATGGCAAGGGGTAAATCGAAGCTGCTTCCCTCCTTTCGGAGGTCGGCCGGCGCCATGTTAACCGTAATGTCTGCATGTGGAAACTTATACCCGTTGAACTGTAAGGCAGCCGCTATACGGTCTCGGCCTTCACGTACAGCTTCGTCTCCAAGTCCTGTAAAATGATACATCACACCATTTATAAGGCTCACTTCTATGGTTACTGTGGTTACATCCAAGCCGTTCACCGCGGCACAGTATGTCTTTATAAGCATGGTATATAGATTGTGTTATTTGACGAAATCCTCAATCTTTTTGCGCAGGTCTTCCATATTAAGACCTTGGGCTATTACTTTGCCGTTTTTTAATAGAATGTTATCGGGTACAGACGTAACACCTAATTTACTGATAACAGGACCTTCGAACATATTGCCGTCACATACGACTGGGACGGATAATGAATCTGCATTTAAAGTCTGCCGACACTCAGTGCGATTGGCATCTACACTGACAGCTAAAATTTTAAGTTTTCCCCTTTGCTCACGTTGTATCTGTCTGAGTTGTTGCAGCATGTTAACGCTTTCGAAGTTCCACGATGCCCACACATGAATGACCGAAACAGGAGAGGAGGACAGCATAGATGAAGATATTGCATGCCCGTTAATGTCGTAACCGGAGAATGATGGAAGAGGGTTTCCTTCATGGATTACTCCTATTTTTTCGGCGAGTTTCTCAAAACGTATGAGTGTTCCGTTCTTGGGTTGTACGGCAAGCATTGTCTTGATAAGCTCTTTCGTCTTTTTCTGATCGGGAGTAGTGGTTTGCATAAAATATTTGCTTAGCAGATATACTCCTACCATTGATGCCGGATGGTCTTTAATAAACTGTTCGGCATAGTGTATAATTTCTGGTGGTGAAGCACTTACAATCTGCTGACGAAACTTACCCATAAGTTCGTTTTCGTCAGTACCTTCTACTTCCATTTCTTTTAAGTGCGAAGCATCTCCGTGGATACTAACTTCTTTGCCGGGTTCGGCGAAGATTGGTTGTTCAAAAAAATTGGGGAAAACGATCATCAGTATGGCAGGCTTGTCACACTTGATTTCATAGGCAAAACGACCGCCTGAAATTTTGATGGTATCTATTCCATCAACAATACCGTCTATGCTATAGATATAAAATTCGCCCTGATTCAGGTGAATGAGACGACCGTCAATTTTAAAATGATGACTGTCTGTGCCACACGACACCAAAATCAGGGCGAAAAACAGTAAGAAACTAAGTTGTTTCATTTACTTTTTTACAATCGCCAACTCTAAGTCATTATCAGCATAGGCTTGCAAAGAAGGATCTTTTTTCACTGCCTCTGCTAAATACGACTCAGCAGCAAACTTGTTGCCTCTGCGTGCTGCAACGATGGCATGCAGATAATCTGTCAGCCCGTTAGGGTTCTTTATGGCATCCAAAGTGGATGCGGCAGCAGCGTAATTTTTATTCAGTAATTGTGCGAGGGCTGCCGTATTCGAATTAATACCTTTCAGATTTTCTTCTGCTTCTGCATAATTTCCTTTAGCTATATTGAGAGCTCCTAAAGCCTGACCGAAGTTATTGGCTCCTGTAGCCTTTGCCATTTCATTCTCGGCACGCTGCAAATTACCGTCTTTCAAAGATAATAGACCTTGATTGGCATAAACTTCCGGTGCGTTTTCATCGGCATTCAGAGCCTGTGAGAGATATCTCTTTGCAGCAGCTTCATCACCTTTGATCATCTCCAATGCAGCAAGGTTATTGTATGCGCGATAGTCTTTACCGTAGAATTCGGTCGTTTTCTTGTAAATTTCTTCTTTTTTAGCCATATCGTCTTGTAGAGTTGCCAAATATAGGAGTTCTTCAACACTTAATTTGGAGGCATCTGCATCATACTGACTCTTGATTTCTTCATCGCTACGACCAACGGTTTCGTAGTTGATGATCAGCCTTGAACGGCGTAGCTCTGGCAAAATACCGTTAGCCAGTTCACGGAAACCTGCACTCATGTTGCGAATTTGTTGCTCACGTTCCTGCGGATCTTTGTACATGGAAAGTACTCTGAGGATAACATCCTTATCTTGAATGTTGGAAGCTTGAACCAATTTTTGGAAACCATCCCAGTCTTGGGCAGTGTAATGCGCATCAATATCTGTGCTGACACCCGTTTGTTTAAGTTGCTGCTTGACGTATCCTTCAGAGGTGTTCTGTCGTTTATTCGCAAGTTTATCGTTGAGCGCAAATCCTCCTTCCGGTGAAGCATAAGCTTGAACTTCTACATTACGTATGTTGAGACCCTTACGATCTTGGTTTATTTTCTTCAACAAACGTACGAATTCAGTAACGGAATTGTTCTTCAACTCGCTCTTACGAAGGTTTGCCTGATTTATCAGGAAGCGGATATTAGCTTCTTGCTTCTGAGCTTTCACACGTTCGAAAGAATCGGGAGCCATGCATCCACCGTCACTCATTAATGTACGTTTGTAGAGTTCGGATGTTGCAATAACGCCAGTCGCTACCTGTACGGCTGGAATATTCACTTTTTTGCGGCCAATATGGGCATCGAAAGAAAGGAACATATCACTTTTTTGCATCTCTGGGACATAGGTGAAAGCAGTTTTCATATTATACTTTCCACCCAATTTGTAAGAAATAGTCTGGTCGTTACCTTTTACTTTTTCGCCTTGGAAGGTGGCACCTTCGCCACGGGCTACTTGTCCGTTGCCATACCTTAGCTCTGGAATAACTGTTACAACTGCTTTTTTCTTCATGTATTTTTCGGGGAATCTACCATCAATAGTTGCGGAAACTTTACCACCCTGCGTCTCAAGCGGATTCGGTGTTACAGTAAAGTTATCAGCCGACAATGCCCCCATTTTAGAACATGACGTTAAAATCGCAAACAAAGAGTAAGCGGATAATGTAAGAATTAGGTTTTTTCTCATAATAAATAATGTTTAAAAAACGTGCCGCGAGCGGGACTTGAACCCGCACAGCCATTACTGGCCAAGGGATTTTAAGTCCCTCGTGTCTACCAATTCCACCATTGCGGCATCGGGAGTTTATAAAAGATAAGAGCAACAAACGGGATTTATCCCCGCAACTTCAATCTTGGTAAGATCGCACTCTGCCAATTGTATTATTGCCTCATGCAATATATAAATGCAAAGATAGCGTATAATATTATAACAACAAAGACTTTTACACAATTTAACCACCCTTTATATAATAGGGATTTAAGGACATTTGTGTTAACAAAAGTGTGTAAAATTAATAAACATTAAAAAAACTTCATTATAAGGAAATATCATATGCCATTGTTCGACTTTATATCTATCAGTAACTAATCCTTGAAAATGAAGAAAAACCGAAGTTAGTGTAAACTGATTGATAATGAGTAGGAAATGGAATGGATTGCATCTCACTGCCTTATTCGTAAAGGGTAGTGAGATGCAGATTTAGGCATAAGTTCAGTTACCAGAGCGTTACCCTGTTTCGCCATAAGTAACGAAGGGGTAATGTTCGGTAACTGAATTATTTTTCGCTCGTGTGGCTGTTGCTACGGTCGGTATTTTCTGCATAAGTGAGGAACGCTTTAATTTGGGTAATTTTGCATAAGATAGGCTGTGCTTGTCCATTTGAGAGTAAGCTCTCCTGCAATCCCGATTTGTGGAATCCACGAGAGAGCCGAATGGATGGAAAGAGCCGTGAGGCGGTGGAGATAAATGGCAGGTTGGAGAACCTGTTGCTTTCCATTCAATCAGCTTATCAAACCTCGCTTTTCAAAGGTTGTCCATTTGACGCAATCGATGTGAAGGAACTGTTTTAAGGCAGTGTGCATGCACGCTGCATGCTCATAGAAAGGCTGGACATGGTTATCAATGAGAAAGAGAGTCATATCGGTGTTGATGTTAAGAAGGAATCCCTGTCAAGTTACCATTCTATGAGAAACTGCTTGCATGAGTTTATTTTGAAGAGATACAAAGTTTCTGACTTGGCTTTCTCGCAACTGACAGATAGGGGATATCCATAATGATCCTTTTATAAGCGGGGGCAGTTATTGGAGCTTTTACTACCCCCAAGACCATACAGAATAGGGGAGAATATCCAAGTATGTCTCGGTATTGCAATACAGATAATAAAAGGATATCAAGAGAATATTATCTATATTCATGGAGAATCAAGTTCTTTGGACTATGATCAAGGTATAATGTTTTTTTAACATCAAATAGCCTCCAAAAACAGTTAGAAGCTATCAAAGTATACTTGATAATAATAAAATTGTTGAAAAATATTTGCATATTTGTGATTTTTTAATCATATTTGCAGCAGAAAAAAGAACTTAACATCTATGATTCCCTTTTAACAAAAGAGTGAAAACTAAAGAATACACAATTGTAATATAAACTATATAACTATTAAAAGCATGCTTATGAAAAGACACTTTGCTCTGATCGGAGCACTATTTCTTTCGAGTGGCCTGACAGGAAATCTTGCATATATGCAAGCATCCCCAAGTCCACAAATCGTAAATGAAAGTAAATCTACCGTAAACATAACGGGTACAGTCGTTGATGAGCAGGGGGAACCTCTCGTTGGCGTAAGTGTAATGGAGGTAGGTTCTAACCGTGGCGGTGTAACCAACGTCGACGGAAAATTCTCTTTTAAGGCTGCAAGCGATGCGAAGCTCAAAATTACGTTCCTTGGTTATAAAACTGTAACCGTTAAAGCTAAAGAAAATCTGCAGATTGTACTCCAAAGTGACAACGCACTTTTAGATGAAGTGGTAGTCGTAGGTTACGGACAACAGAAAAAAGTGAACCTTACAGGAGCCGTAACCAATGTAAATTTGGACAAGGTGCTCGCAAGCCGTCCGGAACAGGATGTAACCAAAGCATTACAAGGCGCTGTTCCCGGACTCACTATTCTAAGTACCAGTGGCGATATAGACGGCACTCCATCGATCAGTATCCGTGGATTGGGAACGCTTTCGAATGGTCAGAAATCATCACCTCTGATTGTTGTAGACGGTGTACCTGTAGACAATCTCTCTATGATCAATGGCAACGATATCGCTACGATATCTGTATTAAAGGATGCAGCTTCGTCTGCTATTTACGGTAGCCGCGCTGCTTTTGGCGTAATCCTCGTTACAACAAAGCAGGCAAAGAAGAGCGATCGCATCTCTATAAAGTATGATGCTCGCTTCGCTTGGGACTGTTCAACTTACTTACCCGACTATCCTGATGTTCCTACACAACTTCAGGCAGCCATATCGGCTAAGGCTCGAGCCGGATCAGGTTCCGTAGAGCTCTTCGGTATGTACTTCGATCAGCTGTTGCCTTATGCAAAGAAATGGCAGGAACAGAATGGGGGTAAGAAAGGCTACAGCGTGATGCGCCCTTATCAGAGCGACAGCGATGTGGGCGATTATGCATTTGTCAATGGCCAATCTTTCTATTATGCAGACTACGATATACGTAAGATATGGTATAACAATGCGGCACCTTCGCAGAGCCATAATATATCTCTGTCGGGCGCAAGTGGGAATACTACATTCTACGCTTCGTTCGGATACGACGGCAAGGAAGATGTTATGAAGTTCAATCCCGGGCAACGTAACAGATACAATGCTTTGCTCAATATCAAGACAGACGTTACCGATTGGTTGGCTGTTGGGGCTCGCTTCAACTTTACAAGCCGCCATATGAGTCGGCCGGATTCATGGAATAACATCTATCAATTTTTATGGCGATGGGGTTCGTTCTTCATTCCGTCGGGAATAATGAGAGCTGCAGACGGCACGGAATACGATTATCGAGTGGTTGCCATACAGAAACAAGCCGCACGAAAGGTTACTGTACACGACAGACTTAGTATGAGTGCCTACGCCCAAGCTAATATAACAAAAGACCTTACGCTAAATGTAGACTACACATTCGATATCGATAACTACAATTATAAGTCGAGCGACCACAGTGTGTATGGTATGAATTGGACGGGAACTGCTCCTACTTACATTGTTCAGAAGTCTGAAACTTCCGTTACACGATGGAATACTAAGAATAACCGTTGGACTGCCAACGCTTATATGAACTATGCCCACACGTGGAAAGATGCCCATAATCTGAATGTAATGGTAGGTGTCAACGGCGAGAACTATAAATCGGATAAATTCTCGGCCATGCGAACACAGTTGTATGATGAGAACTATCCCGAACTCAATCTTGCTTATGGCGATATGACAAAGGCAGAGATAGGCTCGGAAACAGGCGACCGTGCATCGGCCGGTTACTTCGGACGTATCAATTATGATTATAAAGGAATTTACCTGTTGGAACTGAACGGGCGATACGATGGATCCTCACGTTTCCCTGAAGGCAATCGCTGGGCATTCTTCCCATCGGTATCTGCTGGTTATCGTTTCAGTGAAGAACCTTATTGGAAAGACTTTCTTAAATATGTATCGAACGGTAAATTGCGTCTCTCTTATGGAGAAGTAGGCAATGAAGCCGTAGGAGATTGGATGTTTGTCTCCACCATCACTCCGATTGCAACAGACAAACTTTATTGGTTGAATGGCTCCGGTACGAAACTAAATCAGTTCGACATGCCCGATTGGGTATCTCCTACGCTCACATGGGAACGTATACATTCGTTCGATATCGGTCTCGATCTCGGTTTCCTTAACGATGAACTTACCTTTACGGCCGACTGGTATCAGCGTACTACCAAGGATATGCTTGCTCCCGGAAAGGCGCTCCCGCCCAGCGTAGGTGCCAACGCTCCTTATTCTAATGCCGGCGAACTCCGTTCACGCGGTTGGGAAATATCGATCAACTGGCATAAACAAATCAACAAAGACCTCGGACTTTATGCAAACTTCAGCATAGGAGATTCTAAAGTAAAGGTAACCAAGTGGAACAACACATCCAAGGTTATTGGCCATACAGGAGGTATCGTTACCGATGCTAATGCTAAGACTTATGCATATGCAGGAGAAAACTGGGGAGACATTTGGGGCTTCGAAACGGAACGTTACTTCACGGAAAACGACTTCGATGGAAAGAATGCTGACGGCTCATGGAAATATAAGAAAGGGGTAGCCGACCAAACAGGCATTCAAACCGATAACTTCGTCTATGGCCCCGGTGATATTAAATTTAAGGATCTGAATGGCGACGGTGTTATCAACGGCGGTAAGGGAACAGCCGATGATCATGGCGACCTGAAAGTAATAGGAAACACGCTTCCGCGTTACGAATACAGCTACCATGTCGGCGGCACATATAAAGGATTCGATCTCGATCTATTCTTCCAAGGTGTAGGAAAGCGCGATATGTGGACACGTTCTTCCTTTGCATTCCCCGAGATGCGTTCAGCCGATTTAGCTATATACTCTCACCAAACTAGCTATAACGTATATGATCCCGCCAATAATATAGTAAACATCAGCGAAAGCAATGCTTTCCCGTGCCTGTACCCGGGCAATGAAGGCGCCGGCAACGTATCCGGTCTTGCGCCTATAGGCGGATGTCACAACTATTATCCGCAAACAAAATACTTGGTAGATATGTCTTATCTACGTCTCAAGAATATCACATTAGGCTACACGATGCCAACATGGCTCACCAAGAAAGTCTATATTCAGAAACTACGTATCTACGGAAGCGTAGACAACTTGTGCTTGCTCCATAAAGGCAGCGGCGATTTGCCCGTCGATCCCGAGGTGAATACCGGCCAAGGCTCTCTTTCCTATGGTACGTGGGGACGCACATATCCTATCACACGCAGTTGGTCTGTAGGTCTGCAAGTTACTTTCTAAGTTATCAAACATAAAAGAATAACACTATGAAAAAATCAATATTATATACTTTCGCGATCGCTGTATTTCTATTGACCGGTTGCGATGACATGCTTGACAAGTCGCCCCGTGACCAACTAAGCAACAATCCTGCGTTCTGGAACAATTCGAACAATGTGGAAAGTTACAGCAATAGATTTTACACGAATTATATAGGTTACAGCCAAAACGGAGGCGCCGGATGGTTTTATTTCATGAGTCTGTCCGACGATCAAGTAAGCCCTACATTCGACAATTGGGACTATGTAACCGTGCCGACTACAACAAGCGACTGGACCGGAAAGTTCCAAGAAGTACGCCGAATCAATTATATGATACAGGGATTGGCTGCATCTACGCTTTCTAACAAGGCATACTACATGGCTGTGGGTAGACTCAACAGAGCATGGGAGTACTACCAATTGGTTCGTGAGTACGGAGATGTGCAATGGTTGGACGAAGTAATTACCGATCCAAAGGATACGAAAATCTACGGAAAACGTACCGACCGCGACGTGGTAATGGACTCTGTACTCAACGATTTGGACTATGCTATCGCAAATCTAAACTCAGTAAGCGACAAGACAGCATGGAGTAAAGAGATGGCACAGGCCATGAAGAGCGATATTTGTCTGTACGAAGGCACTTATTGCAGGTACCGCACATTGGCCGATAACGGCAAGGCTCCCGATGAAACCCGTGCCAAGAAATATCTGCAGGAGTGCGTGTCTGCATCGGAAGCCATCATGTCTTCTGGAAAATTCGGGCTCACCTCCAACTATGGAGAGATATACAATTCGCTGGCGCTCGGCAGCTGTAATGAAATCATCTTCTACCGTAATTACGAAAAAGATTTGGTGATGCACGGCACGATAGACTACACTTGCAGCTCTACCGAGCAGAGAGGTATCTCACGGGATGCCATAGATGCCTTCCTCTTTACAGACGGAAAGCCCAAAGCAACCACCTCTCTCAGCACCGACGACAAAGCTGTACTCAATGCGAAAGGCGACTATTCCATTAGTAAGATGCTGTCTGTACGCGACAAGAGACTCTCCGTACTCGTCGATTCCATCGTATGCTTCAAAGGCCATGGATGGGCCCGACTCAACAATAGCGGAGGGGCATCGGGGTCGGCCCTGATGACTTCATCTACCGGATATACCATCCGAAAATACGACAACCTCACTCTGGAAACCTATTACCGCACGAATACGAACACCGGTTATACCGATGCTCCACTGTACTGGTATGCTATCATCCTGTTAAACGAGGCTGAAGCCAAGGCTGAATTAGGCACCATCACCAACGACGACTTAAATAAAACCGTTAATTTGCTAATGAGTCGTGCCGGATTACCTAACATCACGACGTCTCCGGCTGCCGATCCGGCCAACAATATGGGCGTAAGCAATCTGCTTTGGGAGATACGTCGTTGCCGTCGTTGCGAACTGATGACAGACAATTGGTATCGTTATTGGGATATCATACGTTGGCATCAGCTCGACAAACTCGACAGCAATAACTACCCAAACATCAATCGTGGCGCCAATCTGAGCAATGTAACCGATTGTCAGGTAACATTGGATGCAGATAAATACATCATCGGAACAACGGCCACACGCACCTATAAGAATAAATACTATTTATATCCGGTACCGACAGATCAGCTTACATTGAGCTCAGAAACCGGACAGAATCCCAACTGGGAGTAAATGTCACATTGTTTTCATCCATTCCCATATTAATCACGCTACCGGAGTTTTATTAAAACTCCGGTAGCTTTTATCCACATTAAAAAGAATTTACGACCATTCTGTACTGCGTAAATAAGAAAAAGATGAGAGCTCTATTTTTACATCTCATAATAGCCGGGCTGCTTTTCCCTACGTTTTCAAAGGCACAAAGCCTCGACCCAAACGAGAAAAAAAGCATAGAGAAAATTCTGAATGCCCACGCCAAAGGTATACGCGCGGGCGTTATAAAAATAGATTCCGTCGCTATCGATCACGACATGCTTACACTCTACGTAAACGATAATCTGCAAGACATCCCCATACGCGACAGCAATTACCAAAGTATCACCCACGCCGTGGGGCAGATATTGGCACAACGGTTTGCCGATAAAGCCGTAAAAATCGTTACCGATGGGCACGAACTGCGCACGCTCATCCCTCGTATAATGCTGTCGAAAAGAGAAAAACGACCAGCGTTTACCTATCCTGCCAGCATTCCACTTATTCAAAACCTCGATCGGCCGTATAAACCGACACGAGGACTATATGGAAGACACATCGCTATGTGGCAAAGTCATGGCTGGTATTACGAGCAAGGACTGGCACGTTGGGAATGGCAACGAGCCCGATTGTTTCAAACCGTCGAAGATAAATATACCCAAACCTACGTCGTTCCTTATCTTATTCCGATGCTCGAAAATGCGGGAGCCATCGTTATGACGCCCCGCGAACGAGACACAAACCCATACGAAGTCATTGTAGACAACGACGGCGCCCTCGCCGCAACGTCGACCTATCGCGAGCAAAATGGTAGCCGATCGTGGCAGACCGGCCATGGTAAAGGCTTTGCCTATACGAAAGAACAGTACAAAGACTTCGAAAATCCATTCACAGACGGTACCTATCGCGAAGCCGAAACCGTAACTAAGTCGAGTGAGGCCGGCACCATAGCTTGGATACCCGATATACCTAAGGCGCACAGGTATGCCGTCTATGTGGCTTACAATACCCAAATAAACAGCACAGACGGCGCTTCTTACACCGTATACCATAAAGGTGGCAAAACCACCTTTACCGTTAATCAGACCATGGGCGGAGGTACGTGGGTGTATCTCGGCACCTTTATGTTCGATAAAGGTATGAAAGGACGGGTGGAACTTACTAACCTGTCGAAGAAAGCAGGGCAGATCGTTACCGCCGATGCCGTAAGGTTCGGTGGAGGTATGGGCAACATAGCCCGCCGAACAGATGGCGATAGCATTGCTACCAATATGAAATCTACACGAAAAAACGATCGCCTGCCGCGCAATGCCTATCAGCCTAAGATCGATTACCCCTACGAAGTAAGCGGTTATCCACGTTTCGAAGAGGCCGCACGCTATTGGCTTCAGTGGGCCGGAATACCCGACAGCATATACTCGCCGAGCCATGGTAAGAACGATTACACCGATGACTATAAATGCCGAGGCATATGGGTGAACTATCTTGCCGGCGGAACCAAGGCTGTTCCCGATGCCAAGGGACTGGGAATCCCCGTAGACCTGTCGCTCGCATTCCATAGCGATGCCGGCTGCGTTTACGGCGACTCCATCATCGGCACATTGGGTATATACCATACAGATGCCTATAACGGTAAGTATGCCGACGATACATCGCGCGACGCCAACCGCGACCTGTGCGACCTTGTACTGACGAGTATCACGAACGACATCCGCACTCTTTACGAACCGAAGTGGACTCGACGCGGCATGTGGAACAGCAATTATTTCGAAGCATGGACGCCCCGTGTGCCTGCCATGCTGCTCGAACTGCTATCGCACAATAACTTTGCCGATATGAGGTATGGACTCGATCCGCGTTTCCACTTCACTGTAAGCCGTGCCGTCTATAAAGGTATTCTGCGTTTCCTAAGCGATGAGTACGGCTACGATTACGTGGTGCAACCATTGCCCGTAAGCTATTTCGCCGCTATATTGAAAGGAAAGAACGAGGTAACGCTCTCTTGGCAAGCCGTAACCGACTCGCTCGAACCCACTGCCAAGGCCGAAAAATACATTGTATATACCCGTATAGGCGA
>CAUUQE010000041.1:0-16770 GCA_963547065.1 uncultured Prevotella sp. | reverse complement strand
AGAAGTCCGCGCTTCGGTTTCTTTTCTATCCTGAATAAATCTGCCAATAGATTAGTCATTTCGTAATTACCTTTATCCTGTAGTCGGCCGAAATACGCCTATAGCCACCCGTTATCGCGATACCAACGGATAGTTTCTGCCACGCCTTGCTCCAAACTGTAGTGCGGATGATAGCCTAATTCGTCCATGGCGGGCTCTATATCGCACCGCCAGTTCCGCTGTTTCAGTATGTTATATTTATCCTTATTGAGTGCCGTAATCTTGCCGGTACATCTGCTTATGTACTCTCCTGCCCATGTAATGGTGCGCAATGCCCACAGCGGAGCCTTGATACATATACGCCACGGGTGTCCTAACTCATCGCATATCAGGTTACTGAATGTACTCGAACGATACACATTTCCATCGCTTAAGAAGTATTTACGGCCACTCATGCCACGGTCGAAGGCCAAGAACACGGCTTGTACCACGTCTTTTACATAAACGAACGTAATGTCTTGCTGTCTAAACCCCACCGAGAAGTCGAGATGGTGTTTAATGCTTTCAGCCATCAGCAGATAGTCTTTCTCCCTCGGACCGTACACCCCTGTGGGACGGAGCACGATATAGGGGAAATCGTTCCCTATGGAATCGAGATATTTTTCGGCCTCCAATTTGCTCTTTCCGTATGCCGTGTTGGGTTTGGGCGTATCGTCTTCATGTATTTCTCTATAGGGTTTGTCTTCGCATATTGCGCCGTATACGCTGAGCGAACTTATGTAGATGAACCGGCGAATGGGTATTTCAAGATACAGAAGTGCCTCGACAAGGTTCTCCGTACCTTTAGTATTCACGTCGAAGAAGTCTTCTTTATGCAGACATTTCGTTACGCCTGCCGCATGTACAATATAGTCGAATTGTTTGTGAGCAAGTTGTTCAATAAGCTTGTCACGCGAAGATAAATCAAGTTCTATGAACCGGATACGGCTGTCTTGCAGGTATATTTTAGAGCTGGACGGCCTTACGGCGGCCCATATCTCCATGTCCCGCTTCAGTGCTTCTTCTACAATAAAGCTCCCGATAAAGCCGGTTGCACCGGTTACAAGTATCTTGGTTTTCATTTCTTACTTTCGTTCAACGTCGCTTCAGCTGCATCTTCAAAGGGATTTCGGTATTCCCCGTTCACTTTTGTAGGCTCAACATGCAACCCTATGTGCGTATCCTTGCCGAACTTTTTCCTAAGTCTGCATTCGATATTCGTTGCATGTAAATGCGATTCATAGAGAGATATTGCCCCCGGCATGCGTATGTGCATCTCGATGGCGATATGGTTACCGATGTTACGTGTCATTAAATGGTGCATTTCACTTACCTCCGGTTCGGCCTCTACAATCTCTTTAATTTCGTTCTCCACATCGTCCGGCAGACTTTTCTCTGTCAGTTCACCCACCGATTTGCCTAATAATCGATAAGCAGTTTGCACGATGAAGAAGCTTACACATACAGCCGCAATCGGATCGAGTATGGCCCAATTGCTGCCAAGCAGTATGGCTCCGCCTATTCCGAGGGCTGTTCCTACAGACGAGAGAGCATCGCTACGATGGTGCCATGCATTGGCTATCACGGCTTGCGAACTTATTCGGCGCCCTTCGGCCATAGTGAAACGATAGGTCCATTCCTTGGATAATATGCTTATAACAGCCGCCAAGAGAGCTATCCATCCGGGTGAAGCGAGCTTGTTGCCCTGCCATGTGGAGTATATTTTCTCTAAACCGTTGAGACAGATCATTACGCCGACGCCGAAAAGCGCCACGCCTATCAGGGCCGTAGCTAAGGTTTCGTACTTTCCGTGACCGTAGTCGTGGTCTTTGTCTTGCGGTTTGTTACTGATATGCACAAACACCAGCACCACTATGTCTGTCAGGAAGTCCGACAAGGAGTGCACGGCGTCGGCAATCATAGCCGCAGATGCTCCGAGAATGCCTGCTGTAAATTTGAACAAGAGCAGCATGATATTGATCAGGCTTCCGACTAATGTCACCCGAAAAATACGCTTCTTGCGCAAGTTGTCGTCCATTCTTTCACACATATTTAACGTCGCAAAGTTAGTGTAATTCATGGGATTGGCAAAATAAAACTCCATTTTATTTTCATTCCTCGTATCTCACGGCTGTCGCATTTCCGGTCTCTTTTTGCACCGCATCGCATGTAATTCGAAGATAGGAAATAACTCCATCGCCTATACACCTATGGTCTAAGTCGCATAGAGTGCCTACCTAATCATCTTAGACATACCATCTGTCAGCCTTAGAGAGCCCGTTTAAAATACTTATCTCTGAATCCTTTTATTATCAGTCTTGCCGAATATCCTTTCTTTTTCTTTCATCTCTCTTCTTTAAGCCTGCCGAAAACACTTCTTATTTTCTTTTCCTTTCTTCCCGAAAATGCAAAATAATTGTAACAAAAGAGCCAATTGTCGAATATATTTTGTTAATTTGCCACACTAAATTAAATATTTTATTATGGGAAAAGGACACAAAGGTGGCAAACGCATGTCAAAGAAGCAGCTATCAGAGCGGCTTGAGAGTCTTTTTACTTCGCAACCCGACAAGACTTTTTCGTTCAAAGAAATCTTTCGAACACTGCATTTAGATACGCATCCCCTTAAGATGCTTGCCATTGATACGATGGAAGAAATGGCATGGGACGATTTCCTGACGAAGGTGACCGATACTTCATACCGTCTCAACCAGAAAGGGCAGGTGCAGGAGGGCACATTCCTACGTAAGTCGAACGGTAAGAATTCGTTCATTCCCGATGGGGGCGGCACACCCATCTTCGTATCCGAACGCAATTCGATGTATGCTCTGAACGGCGATCATGTGCGGGTTTCTTTCATGGCACGGCGCCAGAAACATATCAAGGAGGCGCAGGTAATCGAGATATTGGAGCGGAAACGCGATACTTTCGTGGGCAAATTGCGTGTGGAGAAAGATATTGCGTTTCTCGTAACACCCCAAGAAATATACGTTAACGATATCATTATTCCCAAAAACA
Organism: uncultured Prevotella sp.; assembly: GCA_963547065.1. Lineage (GTDB taxonomy): Bacteria > Bacteroidota > Bacteroidia > Bacteroidales > Bacteroidaceae > Prevotella. The sequence continues at coordinate 13,734 of CAUUQE010000041.1, read as the reverse complement.
AGCTAAAAGGAGGAAAGACAGACGACAAGGCTGTTGTGAAAATATCGCAATGGCCTAACGATAGACACAAGAACATTGTGGGCTATGTGGTGGATGTGCTCGGCGCAAGTGGCAACAACGATGTTGAAATGAACACCATTTTGGCCCAGTATAACTTGCCCTATAAGTATCCGAAAGCCGTTGAAGAGGCGGCAGAGCATATAACGGGCGAAATTACGGATCGCGACTTACAGGAACGGGAAGACTTTCGTGACACATGGACATGCACGATAGATCCGCATGATGCCAAAGATTTCGACGATGCCCTATCTATCAAGCAGCTCGACAAGGGCCTTTGGCAGGTGGGAGTACATATAGCTGACGTGTCTCACTACGTCACCGAAGGCTCAATCATTGATAAAGAAGCCATGAAACGTGCCACTTCCGTCTACCTCGTAGACCGCACTATTCCCATGTTGCCCGAACGTCTGTGCAACTTTGTTTGTTCGCTTCGGCCCGATGAGGATAAGCTCTGTTACAGCGTGATATTCAATCTTAACGACGAGGCCGATATAAAGAGCTACCGTATAGTGCACACCGTCATCCGCAGCAAACGGCGTTATGCTTACGAAGAAGTCCAGCAACTGCTCGAAGATAATGGGGTTGTTGACGGTACAGGGCAGCCCGCTCCGCCCGAACCCAAGGGTGGATACAAGGGAGAGTATGCCCGCGAACTCGTTACCCTCGACAGATTGGCCAAAAAGTTGCGCTCGCGACGCTTTAAAAACGGTGCGGTGAAGTTCGATTCAGAGGAACTCCATTTCGACGTGGACGATAAAGGAAAGCCCATACGCTGCTATTTCAAACGCTCGAAAGACGCAAATAAACTCATCGAAGAGTTCATGTTGCTGGCTAATAAGACCGTTGCAGAGAGCGTAGGCAAAGTAAAGAAGGGTAAAAAAGCCAAGACCTTGCCTTATCGTGTGCACGATAATCCCGATCCGCAGAAACTGGAAACGCTCCGTGAATTTATCGTCAAATTCGGTTACAAGTTAAAAACAGCTGGCACAAAAGGAGCAACGGCGCGATCGCTCAATAAACTTATGGACGACAGCGAGGGCAAGAGTGAGCAGAAACTTATTCAGACAATCGCTTTGCGTGCCATGATGAAAGCAAAATATAGCACGCACAATATCGGCCATTTCGGTCTCGCGTTCGACTATTACACCCACTTTACCAGTCCTATCCGTCGTTATCCCGACACATTGGTGCACCGTTTGCTTACGCGATACGCCGAAGGTGGCAGAAGTGCCAACGCCAAATATTACGAAGAATTGTGCGAACATTGTTCAGAAATGGAACAGGTTGCGCAGAATGCAGAGCGCGACTCTATCAAATACAAAATGGTGGAATTCATGGGAGATCGCCTTGGAGAGGAGTTCGATGCCCATATCAGCGGCATTACAAGCTACGGCATCTACTGCGAGATAGACGAAAATCATTGCGAAGGCATGGTGCCTATGCGCGATCTTGATGACGATTATTACGATTTCGATGAACGTAATTATTGCTTAGTTGGCCGGCGCAGGCACCATAAATACCAGCTCGGTGATGCCATCCGTATACAAGTAGCCAAGGCAAACCTTGAGAAGAAACAGCTTGACTTTACCATTGTAGAATGAAACAGCTTATTTGTATCGCCGTCTGTCTGGTAACCTTGGCCTTGAATATGAGTTCTTGTTCTTCGAAAGAGGCACAGGAGGGCATTGACACATATATCCTTCCCAACGGCAAGAAACTTGTGGTAACACCGATAAAACATGCAAGTCTGCAACTCAATTACGACGGATGGGAGTTCGAGATTGATCCCGTGAGCAGTGCCGTGCGCCCGATTATCGACTATACCGATAAGCCCAAGGCCGATTTCATCCTCATCACACACGAGCATTACGACCACTTCGACATGAACGCCATCCATCTCTTGACCAAAAACAGTACTAACCTGTTGCTTAATCAACGGTGCTTCGACCGTTATAAGAAAGGTGTCGTGATACGTAATGGAGAAAAAGCAGAGCTGACAGACGGTATCACACTCTATGCCGTACCGGCCTACAGCCGTTCGAAAGACCGTGCTGAACTCCACCCGAAAGGGCGCGATAACGGATATATACTTGACTTAGAAGGCTATCGCATCTATATTGCAGGCTCTACAGAGTTCGTTCCGGAGATGAAAGACATCAAAGATATCGACATCGCTTTCCTGCCCTGTGACAAATATAAGACCATGACGTTAGCGCAATTTCGCAAAGCAGCGAAAACAATACGCCCGAAAATTCTTTATCCATATCATATGCATACTACCGATCCAAAGCAGATACTCAAGGTAACCCGCGGTCTCGGTATCGACGTAAGGATAAGAGATCTGAGATAAATCGGTTGTAATGAAGATATACTTCTCACATAAAGAAGAGTTATGGAACTCATGGTCGCACGCCGGAGGGGTTGCCTTGGGGGCGGCGTTCGGTACTATATTTCTCGTATGGTGCGCACGCAGAGGTAACGGATGGGCCACGGCAGCGGTCATTCTCTATCTTTTCGGCATGATATGTTCGTATGCAGCTTCTACCATCTACCATGCATTGTCTGCCTATTCCAAATGGAAAGAGCGGCTGCGCAAATGGGATCATGCTGCCATTTACTGGCATATTGCCGGCTCTTATTCGCCCATAACGCTTATAGCTTTGCGAAATGAGGGCTATTGGGGGTGGAGTCTTTTTATCTTTGTGTGGCTTTGTGCGGTGATAGGCACTGTATCCGCTTTCCGTAAACTGAAAGATCACAGCAACATAGAAACATTTTGTTTCATCGGCATGGGCCTTAGTGTGCTGATAGCTTTCAAACCTTTGATCGATAGCTTGTCTACTGCAGCCTTCGTATGGATTGTTGCAGAGGGCGTAGCTTATATTGCCGGTGCCGTTTTCTATAGCTTCAACAAGCGAAGATACATGCATACGGTGTTTCACTTCTTTGTGCTTACAGGGTCCGTGTGCCATATCATCGCCGTATGGGATATACTGATGGAGTGGTTATAGAAGCCGGAGGAGCGTGATAGAGAGTAATGTGAAGTGATTAGAAAGGAGCACTTGATTGCTGTAGTCTGAGAACTTAGTTTCTCTAAGTTTTCCTAATAATCGGGGCGTCTTTCTGTTTTTTAAAACATACATTTATCGCTTTTTAAACATGTATTTATTATCTCTCTCAGACAGATGTGCCACCTATCGTTCTTAGATGATCGGTCTAAGCGTCATAGGTGGGTGCTCTGTCGGGCTTAGGCATATATCCTATTTCTGCTACCTTTAAAGTTCTTTATAGACAAATATTCTAAACGTCCGGTTTAAAAATGTGCAGAGACAGCCTCATTATGGCTGTATTTTGGCGGTCTTTTCATTCCCTTATCATATTAGATGCTTTTTTACCTTAAATTAAAAAAGTGTTTATTTATTTTGTGTTATATTCTATTTACGTTACCTTTGCAGGAAGACAAACTGAAAACCAACAATTTAAGGGTTCATGTATTCTGTCTTTTTAGCATCAGTATGAAGGAATTCCTACAAGTGTTGCGCCGTTTTGTGCCACCATATAAGAAATATTTAGTGCTTTCGGTTATATTCAATATCCTTTCGGCGATATTGAATATCTTCTCGTTCGCTACGTTGATCCCCATTCTCAACATACTTTTCCAGACGGAGGAAGCCCAAAAGGTAGTGATATTCATGCCGTGGAGTAGCATCGATTCGATGGATGATCTGACCGAAGTGATAACAAATAACGCCAATTATTATGTGTACGAACTGATTACATCGGTAGGGCCTACCACCTCGCTGCTCATTATAGGACTGACACTTGCCTTTATGACCATGCTCAAAACAGGGGCCTACTTTCTTTCTTCTGCATCGATTATACCGATACGCACAGGCGTGGTGCGCGATATTCGCAATCAACTCTATCAGAAAATAAACTCTCTGTCGCTAGGATTCTTCTCTGAAGAGCGCAAAGGAGATATCATTGCGCGTATGAGTGGAGATGTTCAAGAGATAGAAAACTCCATTATGTCATCGCTTGACATGCTGTTTAAAAATCCTATCCTTATTATAGCCTACTTTATAACGTTGGTTGTAGTGTCGTGGCAGCTTACGCTTTTCACGATTATCTTCGTGCCTCTCTTCGGATGGTTCATGGGGTATGTGGGGCGGAAGCTCAAGCAGAACTCTATTAAAGCGCAGGCTTTGTGGAGCGACACCATGAGCCAAGTAGAAGAAACTCTTGGGGGCTTGCGTATCATTAAAGCATTTTGTGCTGAAGAAAAGATGAATGCACGGTTTGATAAGATAAACAGTGCCTACCGTAATGATATCATGCGTGTGAACATCAGGCAGCAACTGGCCCATCCGATGAGTGAATTTTTGGGCACTGTAATGATCGTTATCGTGCTTTGGTTCGGTGGTGTATTGGTGTTGAAGAATCAAGTTTTGCAAGGTCCTACGTTCATTTTCTACCTTGTAATGCTCTATTCAATCATCAATCCTCTTAAGGAATTTTCGAAAGCAGGGTATAATATTCCCAAAGGATTGGCCTCTATGGAGCGCGTAGACAAGATATTGAAAGCCGAAGTAGCCATCAAAGAAGTAGATAGGCCCATACATATAAAGAGCTTCGAATGCGAAATAGAATTCCGACATGTATCGTTCAAGTACGCCGATCAATGGGTATTGCGCGATATCAATCTCAAGATACGCAAGGGAGAGAATGTAGCTATCGTCGGTCAAAGTGGCTCGGGAAAGTCTACATTGGTAGATTTGATACCGCGATACTACGATATACAGGAAGGAGAGGTGTTGATCGACGGCATCAACGTAAAGGACTTGGGCGTACACGACTTGCGTCAACTCATAGGAAATGTCAATCAAGAAGCTATACTCTTTAACGATACGTTCTACAATAATATTACTTTCGGCGTAGACAATGCCTCTCGCGAGGAGGTAGAACAGGCTGCCCGTATCGCCAATGCCTATGATTTCATCATGGAATCGGAACATGGATTCGACACGAACATAGGTGATCGCGGAAACAGATTGTCGGGCGGTCAGCGACAACGCGTAAGCATAGCCCGTGCCATTCTCAAAAATCCACCGATATTGATACTTGATGAGGCCACCAGTGCACTCGACACGGAGAGTGAGCGCTTGGTTCAAGAAGCCTTGGAAAAGCTTATGAATACCCGTACCACCGTGGCCATCGCCCATCGGTTGTCTACGATTAGGAACGCCGATGAAATATGTGTACTCCACGAAGGACGTATCGCGGAGCGCGGCACCCACGAAGAATTACTGCAAACCGATGGCTATTATAAGAAACTAAACGATATGCAATCGTTATAAACTGGCACTCAAATAGATGCACTAAGATTATGAAGAAAGGTAAAATCAATATTCTCGATACCCCGTTCGCACCGTTCGTTGCACTTATCATCAACATATTCATTGCTTTTGCATTGTATATGATAGCGCGAGTTGAATTTCTATTGGAAAATTACAGTTATTTTAGCGCTGATATGTCTATGGGACATCTATTGAAACTATTTGGTGGGGGATACATGTTTGACCGTTCAGCGATCGTATATACTAATAGTCTTTATATTGTAATGATGCTCTTTCCGCTATGGCTGAAAGAAAACCCTGCATATCATAGGGCTTGTAAATGGGTATTCGTAGTGGTTAATTCTGTTACGCTGGTTATCAATCTTTGCGACTCAGTATATTTTCCCTATACGTTGCGTCGCACTACGACAAGCGTATTCAGCGAATTTAAGAACGAAAATAATCTCGCAGATGTATTCTGGGGCGAACTTATCGTGCATTGGTACTTGGTATTGCTCGCTGTGATCCTCATTTTCCTTATGTGGAAGTTATATGTAATGCCTAAATTGCGTAGTTCTCTCTTTCACACTGCTAAGCAACGTGTCTTGTACAGCGTACTGCTTTTCGTACTGCTTGCCGCCGTCACTCCCCTCGGAGTAGGTGCTTGTCGTGGTGGCCTCGGTACGGGAATACGTCCGATTACCATCAGTAATGCCAATCAATATGCAAACCGTCCCACAGAGTGCGCCTTGGTATTGAATACACCTTTTGCACTTATACGCACTATAGGCAAGGATGTGTTTACCGTTCCCGACTATTATAAGAGCAAAAAAGAGTTGTCTTCTATCTTTACGCCTATACATTATCCCAAACCCACACATGCTTTTAAGAAAAAAAACGTAGTGGTTTTGATTGTCGAGAGCTTCGGACGTGAGTATATAGGAGCGCTGAATAAGGAACTCGAAGGCGGAAAATACAAAGGCTATACGCCGAATGTAGACAAGCTGATCAGTCAAAGTGCCACCTATAAATATTCTTACTGCAACGGTCGGAAGAGCATAGACGGCATGCCATCCGTACTGTGTGGCATACCTATGTTCGTAGAACCATTCGTATTGACGCCGCAATCGATGAACACATATACCAGTATGGCGGGCATACTAGCTAAGGAAGGCTATCACACAGCGTTCTTCCATGGAGCCAATCGTGGCAGTATGGGATTTCTTGCCTTTGCCAATAAGACCGGTTTTCAGCAATATTACGGGCGACAGGACTACGACGCTGACCCGCGATTTGGTGGAGACGACGACTTCGACGGGCATTGGGGAATATGGGATGAGCCTTTCTTACAGTATTATTGCACCAAGATGAGTGAGATGAAGCAACCGTTCATGACAGCAGTATTTACAGTTTCTTCTCATACCCCTTATATTATCCCCGATAAATATAAGAAAGTATTTCCCGAAGAAGGTATTATCATGCACAAATGTATACGGTATACCGACATGGCCATAGGCAAATTCTTCGAGAAGGCAGCGCTGCAACCGTGGTTCAAGAACACTATATTCGTGTTGACAAGCGATCATACCAATCTTAGCGACCATGCACAATATCAAACAGACATAGGAGGATTTTGCTCACCCATCGTTATTTTCGATCCGAGCGGTGAGGTTAAAGCAGGTATGCGCGACGGTATAGCCCAACAAATAGATATTCTACCGACGGTACTCAGTATTCTCGGCTACGGGAAGCCGTTCCTTTCTTTTGGTTGCGACCTCATGACGACACCGATGGAAGAAACCTATGCCGTAAATTATCTTAATGGAATATACCAGTATGTGAAGTATGGATACGTGCTGCAATTTGATGGTAAGAAGACCAAAGCTGTCTATTCACTGAAAGATTTGCTGATGAAACACAACTTAAAAGGTAGGGTTAAGGAGCAAGCACAGATGGAAAAAGAGGTCAAGGCCATCATTCAACAGTATATGTATCGTATGGTCAACGATAAACTAATGCCCTGACATCAGGAATAAAGCATCTTTATATCCGCAACAGCATGAAAGTATTATACAGCCTTTTGTTCGGTATTTGGTATCTATTATCACTATTTCCTCTTCGAATACTCTATGTTTTTTCAGATATATTGTACTTGATAGTCTGCTACATCGTGCGCTATAGGCATCGCATTATTTGGAAAAATCTCAGTGAATCACTCCCCGAAAAATCGAAAGAAGAACTGCGTAAGATAGAAAAAGGGTTTTACCACTGGTTCTGTGACTACATTGTAGAGACGATAAAACTAATGACCATGAGTTCCAAACAACTGAAAAAGCACATCCTCTTTACGGGAACGGAGCAAATAGACCGCTATGTAGAGCAAGATCTTTCATGTGCTATCTATCTTGGACATTATGGCGAATGGGAATGGATCACCTCTTTACCCCTATGGATCGGCAAAAAAGCGCAATGTATGCAGATATATCATCCACTTGAGAATAAGCATTTCGACAATTTGTTTAAGTATGTAAGGGAGCGACAAGGGGCACTTTGCGTGCCTATGGCAGAGACCTTACGCCGCGTGGTGGCCTATCAACAGAAAAAACAACCCATTGTCATGGGGTATATATCCGACCAAGTGCCTTTCTGGAACAATATCCATCACTGGTACAACTTCCTTCATCACGACACACCAGTATTGACCGGAAGCGAAAAAGTGATCAAAGTAGCCAATCAAGTTACTTTTTATGGCGACGTATCCCGTATAAAACGTGGTTATTACCGCTGCGAAATACGGTTGTTGACAGACAATCCGAAATCGATGCCCGACTATGGCATCACCGATATGTATTTCAAAGAACTCGAGAAGACCATTCGCCGAGATCCCTCACTTTACCTATGGAGCCACAACAGATGGAAACGTACGCACGAAGAATATAACATGCGTTACGACAAAACCACGGGAAGAGTTGACTTAGGCAGTCTTGAGGAAATCGGAAAAAGAAAAAAAAATCAAGCACATACCACATGATTTTAGTAAAAGGATACGGACAAATGTGCAACAACATCCTACAGTTTGCTCATCTATATGCATTCGGTAGGGAATACGGAATAAAGGTTATTTCGATGCGTTTTTCCTATAAATTCCGCTATTTTGCCGTATGTAAGAAATGGTATCATAACCCATTGACGTATTTTATAGGCAAGTTGTTGGTGTCAACTCATATGATCGATTGCATTACAGAAGACAACACGCCGGCCATAGACCGCCAACTACGTGAAACGAAACTGATAGCTTGCAGTGCTTGGGGGTGCAGATATCCGGCTTTATTCCAAAAATATCGCGAAGAAATCAGGCAACTTTTCGAAATAAAACCGGCAATCAAAGAGAAAATAAACGTAAAGATGGCGGCTCATCCACATGCGGACATCAGTCTCGGACTGCACATTCGTCGAGGCGATTACCGCTATTGGCAGGGAGGAAAATACTTCTTCGACGACAATGTATATCACAAAATCATCAAACAATTTTGCGCCCTGCATACCGAAAAAACAATCAATATCTACATTTGCAGCAACGATCAAAAACTCAACCTCGCCGGTTTCAAAGCCATTCATCCCACAACTTACCTCTCTAACGGCAGCGGAATAGAAGATTTGCAGCTACTTGCATCGTGCGATTATATCATCGGTGTGAAGAGTACTTTCTCGCTTTGGGCTTCCTTTTACAATAATGTACCCCTCTATTGGATTATAGACAAGGATGCTCCATTGACAATTGGCGCATTTACACACTTTAATAATGTCTACACTTCCGTATAAACTATTGCAATATGCCCAAGGTTTCAGTTATCGTACCCAACTATAATTACCGCCGATTTCTTACAAAAAGAATCGACAGCATCCTTGCCCAAACTTATCAGGATATAGAGATTATACTGCTCGATGATTGTTCCACCGATGGCAGTCAGGAGCTTTTAAAACAATATTCGAAATATCCTACTGTTGTCAAATACTTGGCCAACGATAAGAACAGCGGCAGCCCGTTTGCACAATGGGAACGAGGTATGGCGTTCGCACGAGGCGAATATCTATGGATAGCCGAGAGCGATGATTACTGCAAAAATAATTTCTTGGAAGTAATGGTCAATGCTTTAAACAATCATCCTATGGCATCTTTCGCATTTTCCGGCTCATTATTAGTAGACGAAAACGACCGAACATTATCGAAAGACTATGATTGTTGGGATGAAGACGGCTCTATACATTTATATAATTCAGAGTCTTATATCAAGCAAAAGCTACTGTGGCACGACACTGTTTATAATGCAAGTATGGTTCTTTTCCGCCGAACTGCATACAAAAAGATACGCCATGACTTCGCCCGAATGCACTACTGTGCCGACTGGCTTTTCTGGTTGGAAATGGCATTGCAGGGAGATATCGTTGAAGTACGCCGAAAACTGAACAGCTTCCGTCAGCATACGGAACGCGTAACCGTACGGTGCGACGGCACCAAAGGGCAACTTCAGGAAAAGATAATGATTGCTTCTTTCCTTTGGCAACTACCGTTTATCAGCAAATATAAGGTACATCTCGCCAAAGGGGCATTCTATAAAGAGATCAAACGTCTACATACAACAAGGGAACAACGAAAGGAATATCTGCGTATCATAGGCGAAGAATTAGGCATAAAAAAGACAGATTATATTCTTGAGCGCACGGTAAAAATATTGAATCAGCTATTCCCATGGATTGTACCGCCGATAAACAAATAAACTACGAATGGAAAAGAACACGATGAAAACCACTATATTGGTGTCTACATACAACTGGCATAAGGCCTTAGAGTTATCGTTATCGAGTATGTTAAGGCAGACACGAATGGCCGATGAGATAGTAATAGCCGACGATGGTTCTACTGACGACACGCGTACGGCAATAGAACGTATCCGCAAAGTTAGTCCTATTCCCATCATACATGTATGGCAGGAAGACGACGGTTTCCGCAAAACAATCATCTTAAACAAGGCCATAGTCAAGGCTACAGGCGACTATATTCTGCAAGTAGACGGTGATGTAATCCTGTCGCCTCATTTCGTTTCCGACCATTTAGAGTTGGCCGAACGTAATTATTTCGTATGCGGAAGCAGAGTAAAACTCACTCCGCACCTCACAAAGCGCATATTGACATCGCATACCCTTACGGTCAACGTGTGGAATTTGCCGCTCACATTCATATTAAACAGTTTCCGTTCGAGGTTATTGCGCAGGTTTCTTGCTGAAAAATATGCACGACAAATCGATCATCTCCGTGGCTGCAACATGGCGTTCTGGCGGGATGATCTTATCAAAGTCAATGGATATAACGAAGATTTAATGCAATGGGGACACGAAGATGGAGAGATTGCATTCAGATTACACTATGCCGGCGTAAAGAAAAAAGCATTGAAGATGGGAGGTAATGTGTATCATCTGTATCACAAAGAGGCGTCGCGCAGCAACGAACAACGCCACTTAGACGAGTTGGAACGTGTAAAACGAGAGCACATATCATGGTGCCCTAATGGTCTTGATAAATATCTAAACACTCATTCATAGTATGCAGTTCATCGCATTTCGGAAGTTTATATGTACTGTAGTTTCCGCTCTTATCCCTTATAAAGTGCTACGCCATCGAGTAAGATATTTGCTCGATCCGCTCAACGACCGGCGATGTACGGCATATTTCTCACGAAAATATGCAATACCTTTAGCCGGTGCATCACAAACAAAAGAAACCGTTAATCAAAATACGCATACGGAATATATATGGCAATGCTGGTTGCAGGGGCGACAGGCGGCACCTCCGATTGTAGATTTATGCCTACGTTCAGTAGAAAAACATCGCTTGTCTCATCAACAAATCGTCGTCATCACCGAAGAAAACTATACCGAATACGTAGATATCCCCCACTTTATCATTAAGAAGAGAGCACAAGGAAAGATTGCAGATGCCCAATTTTCTGACTTATTGCGCGTTTATCTCCTTGCCACCTACGGCGGTTATTGGATAGATGCCACATGTCTACTTACGGCACCTATCCCCGATTGGATCGAAAAAGCCGAGTTCTTTATGTATCATTCGCACGGTGAATTTGCATACACCCTTATACAAAGTTGCTTTATACGTGCCAAAACCGAAAGCTACCTCATACAACAGTGGAAAACGCTTATGACGGATTTGTGGAAAAATGAGAACCGATTACTGCATTACTTCCAACTTCATCTGATGTTCAAGGCCATGATCATAAGCGATAAACAGGCAGCCTGTGAATACCGAAATATGCCTGCAGTGCCAGAAGACGACACCCACATCCTTTTTAACCGAATGAAAAAAAGTCATTCTCTTTCACCGGAAATGATAGAAGAGGCTGCCCGTAAATCGTTTATCCACAAGCTCACCTACAAGATTTCACTCGAAAATAAGCAATTGCCCGATATTATCAAAAGCTAAACTTTACCGTTTTTCCGCGCTTCTATTATCTTTGCAACAACGGTAAATTGATAAATAGCTTCCCAAGTGGCATAAATTAACCCGGGAACACCGTCTCTTATTCCACCTTTTAATATATAAGAACGAAAAAAACGAAATAGAGGTCGGCCGATTAAAGCGGTCGCCCCGTAACGCTTGTTCATACGTCTGCCCACCTCATTATCGGAATAAACGTTCGTTTTTCGGCAACGCATGGCTATCGTATCGTTGGCCAAATGCTCGAAGGCGAGGTCTCTTCGTGCTCTCGGAATACGTATCACCCGTCCTGTAACGATGGGCGAAGTGTGGATGACGGGCGGCCATTGCGTAATATCCTTGCGGAAAAAGCGCAGTATGTAGTCTGGATAAGAGGCGTGCATAAAGCGCCCCATGAAGTAATTCTTCCTCGGTATGGCTATTCCTTCGGCACAAGCGGGCTGACGAATATGCTCATAAAGATAATCTTTCAGTGCAGGTGTCACCAATTCATCGGCATCCAAGACCAGTACCCACGGGTATGCAGCACAGTTGATGGCAAACTGTCGTGCCGGTTCCACAATGGTATAATCGTGCTTTTCGAACGTAACGACACGGCAACCTTTGTTCCGTGCAATCTCTACAGTACCGTCCGTGCTTTCCATATCACACACTACGATCTCATCAAAACCGCTTGCCGCTTCGATTACTTCTGCCAAATGCGCCTCGGCATTGTAGGTATTGATTACAACAGATATACGATGCTCCGTCTTCATACGTACAAAGATACAAATAAAAACCATTCTCTAAGGCTTTTTAAAGAATATTCTTTAATTTTGTAGGCAAATACGATAAAACTGTTAGGACAAATGAACAATACAGTGATTTAGCACGGCAAAGCATTCTTATCCAACCCCTTTTTCCACGCCCCCCCCGTATCATCCTTTGGCTTTGGATGCTGCTTTCGGTGATCGCCATGGTGCTTAAACTCCACCGATCCGATAACAATTTCCTTATCTTTAACGTGAGTTCGACGAATTTAGAATAATGTAAGCTGTGTGTCTAATGTTCTTTGCACATTGATACACGGTTTCTTCGGGAACAGGCAATATGCAGTAATGGCGCCCAGTAAATTAACTATGCCAAAGGTTTACGGTCATCAACACCTCCCTGCGTTATCATAAAGTTGAGAAGGGCTCTTTTCTCATTGAAAATTAGATGTAACTTGAACCCGAAGAACCAGTCCATGGAGCATTTCCCCCTTTAGGCTATACCCTTGAGAACTTTGTGAATATGTATTCTTTTGGTTCTTGTAGACACGAAGTGGTGTGCTGTCAACAAAGCTGATTGCTGTACACTTTCCCAACAAAACCTTCTTGATAAATCCAAATCGGTCATTAGAAAAAATCGATTTCATTTTGTCAAAGAAAACGCCGAATACACGTAAATAGTTAACCAGCCATTCGCATTTCAAAGAATAGAGGAGATTTTTCGTAACGCTTTGCTTTTGGAAATCTCTAATGACCGATTTGGGATTAATAATTTTCTTGTTAATTTGGTTGCTGTTCTTTCTTCTTTGACAATAAACCGCAAGCCTTACAGGGATATGAAATATGCAACACTGAACAGCTTACACTATGGTAATCTTATCCCGAACTGAAGTATTATATATTTGAAGCTACAGGAAAGAAGTTTGGTAAATTATTAGAAAGAAAATATTTTTTAGAATTCCTGATAGGATAATTTTAAGCATCTAGCAATTAGTATTACTTAATTTAATAAAATAATTTTAATAATAATAAGGTGTATTTCTCTTTTTAGCTTGCGTTATGTCATTTTTCTTTCTTT
>CAUUQE010000040.1:0-17042 GCA_963547065.1 uncultured Prevotella sp. | reverse complement strand
ATGAACAAGAAACAGATATTGCTTATCAACGACATGGCCGGCTACGGAAAGGTGGCTACGGCAGCCATGTTGCCCATTCTCTCGTATATGGGATTGCCCACGTACAACCTGCCTACGGCGCTTGTTTCCAACACACTCGACTACGGAAAGTTCAATATTCTCGACACAACCGAATACATTAAAGGCGTTTTCCCTGTGTGGAAAGAGCTTCATTTCGCCTTCGACGCCATTGCGACGGGCTTCATAACCACGGAACAACAGGCACGTATCATCGCCGCATACTGCTTGGAGCAGGCGCAGAACGGCACTACAATCTTCGTAGATCCCATTATGGGCGACGAGGGCAAGCTGTATAACGGTATCACACCCGCCACCATCGACAACATGCGCAAGATGATATCGGTGGCGCATCTTATCTATCCCAACTATACCGAGGCCTGCTATCTCACCGGCACCGCCTATCTACCGCAGGGAGTAACGGCTGATGAGGCCCATGCGTTTATAGACAAGCTGCGCAAGATATGCCCCAAGTCGGTGCTTATCACGTCGATTACCATCGATGGTCAGCCCTCCGTCATGGGCTACAACCACGACACGCAGGAATACTTCTGCCTGCCTTACACCGAAATACCGGTACACTTCCCGGGCACGGGCGACATTTTTTCGGCGGTACTCATAGGGTATTTGCTTCAAGAACAGTCGCTCAAGGCGAGCACACGCAAGGCCATGGATGCGGTATACAGGCTGATAGACCTTAACAAAGACAACAAAGACAAGAACCGAGGCATACCTTTGGAGAAGTTTCTTGCCGTGGTTTTGTAATACATGCTGGCCTTTCTGCCGCAGATAATTATGTAATAAAGATATCTAAATCCGTAATTTGTTTTATTGAGAACTACGGTTTTGTTCCTAATTTTGTACCCGATAAAACCATTATTATGGCAGAAAATATTTTTAACATTGACTCTATCGACAGCTATAACCGAACGTTCGGTTTCGAAACACGCCATCCCTTGGTGACGATTATAGACCTCTCGAAACTCACGGCACAGAACTTTCCCGCCGAAGTAACCTATCATTACAACGTGTATGCGCTGTTTCTAAAGCAGACTGTTTGCGGAGACATCACTTACGGGCGCGAGCCCTACGACTATCAGGAGGGCACTGTAACGTCGTTCGCTCCCGGGCAAGTGGTTCATGTGAAGCATTTCGCCGATATTAAACCTAATGCCTTGGGCATTCTCTTCCACCCTGATTTGATACGAGGCACATCGCTTGGCCACGATATAAAGAACTACTCGTTCTTTTCTTACTCATCAAGAGAGGCGTTACACCTAAGCGACGACGAGAAAAAAATATTCTGCGATTGCCTGCAGAAGATAGAACAAGAGTTGGAACGCCCTATAGACAGCCATACCAAAAAGCTGATCTGTCGTAACATTGAGCTGCTTTTAGACTATTGTATGCGGTTCTATGAGCGTCAATTTATTACGCGCAAAGCCGTTAATAAGGATATTTTAGAGAAGTTTGAAAACCTGCTCGACGAGTATTTCGACGGCAGACGTCCCATACAGGAGGGCCTTCCGTCGGTGAAATATTTTGCTTCCGAGTGCTTTCTTTCGCCGAATTACTTCGGTGATCTTATCAAAAAAGGAACCGGCATCACGCCTCAAGAGCACATACAGAACAAGATTATGGACCTTGCCAAGGAAGAATTGCTGGGCACGGAGAAGTCTGTAAACGAAATAGCCTATGGTTTGGGCTTTCAATACTCGCAGCACTTCAACCGATACTTTAAGCGTAGCACGGGCTTAACTCCTACGGAATATAGAAAAAGATAATAGTTATGGATACCGTATGCAGTTGCAACAAGCTCTTCGATGAGAAGACACGTCATCCCTTGGTGAGCGTGATAAACCTTGCATGCCCGTGTAGTAAAGACACAATAAGGGTAGACTGCTATGCCGTTATCATGCGGAAAGGCCTTGCAAACGAGGCGTGGAACGGCGGTATGGAATGCGACTTCTCAGATTCTACCGTATTCTTCAGAGCGCCGAGAAATACGATCGATATTACTTGTGGGTGCAAACGAAATCGACAGGGGCTGCTCCTGATGTTTCATCCCGATCTGTTGTGCGGCACCGCCCTCGATACTTGTTTGGCTGATTATCACTTTCTGAACTATCAAAAGACGGAAGCTTTACATCTTTCATTGGCGGAACGAAAGACCTTAGAGCAATGTTTTGCCGACATAGAGCATGAACTCGAATGGGGTATCGATAAATATAGTGCCCGCTTGATAGTAAATAAGATAGAGATGTTGCTCAACTATTGCTGCCGTTATTACCACAGGCAATTCATCACCCGACACGATGTATATGCGGAAAAGGTAGAGTCTATCGGCCGTAGAGTGGACGACGAGCTGCTTGCAGGTAGCGTTCGTAGCAGAGGATTGCCCCATATAGCGGCGTATGCAGCATGGGCCGGTATGTCTGAACCCTATTTCAACGATATGCTGAGAAAGCTCACAGGCAAAGATTTCGACAGGTTCGTTCAGTTCAGGCGCATCGTCATCGCTAAACAGATGATTATTGCGCACCGCCAGACCGATGCCTCTGTAGCTGCTGCATTGGGTTTCTACAGCACGCAGTGTTTCCAAGAAATGTTTAAAAAGATTACCGGCGTGAGTACTGAAGAGTACAGATGAAGAGTATGCTTCTATCATACATCCTCCGCAGATATGCAATCTAAGGTCGTTAGACCTATCATCTAAAGCTCTTAGATGCTACATCTGTCTTTGTTAGATATACCATCTATGCAGATTGTCTGCAAAGCATTATGTTTACGGATGTCCTCATTGCCAGTGAAACAAATAATCCGTGTTCTTGCCGAAATCCTCGTTTTAATTCTTTATATTTGCAGAAAATTACTTATTATGAGAGCTATTTGCTGTGTCGGACATATTACCAAAGACAAGATTATTACCCCTAAACACACCGTATATATGGCGGGCGGCACGTCGTTTTACTTCAGTTATGGCTTCAATCAGCTGCCCCATAAAGTGCCGTTCAGACTTATAACGAAGATAGGCGATGAAGATATCAAAGTCGTAGATGACATGCGGCGGGCCGGAATAGACGTAGAAGTTTATCCGAGCGAGCACACCGTGTTCTTCGAAAATAAGTACGGCGAAAATCAGAATGACCGCACGCAGCGCGTACTTGCCAAGGCCGATCCGTTTACCATCGACGAACTGGCCGGTGCAGAAGCCGAAGTGTTCCACATAGGTTCGTTGCTCAACGATGATTTTTCGTCCAAAGTCATCAGATATTTGTCTACCAAAGGCCGCATATCCATCGATGCGCAGGGCTTTCTGCGCAGAGTGGAAAGCCAGCGAGTGTATCCTGTAGATTGGCAAGGAAAGGCAGAGATTCTGGCTTGTACCCATGTGTTGAAAGTGAACGAACACGAAATGGAGGTGATAACCGGACTTACCAATCCGCGCACAGCGGCTCTGAAGTTGGCCGAATGGGGCGTAAAAGAATCGCTTATCACGCTGGGTAGCTATGGCTCATTAATATATGCCGAGGGCAAGTTCTATGAGATACCGGCCTATGAGCCTACCGATATGGTAGACGCCACGGGGTGTGGAGATACTTATTCTGCAGGTTATCTGTACTGTCGTTCGCAAGGTATGGGTTATGAAGAGGCGGGTAAATTTGCCGCTGCTATGTGTACGTTGAAGTTAGAGCATAGCGGTCCGTTCGATAAAGGCATCGAAGACGTGCGTCGTGTGTTGCGGGCAAATAAAATATTATAATAATTTTGTTATAAAGAAGATTGCATGTGTCAGTTGAATTCCATATCTGTAAGTGCAATAATTCTCGTTAATTCAAGTTCAAGGTAGTAACTAAACAATTTTTACCCGCATGTTTTCGGCATCAAACTTAATGTCGTTGCGTTCTACGAAGCGGGTGAGTATGCCTTCTGCGGCCAACTTCTCGGGCGAACCGACGTGCAGTTTACCGCCGATATCCAGCAGCCATAATTCGTCTGCCACTTGCAAGGCAATCTCTAAATCGTGGGTAGACAGAAAGACTGTTTTCTGCATCTCTCGGGCCAAATTCTTTAGTATTTGCATCATCTCTACTTTACTTGGGAAGTCCAGATAGGCCGTAGGTTCGTCAAGAAGGATGATGGGAGTTTGCTGAGCCAATGCCTTTGCGATCATTACCTTTTGTCTCTCGCCGTCACTTAATGTCTGTATCATACGGTCGGCCATGCCATCTATACCTGCCATACGCATGGAATCGGCCACGATTTTCTTGTCTTCATCGTTTAAAGTACCCCAAAATCCTGTGTACGGAGAGCGTCCCAAGCCTACCACTTCAGCCGCTGTCATATTGATAACGTCGGGTCTTTCTGTCAGTACCACACTGATGAAGCGCGACAGTTCTTTTTGGTTAAACTCGTCGATCCGTCGGCCTTGCAGCAATATATCGCCCGACAGTTTGGGCTGGAAGCCCGCAAGAGTGCGCAAAAGCGTAGATTTTCCCACACCGTTAGCACCTAAAAGGCATGTGAGTTTGCCTGCTGTTATGGCAGCGGAAATACCTGATGCAACGACCGAAAGAGCATGCTTCCCTTTACGGTAACCTATGGTAAGCTCATGAAGCACAATCGTTTCCATGCCTGCAAAGATACGAAAAATAGTTCAGGTTATCCGTTTGTCTTGATTAAAGTATCTTTTTTCTTCTTTTATCATTGCCGAACAGAACGGTTGCCTGTGCAAAATATAGTTTTAATTTCTACTTTATTTATTATTATATGCAACAGTTTATTAATTTAAAATTTCTTTCTATCTTTGCAACACAAAATATTCAATTCGTACAGAACAATAAAAAACCGATATAAAAATGCTTCAACGCGACTATATCATGCGCTTGATACGCGAATTTATAGCAGCACTCAACCGTCTTCTCGATAAGAAAGAAGTGACCGACAGGCGCGAGGAAATAAAGAAACTTTATGAACAATTTGTAGGTCCCTATACGCTCTATCACAACGCGACCATTGATGAAGTGATGACAGCCCTGCAGGGCGAAGACGAAGAACACCGCTTTTATAAGATGCAGATACTGGCCGAACTCTTCAATGTTGAAGCAGATACCGAGTCGAAACCTTTCTCCGATTTCCTTTTGGAGAAGTCTTACGCGCTATTCGACTTTATAGATAAAAACGGAAAAGAATACTCTTTAGACCGACGCCGTAAGATGGAAACCATCAAACAGCGGCTCGATAAAGCTTAAAAACATTGCCGGATATCTTCGCAAAGGCACGGTCTTTGTGGGTGAGCACATCTACCTGTGTCGGCAATGCCGTATAAATTGCTGACGAAAAATGAGAGTCTGGCGTTAAAAAAGGCATATCCCACTGCTTTAGCAAGATATGCCTTATAAGATTAATCTATCTCCTTACTTCCATCCATCGTTCTGTTTGAGGTTTGGATTGCGCTCTATTTCAGACATAGGTATGGCCCATTTGAACTCATAGTCTCCGTTGTAATTCAACGTGTAGCGCTTGGTACCCCAGATTTCGGTCATGCCATTAGCTCCATTATACTTCGTATGATCGCTTTCGGTCAATCGATTAGTGCCGAATTTCTTATCGGCCCACGTGCCCCAACGTAACTCCTTCCAGTACATTTGGTTCTCTCCGGCGAGCTCCCACAGCATCTCTTTGCGAATTCGTTCGCGCATATTATCCTGTCCAGTGACGGTTGTCCACGAATTACTGTTAAGCAATGCGAGTCCCGGAATGCGTGCACGTACTTGATTTACATACTGAATAGCTTCGTTGGTATTTCCTTCTTCGTTCAATGCTTCTGCTAAACTGAGCAATGCTCCGGCATAACGAAAGATAGGAATGTCTATGTCACTGTCCCATATAGTACGACTCTCGCGCCCTTCAATCACAAACTTACGCCACAAATAATAGTAACGATCGTTCGTATCAGTGCGCAGATCGTAGGGGAATGCAGCATCTGCACCGAAATAAGGCCAGCGGAGTGTATAGGTAAAACAGTCGGGTGTGCAGCCTCCTTTATACTCCGAATAAGGAGTAATAATATTCATCAGCAGGCGAGGATCGCGCCCCTCGTAGACTTTCTTGATACGCGTTTCGTTTCCGTTCTCTAAATATTTCGTCATATCAGCGCCGTAAGTAACCATTTGGTTATAGCCAGCTTTATTTTCAGCATCGAGCTGTGTGCCGCTTGCATTAGGATTTAAACCGTCACGCAAATAATATACGGAACGGGCTTTCGGTGTCATATTCGAGTATCCCGGTATCACTTCGTCGATATTGAAAGGCTTTCCGTCTGCCCATTCATAACTGTCTATGAACATTGGATTAGGAAGATAGTTGTTCCAAGCATTATTCACAGTTACGCGATTGCCATAACATTGAGAGAAATAATTGCCGAGTCCGTCGTCGTCTGTATACTGGTATTGGAATATATATTCATCGTTCTTCTCATTTGCAGCCTTGAACATTGCCTTATAATCGCCAAAGAGACTATAACCCATTGTAGTGATTATCTTGAAATCTGCTACTGCTTTCGCCCATTCTTTCTGCCAAAGATACACCTGACCACGCAGGTAATAAGCCGCAGCCTTGGTCACCCGTCCGTAATCGGAGTTGCTTACAGCATATTTATCGGGCAAATTAGGCTCGTTGATTGCTGCAGTACAGTCGTCTATAACCTGCTGCCAAACTTCTTCTTCCGTAGAACGAGCCTTGGTGGCCTTACCATATTCCACTGGTTCAGTGTAAATAGGTACGCCTCTATATAAGCAATTAGCACGATAGTATGCCCATGCACGAAGGAAATGGCACTCGGCTTTGTCTCGTGCTTTTATGTTATCGCTCATGTCGGGAACCTGATCGATATTCTTAATCACGTTGCTTGTACGGTATACCTCTTCATAAAAAGCCTTCCACCAATATGAGAATTGACCGGAAGAAGCAGTTGCCGATCCTAAAAGCAATGGCGCATTGCCGCTCACCCAGTTCACATCTAAGTCCATAATTTCGGTAAATTGGTCCCATGCTCTGGCCTCGCTACCGATGAATTCATAATAAAAACGTTCGTAAACTCCATTAACTACAGCATTTGCCTTATTTGCCGAAGTAAAAGCTTCGCCTGTGCTTACACGGTTAGTCGGCTTGGTGTCTAAAAAATTAGGATCACAACTGCTGAATAAGATACTACTTACAAGGATGATACCTACTGATAGTATATTCATTATATTCTTTTTCATACGAATAAATCTCCATCATTTAATTAAAATGTAACATTTAAACCGAACGAAAATTGGCGCATTGTAGTATAGCCTTGTCCTGCACGCATCTCCGGATCAAGACCGGGGAAAGAGGTTATTGTCAGCAGGTTTTCGCCGGAGAAGTATACACGTAAGTTCTGTGCATAGATAGTTTTGCAGATAGACTTTGGGAAAGTATAGCCTAAAGTCAGGTTGCGCAACTTCAGAAAGTCACAGTTATAAAGTCGCAAGGTACTGTGCAAACCGTCGCTTTGTCCCGGGTTTGTCATAACAAGACGTGGATTGGCAGATCCGATATTTGTACGGGGATCGTCCGGATTATTGGGATCATAGAAGTAATGATCGTAGGCAACATCTTTGGGAAGAGCGAGACCATAGACTACATCTGATGCATTCTGTCCGATTTCCCTCCAATAAGTTTTGAAGCCGGTGGCGCCACCCCAGTTCATTGAAAGGTCGATACCTTTCCACTCTGCGTGTGCCTGAATACCGAAATTAAACTTAGGTTCTCTCGATACGTTGCAGAAACTGCGGTCATTGCTACCGCCATAAACGCCGTCGCCGTCAATGTCTGCAAAAATATAATCGCCATACCAAATGCCGTTCTTTGCGACTGTACGCCTCGGAAGGAATTCATGTCCCGCTGCTATCATTGCTTGCAGCCACTTCATATCCTCCTCTGTTCTGATCATACCGTCGCTCGGTCCTCCGTTTATATTTACGGAACCGTCGGCATTGAAATGTGATCCATCCCCCGAATAGGTTTGGTAAAGATAGAACTCATTCATCATATGTCCTTCCAATATGCGTTCATCGTCTCCCGAAGAGACCTCTCCAAGGTTTGAATAATATACGTTGGAACCGGGATTATTAGGGTCTGCACCCCAACCATGTACCCAAGAACCTTTGTATTTCTTTACTCTATTCTTGTTCCATGTGCCATTAACAGCTACACCATAAGTTACATCTCCGATATGATCTTCCCATCTCAATGTAAGTTCCATTCCTCTGTTGCTTACCTCGGCAAGGTTTTGTAATGGCGATCTCTTATCGCCATAAATCAAACCGATCGACGGACTGTAAAGAATACCCGATGTGTATTTGCTGTAATAATCTATTGCCCCGCTCAAACGGTTATCCAATAAAGCGAAGTCAAGTCCCAAATCTAAGGTTTTTGTCTCTTCCCATGTAATATCGATATTAGGTAGCTGTCTCAGATAAAAACTTGGGGATTTCTTACCACCCATAACCGTATAACCGGTTTCATACCAAGATTGAAAGGCATAATCATCAACCGAAGAATTACCTAACTTACCATAAGAGACTCGGAATTTTAAGTTGTTAAATTCTTTTAGGAAGGACTCCTTGGCGAAACTTTCCTCGGATATACGCCAACCGGCAGATACAGATGGGAAGAATCCCCAGCGTTTTCCGGGGGCGAATTTAGACGATCCATCCTCACGAAAGTCTGCTTCAAACAGGTATTTAGTGGCATAAGCGTAGTTCATACGCCCAAACCATGAGCGATATTTGTTTTGGTTATCGCTGCCTGTGATGGTATTCATATTTGTTATAGTGCTCATATCTGTAATCGAAGGATCGAGTATTCCATACTTGCTTGTATCCAAATAACCGTTATAATATCTGCCTTCTTCAAAGCCTAACAGTACGTTTACATCGTGCACTTTATTAAAAGTATGCCCCCAATTCAGCGTGTTCGTCCATTTCCAGTTGTAGTTCTGGTTTGTATACATATATGCATAAATCTGATCAAGCGATGTGGCCGGAGCTACTACCTGTTTGCGACTGAAACTATAAAGCTCGTTCTGAGTGCCGGCATACTTATGACGTTGATGGAAATAATCATAGCCGAAGACAGTCTTAAACGTAAAGTCATTCAGGAATTTTATCTGTGCATGCGTGGTTGCATAAATGCGATTGTGTTTGTAGTAGGAGTCTCCATTGCCATTCAAGTTAAGCAATGGATTACCTGCGGCACCGTCTTCTTCAGAATTTTCGATACCTCCGTAATGGCCATCATAATAAGGATAGATGCCCGGAACGGTCTTCAAGAAAGACCATGCCGTAAGGTTTGCCACATCATTACGGTCCTGATCATCGTGATATCCCCACGCATGAGCGCCGATTTGCAACCAATCAGTAACGTCAGAAGTTATGTTCAGGTTCATAAAATACTTCTTTACGCCCGAACGAACTATCATTCCAGGGTTATCAAGATAGGTAAGTCCGATGTTATATTTGGTATGCTTCTCATTACCGAGCACAGAAAGAGAGTGCTCCTGCATTACTTTTGTACGATATATTTCATCGAACCAGTCGGTATTCGGATAGGCCACATAGTTGGGATATCCGCTCTCTGAAATGCCATTAGGGTTGGCCTCGGCATCACGCCACTTCTTGATAGTGGCATCAGAATAGGTGTGCCCTGCGCCTACATTGTCGTCTGCTTCATTTACAAAGCCCATGTAATCCGCATAATTCGATACAAATCTTACGATTTTAGACGGTGCATTGATCGACAACTTACCCGAATAAGTAACACGAACCGTGCCAGCTTGTCCCATTTTCGTGGTAATAAGTATCACACCATTGGCACCTCTATTACCGTAAATGGCACACGATGCCGCATCTTTCAATATAGAAATGTTCTCGATATCATTGGGATTAACATCGGCAAGATTCATTTCCATGCCGTCTACCAATACCAGTGGATTGCTGTTGTTGAACGTCCCAGTACCGCGAATTTGTATGCCGAAGCCCTCTGCATTAGGTCTTCCGGAGCTTTGGAGTACCTGAACACCGGCGGCCATGCCTGCAAGTGCCTGCGTTGCAGTAGTAATAGGACGCGACGAGGCTTCTTTCTGAAAGTTCACAGATGCCACGGAACCGGTCAGATTTGCCTTCTTTTGAGTGCCGTAACCTACTACTACGACTTCATCGAGTTGTTGGTTATCTTCTTTCAGAACTATATTCATATTGTCCGATGCAGTAAGTGTCTGCGTTGAAAAGCCAACATAAGAAACTACGACCTGTGCGTCGGATTTCGTTAACGAAAGCGAAAAATGTCCGTTAATATCCGTCATTGTTCCGTTCGAAGTATTTTTCTCCTGTACGCTTACCCCTACAAGAGGTTCGCCATTACTGTCAACCACTGTTCCACCGACAATCTTTTTCTGCTGCTGTTGGGTCGAAATAGATGCCGTAGACGTTGCTTTCTTAGCAAGAAGAGCATCATTATTCGTGCCCGAAGCCATCGATGAAGCGGCACCAAATAATACCGATAAGCCTATAAGACTTATGGTTACCAAACTTTGTTTGGGTAAATAATCGGTAATCAGCCTATTACCTTTCAAATGTTTTTTCATGCTGTAAATGTTTTAAATGATAATTACTTAAAGATAAAATCATGGAACCGAAGATACCACTATTGTATCAGGCAGCCCATAGACTATACAGCTGCCTTCATGGAAATAAATGTTTATTAAATCATGAGTTCAAATATTTTAGTTTAGTTTTATTGTCGTGGTGCTGATATACAGCTAACACCTCTTTTATATAAAAATTATATTTTGATTATAAACCGCTCCTATTTTTAATGTAATTTAACTACATGTCGATAAAAATAGAAACATGTCCAGTTCTTATGTCATAGTCCTATCAGTGCAGCACAGGTAGCATGAGTTTGGAAACATGGGCGCGTTCGTGGTAGATTCTCACTGAAGACTTGATGAAATCACTCTTTTTACATTGATAAATATTTATGAATTGCTGTGGATTACGGTCTGCCAACGGGAACCATGAACTTTGTATTTGCACCATAATACGATGTTCTTTCAAAAACGTATGGGCCACGTCGGCCAATGAGAAAACCACCTTATCTATTCTATCGGGTACGAATGCCTCGGGGTTACCGAAGCTGTTGCGGTAACGTCCGCGCATGATATCGCCGCGAACCAACATCTCGTAACCGGCTTGTTCGTTGTCTACGTCGTCAGGAAATACATCGATGAGTTTCACTACATAGTCGGCATCGGTGGTAGAGATACTTGTACTAAGGTCTACACCCATGGTGCCACACAGTGTCAGGTCATGCTTCAACGGTGGTGTAATAAAAGTGATAACATCATTTCTGCGCGTGGCAAAGCGCTGATCTTCGACCATGTAGGCAGCATTGCGATGCCTGCCGACAGTATTGGTATAAGGAACCGGATGCGCTGGATCGGATATGTATTGCGAATAAGACGTCTCTTCAGAGGGTTTATCGAAACCGAGAATACCGCCAGCATGCAGATATATCGGCGTTACTTCTACTGTTTCGGCCGGCCATTTAGCAAAAGTGCGCCAACGGTTCTCACCGGTAAAGAACACAGTTACGGGCGGTAAGTCCATTACACTTTCGCGATTAAGATAATAATCGAAGAAATGTTGCTGCAAATTGCGGAACCTATCGTTCATGTCTTCATCTCCGAACGATATTTCTCCTAACCGGTTACCCTTTCCGCCGAGCCATCCACCGTGGCTCCATGGCCCCATGAGCAGATATAGGGGGGCAGCCTTTGGGCGTTCGGCCAATGCTCTGTAGGAGTTCCATGTGCCGTATGCATCTTCTGCATCGAACAAGCCGCCCACCAGCATTACCGGTATGTCGATCTTTTTGTATTGTTTTAGCGGGCTTCTCTGCTGCCACCATTCATCGTAATTGGAGTGTTTGCACATGGTATTCCAAAAAGGCAGAGAGTCTCTTTGCAGTTTAGAAAGGTCGCTGATGGTGCCCATACGGAGAAAAAACGAATACTCATCTGTAAAATAATAGGGTTTCGAGGGTGGTACAACGGGTGACGGAAAACCGCGATACCTCCCGAAGTCCCACAGAAAATGGAATGAATCGGTGAGCATCAGTGCACCGTTATGATGGACATCATCGCCCATGAACCAATCTGCAATGGGAGCCTGTGGACATACGGCCTTAATGGCAGGGTGCTTGCACAGTGCTGCCGTGAGAGCATAATAACCCAGATATGAATTACCTGTAATGCCTATACGGCCGTTATTGTTCGTATGTTTAACGATCCACTCGGCAGTGTCGTAGGCATCAGTCACATCGTTGGCTTTCTCGCCCCGCGTGAGCGTTACCGGTCGCATGTTCTCATATTCGCCCTCGCTCATATATCTGCCGCGCACATCTTGGTAAACAATGATGTATTGCTTTGCCGTATAATGCTGCAATTCACTCCGAAGAGCGTTGGTAAATGATTTTCCGTAAGGCCCGCTGCCATAGGGTGTGCGAAACATAAGTATGGGATGGCGCTGCTGTTTACCGCGTGGTTCGTAAACAGTTGTATGCAACTTCACTCCATCGCGCATGGGTATCATCACCTCGTGCTTGGCGTATTCGTTTTCAATCTGTTGTCTCTCGGCCGGCTGTGAGTAGCCTTGAAGAGCTGCAAACGGAAAAGATAAGCATAGAACAATCTGCCTGTAATTCATGTTTTTGTGTTTTTTGATTGTTGCAAAGATAGTGCAAACCGAGCATAAAGAAACTTGTTTCGATCTACCGAGGTGTAGCCTATCTTATGCAAAGATATATATAAAAGTTGAGAAATGCAGCAATATAGTGAATAAACATTGTAAATAAAGGTATTAAGAGAGTTTCCGTTAAGTTGTATGAATGCCATGCGAAGCCAAAGAAAAGCCAATTTAGGAGCGAGTTGCGTTACCAAATCGTAACCCTGTTTCGAGTTTTTTCATTCTTTCCGAATACCTGTTTATAGGTGTTCAAGCAGTAAAAAACGGAATGAGAGAATAGAAAACGGTCTTTTCTGTCCGAAAAAACTTTCCGCCATGATTCGTTTACCGCGTCCTGCCGCATTCTGCATTACTCAAAACAGCTCTGCAAATAATAATTTTGTAACCCATAAAAATGTAGAGCAATGAGATGTACATTCAAGGTTCTGTTTTACATCAAACGGAACGCCAAAAGAAAAAACGGGCTTGTACCCGTCATGTGCCGTATCACCGTGAACGGCAAACAGGTGCAGTTCAGCTGCAAGGTCGAAGTGGACAAACGGCTGTGGAGCGTGAAGCTCGGACGTATGAGCGGTCGCAGTACTGTCGCACAGGAAACCAACAATCGTTTGGAACGGATTCGCGTTGGCATCGATAAGGCGTATCAGGAACTGTTGGAGAAAGACGGTTATGTGAGTGCGGAAAAGGTTCGTAATGCTTATTTGGGAATCGGCATGAATCATAAAACGCTGCTTGCCGTCTTCCGCAGGTACAAAGACGATTACGAACGGCAAATCGGCACGACCAAGAGCGAGCGAAGCTACGCCAAATACAACACGGTGTATAATCATTTAACAGAGTTTATCCTGCAACGTTACAAGGTGCAGGACATCGCCCTGAAAGAACTCACACCTGCTTTCATTACCGACTTCGAGATCTTTCTCAGAGTTGAGAAAGGCAACCGTACCAATACGATCTGGACGTATATGATGCCCTTAAAGAGTATTATCCATATGGCCATCAACAACGGCTGGCTCTCCCGCGACCCGTTCTTTGCCTATAAGATAAAGAAGGAAGATACCCACAGAGGCTTTCTGACAGACGAGGAACTCACATTGCTCATCAACGGCGCCTTCAAAAAGAAATACGAGCTTGTCCGCGATTTGTTCCTGTTCTGCTGTTTCACAGGATTATCCTATACGGATATGAAGCACCTGACGACCTCGAACATCGAGTCGATTTCCGACGGTATCCTTCGGATTGTCACCAAGCGCCGGAAAACACTAGTGGAATGCGATATTCCCCTGTTGGACACCGCCAGACACATCATCGAAAAGTACAAGGGCATGGCATCGGACAATCGCGTTCTCCCCGTCCCCTGTTATGCCAACTGTAAAAACGGAATTAAGGTTGTCGCCAAGGCATGCGGCATCAACAAAGACGTTACATGGCACATGAGCCGCCACACTTATGCCACGACCATCTGCCTGTCGAACGATGTTCCCATCGAAACCCTCTCAAAGATGCTCGGACACAGAAGTATCCGCACCACGCAGATTTATGCCAAGATAACGGGCGAAAAGATCTGTCGCGATATGGATAAACTCTCCAAGCGGATTGCTTCTTTCGAGCATTACATTTGTCAAACCATTTAAGATAAGGAAAGGAGTATGATGATGAAAAGAGATAAGATCATTTTTACCGGAGGAAGTTTCCATATCACAGGAGAAAACGTGCGGATGACGATGTATGAACTCACCGAACTGTTTTACACCATCGAGCCCGTTATCAGGAATGTCTTTGTAAGATTACGAAAAAGCGGAGTTATCCGGGAATACGAAACAAGCAGATACGAACAGCTCGATGGTGGTTATGAAGTTGAAGTCTATCATCTCGAAGCGATCATTGCCATCGCATTTCACATCGATACACCGCGGGCAAGGTTGCTTAGAAAGTGGCTGACAAAAAAGCTTGCTTTTAACAGTCATGGCGTCATAACTGTCTTTGTACAAACCACAGCAAGGATGGAAAGTTAAGAAAATCTATCCAAAGCATATTTTTGTCAGATTAAAATATAAGTTTTTTTAGCAGGTAATTTCAATCGTGAAATTATCTGCTTTTTGTGTATGGATGCTGTTTTTCGTGTCTCTTTTGTCTCTTTCATGACGCCACAAGCTGCCACCCGAATGAAAAATGCGCGGATAACGGAAAGGACGTTTTACCTTTGCGGCGAACAAAAAAACAAATAGAAAGAAAATAGAAATAAGAAAAAAATGGAAACAGTAATAATCGAGAGAAAAGCCTTCGAGGAACTCTCACAACAGGTAGACATCCTGACAGCAAAAATCGACCGCTTTTGCCGGCTGCATGAAAATCGGTCTTTATCCGGGTGGATAGACAACGAATATGTTTGCAGGCTGCTGCATATTTGTCCCCGAACCTTGCAGCATTACCGCGACACAGGGAAAATCCCTTTTGTCTGTATAAGCCGTAAGTTCTACTACAAACGAAAGGACATCCACCGGTTTTTATCGGCATCCGGAAATGAAATTCAATATCATAATGAGAATCGGCATTATGATAATAAGAATGATGTTGATAGAATGTAATTCATCGATACAAATCACCGCTAAATCCACATCAAATGATTCCCGACAAAATATTTTATCAAACAGACGACCCGCTGGCAGGTCTTCTTGCCGCTTTAAGGAACAGTCATAAAAGCTTTTCACGCTTTACGAAGAAATACCGTTTCGCATTGGAAACAGAACGATTCTATACCGATAAGGAACTTTCCCGAATACTGCGCATAAGCAGGCGCGCGCTGCAGGAATACCGCAGTAAGGGAGAACTTCCTTTCATACGGTTAGGCGGTAAAGTCCTTTACAGGGAATCGGATATTATCCGTATTTTGGAAAAGAATTATCGCTAGGTACCGGATAATATCCATGTTTGATTTTTTAGAATTCTTTATCCTCATATCAAGTAATTTCTTTATACTTTTATAGAATAACTGCTGTATATAAAAAGCCTGAAACTATGGACGTGATAACAATGGAAAGCGCGGCTTATCAAGATATTATATCGCGTATAGCTAAGCTCGCTTCATATGTAGAAGAACAAGAGATACAAAAACAACAACAATTAATCATGCACGAAAAACTTCTCAGAAGTAAAGACGTTATGGAACTCCTTCACATCAGCCGTCGGACACTGCAGCGTCTGCGCAGCGAAGGAAGAATCGGGTACAGAATTATTCGCGGGACATGTTTTTATACTCTCAGTGAAGTCGAGTGCCTGATAAAGGGAGATACCTATAGACAAAAATAATAGTTCGGAATGTATTTCTTTAAATATTATAAGGATATGGAAGCATTGACAAAAAATTATTTTGACGAGCGCATGGACGGTATTACCGACCGTCTTAACAAACAGGAAGAACTTATTCTATTAGGAAAGAAAGAGAGCTTTAGCGAACAGGATAAAGAACAACTACTGGACAATCAGGATCTCTGTAATTTATTAAAGGTCAGTAAGCGTACTTTGCAGCGATACCGAAGTTGCGGTATGCTCTCCTATCAGCTTTTACGACACAAAATTTATTACAGAGTCTCCGATGTACATCGATTTATAAAGACCCATGTAAAGAATTTTAACGGAGAAATTCCTGATTGATTTTAATAGAACGTGTAATAACAAAATAGTAACATTCAAAACAAAAGAATAAAATGGCAAAGAAATCACAGCAGCAGGACGTACTGATCGTCCGTGATGAGAAAACGGGCGAGGTCAGCGTGGTGGCAGGACTGGATGCGCAAGGCTATCCCAAGCGTGTACCGGCAAATGAGGAACAGCAGCAGGCGTTTTTGAAGATCGACAGGGGCGGCGACATGCTCGACAATTTCTTTTTGAACTTCTTTCGTCAGTGCAAAGAACCCACACGCTTCGGCTTTTATCGCATAGCGGCAGAGCAGGCGGATAAACTCTTGGGCGTCATGAAAGAACTCCTTAAAGAACCGGAAATCAACAAAGACCTGCTGGCTCCGCACAAAATAGATACGATCGCCTATCAAAACAAGGCAGAAGAATTGAATCGTAAGCAAGACAACAGCCAAAGTTGTACGTTGTCAAACAAAAGTGCACAACTGCAAATATAGTTATTTACTCTGATAT
>CAUUQE010000039.1:0-17079 GCA_963547065.1 uncultured Prevotella sp. | reverse complement strand
GACAATTACAGCGAACCCGCCGTTCCGCGCAACATAGAAATCATCAACACCGCCACTGCCAAGCACACCTTATACTTCAAGGCGGCCGATCCGTGGCTGGGATATGGCGTTCCGGAGTTCTCGTGCGGTACATTAAAGGCCGACGACGGCACCACAGACCTGTATTACCGCATGGTAAAACCGGTGGGGTTCGATGCAAACAAGAAGTATTCCACCGTGGTCTACGTATACGGAGGGCCCCATGCACACAATGTAGATGCACGGTGGCATTACGCTTCACGCAGCTGGGAAACGTATATGGCGCAGAAAGGATACCTGTTATTCATTATAGATAACCGCGGTAGCGAGAACAGAGGACGCGCTTTCGAGCAAGCTACGTTCCGCCAACTCGGGCAGATCGAGATGAAAGACCAGATGAAAGGTGTGGAATACCTTAAGAGTCTACCCTACGTAGATGGCGATAGAATAGGCGTACACGGGTGGAGTTTCGGCGGTTTCATGACCATCTCGCTCATGACTAACTACCCTGAAGTGTTCAAAGTTGGCGTGGCCGGCGGTCCTGTAATAGACTGGAAATGGTACGAAGTGATGTATGGAGAACGCTATATGGACACGCCTACCGCCAACAAAGAGGGTTACGAAAAGACGTCTTTGCTGCATCAAGCGAAAAACCTTAGGGGAAAATTGCAGATTATACAGGGCTACAACGACAAGACGGTGGTACCTCAACATTGCTTGTCTTTCCTTGCCGAGTGCATCAAAGCGGGCACACAGCCCGACTTTTTCCTCTATCCGGGCGAACCACACAATATGCGCGGGCACCAAAGCGTGCATCTGCATGAGCGCATCACGCAGTATTTTGAAGATTATCTGAAATAATCTGGTGGCGATAGAGGTACACACTCTCGTCGCTCTTCATAAGCACTTCTCACTTTAGGAAAAAGAGACAAAGGGAGAAGTGCGCTAACATAATACGACTAAACATATCTCCTATACCCGATAAACCATAGGTCTATCGTAATTATACCACAGGCCTATTGCAATTATACCATGGGGCTATTGCACCCATATCGTAAACTGCTCATCTTTAGGCCATCAGCCTCTTACCTTTAGGTGTAAAACATACAATAATTGTAAAATAGTTCTATTTTTACAGTGTTTATCATTAACTTTGCGCACAAACAACTCTTCAATTCACGAAAGCATGAAAATATTACTGTTAGGCAGCGGAGGCAGAGAGCATGCACTGGCATGGAAGATTGCACAGAGCAAACAGGTAAACAAACTATTCATAGCGCCGGGCAACGCCGGAACGGCCGAAATCGGCGAGAATGTGAATATCGGGACATGTGAATTCGATAGGTTGAAGGATTTTGCACTGCACAATCAGGTTGACATGGTGGTAGTAGGACCGGAAGATCCCTTAGTAAATGGCATTTACGATGAGTTCAAGAACGACATCCGAACGAGCCATATACCGGTGATAGGGCCTTCGAAAAAGGGGGCTGCACTAGAAGGCAGTAAGGATTTTGCAAAGGGTTTTATGATGCGACACGGCATTCCGACGGCGAAATACCGCACATTTAATGGCACTAACATTGCCGAAGGATTGGCTTTCCTTGACACTCTACGGCCGCCATACGTGCTCAAGGCCGATGGTCTGTGCGCCGGAAAAGGTGTGCTCATTGTGCCTACATTGCAAGAAGCCAAGCAGGAATTACAAAATATGCTGGGTGGACGTTTCGGCAATGCATCGACAACGGTGGTGATAGAAGAATTTCTAAGCGGTATAGAATGCTCGGTTTTCGTGCTTACCGATGGCAAACATTACAAGATTTTGCCTGAAGCAAAAGACTATAAGCGTATAGGCGAGCACGACACAGGGCTCAACACGGGCGGCATGGGCAGCATTACACCGGTGCCGTTTGCCACACCCGAATGGATGAAAAAGGTAGAAGAACGCATCATCAGGCCCACTGTAGAGGGGCTGGCCCAAGAGAATATCGATTACAAAGGTTTCATCTTCTTCGGATTGATCAATGTTGAAGGAGAACCAATGGTAATAGAATACAACTGCAGAATGGGAGATCCCGAGACTGAAAGCGTTATGCTACGCCTGAAGAGCGATATTGTAGACCTATTAGAAGGCGTTGCAACGGGCCATCTTGACCGGTGCAAAGTGGAAATAGATCCCCGTTCGGTGGTATGCGTGATGCTCGTAAGCGGCGGATACCCCGAAAACTATGTTAAAGGATACCCCATTTCGGGCATCGACAAGGTGGAAGGATCGATCGTATTCCACAGTGGCACGGCACTCAAAGAGAGGCAACTCGTAACCAACGGGGGCAGGGTAATCGCCGTATCATCGTACGGCAACACCAAGGAAGAGGCACAGCAAAAGAGTTTCAACGGGGCTCTGAAGATACAATTTAAGGACAAATACTTCCGCAACGATATAGGAAAAGATTTGTAGAATGGTAAAAAAAAGGTTACAAAACAGAATAGCGACAAGCCGGTATGTACTGCCTGTGACGGCCACATACGCCGCCTTGGTATGGCTTTTAGTCACCTATAGGGATCATCGTATGTGGTTGCCTACGGCACTGCTGGCCCTTACTACCTTTTTGATGACCGAACTGAATAACCAAAATGCACTCATGCGCACCTACAGCCGCATGGTATCCTGTTCATTTCTCATGCTCAGTACCGCCTGTATCTTCATCTTCCGTGACTATACTGCAAGCATCGTACAACTAAGCATCGCCGTCTGTTACCTTACGTTGTTTGGCGCCTATCAAGACCGGCGTGCATCGGGAAAGGTGTTCACGGCATTTGCCGCTATCGGACTGGCGAGCGTTTTTTTTATACAGATACTCTTTTTCGTACCCGTGCTATGGATAGTGCTTGCAACCCGTGTTATGGCAATGGGCATACGAACTTTCTGCGGTTCGTTACTGGGGCTGATAGCCCCCTATTGGTTTATAGAAAGCTACAATGTAACTATAGGGAAACCGTTGCAAACAGTAGCCCATTTCACGACAATAGCCCATTTCGACACACCTTTCATGCTACATGGAGGCGATATTGTCTACCCGATTATCGTTTTCGCATTCATGACATTGGTCACCTTGATAAGTAGCACACACTATCTGCGTACCATCTATAAAGACAAGATACGTACACGATTGCTCTACGAAGCACTCATTACAATGTCGGTATGCTGTTTGATTTTTATAGTCATACAGCCATGCCATTTCGCATATCTCATGCCTATACTCATCGTAAGTATCTCTCCGTTGGCAGCACATTATATCACTTTCACGCACACATGGCTCACCAACCTGTCGTTTTATGCGCTCACTATGCTTGCACTATCACTCACAGCATTTAATCTATGGATGCTGTTATAAACTTACTCATCAACTATGGCTATTGGGGAATGCTCGTTTCGGCATTCTTGGCGGGCAGTTTTTTCCCTTTCAGCAGCGAGGCCGTAATGGTCGGACTGCTTGCAGCGGGCCTCAAACCTGTTCCCCTAATTGTGTACGGGACTGTAGGCAACGTGGCCGGTTCCATGTTCAATTACGGTATAGGACGTCTTGGAAGATTAGATTGGATAGAGAAATATCTGCACGTAAAGAAAGAGAGCCTCGATCGGGCCACATGCTTGATGGCAGGACATGGTGCATGGATGGGGTTCTTTGCCTTTCTTCCGATACTCGGAAGTGCCATCACAATCGTATTGGGGCTCATGCGAGCTAATATAGTCATATCGCTTACAAGTATCGGCATCGGCAAAGTGTTGCGTTATGTTCTGTTGATTTACAGTGCAACATTATTATTTTAAAATGAAATGAATAGGAAAATAGATTTTCTCGCGCTACTTATAACATTGCTACTCACTGCCTGTAATGGCAATTCACCCTCGAACAGGCGTATCATCACCGTCACGATAGAGCCGCTACGCTACTTCACCGAACAGATCGCCGGTGATAAATTCACGGTGAAAACCATGGTCCCGGATGGCGGAAACCCAGAAACTTACGAACCAACAGCGCGGCAAATGATCGACCTATCGGTTAGTGATCTGTATATAAAAGTGGGAAATATTGGTTTCGAGCGTACGTGGATGAAACGTCTCGAGGCCAATGCACCCCACACGATCATTATAAATTCCTCGAATGGCATCGCTCTCGCAGACGATTCGATGCACATCCATGATCCACATACGTGGATGAGTACCGGTAACGCCATGCGTATAGCCCGTAACATCTACAAGGCTCTGACCGAAATAGACAGTAAAGACAGCCTGCTCTTCAAGAAGAATTTAGAAAGACTTACGGGTAAGATAGAAGCAATAAACACGCAAATACGTAAGGAAATTACCAAAGACAAGAGTAACGCTTTCCTTATCTATCATCCGGCCCTAACCTATTTTGCCCGAGAATACGGTCTTCGGCAGATAACGATTGAAGAAGATGGACGTGAGCCGAGCGCCATGCAATTGAAGCAGATTATCAGTACGGCAAGACAGAACCATGTGAAGATTATCTTCATACAGCGTGAATTCGACAATCGTAACACTGATATCGTAGCCAAAAGTACCGGAGCCGAAAAGGTTGAAATCAATCCCTTGAGCTACGACTGGGACAAAGAAATGATAAAAATAGCACAAGCTCTGAAGTAAATCATGCACAATCTCATACAACTTAATCAAGTTTCAGCGGGCTATGACGGTAGGAACGTGCTCGAAAATGCCACGTTCTCAATCTATGAGAACGACTTCCTCGGCGTGATAGGCCCCAATGGCGGCGGCAAAACCACACTCATGCGGGTGATACTGGGCCTCATAAAACCTACTGCCGGCACCGTATCTTACTTCGACAATGGACATCCTACAAGCAAAATTCCCATGGGCTATCTGCCCCAATACAACAATATAGACCGTAAATTCCCCATTTCCGTGTACGATGTGGTGCTCTCCGGACTAAGCTGCGAGAAGCCCCTATTACGCCCTTTCAGCAAAGCCCAGCACGAAAAGACAACCGAAACACTCGAACGGATGGAGCTCATCAGTCTGGCAAAACGACCCATAGAAGCATTAAGCGGCGGACAATTACAACGTGTATTGCTCGCTCGTGCGATAGTCTCACAACCTAAAGTGCTCATACTCGACGAGCCCAACACCTATATAGATCAACGCTTTCAGGAAAAAATGTACGATATGCTCGAAACGCTCAACCACAACTGTGCCATCATCATCGTAAGCCATGATATCGGCACGATACTTCAATGCGTGAAAGATGTGGCCTGTGTAAACCACACTCTGCATTATCATCCCACCACAGAATTATCTCCAGAGCATTTAGCCGAAGAACTCGGCGGTCCTATCATGCTGCTCAGCCACGGTAAGGAATGACACCGGCCCTTCTCGAGAAAGTCGGGAACTGAGCATACAGGAAAGACGCATTATAAGGTTTCTATCTCTGTTTTCAGACGAGGGGATAGATGTGACGTCAGTTTCTCGCAAATGTGACGTCATATTTTGCAAATGTGTCGTCATATTTTGGCAAAAGTGACGTCAGTTTCTTTATTCTGTTCTATAAATGCACTCCCCCTGACTGAGGATAAGGGTATGAAAAAATGGAAGCAACGGAGATCGGATGCCTCTTTTCTTACTTTCTTGAATGACTTTAGACGAGTTACGACTCTGCGACACGACCTATAGAATCTTCATTCATTATTCTTGTTCTTCATCAGAGACAAACTGGAATAATACGATATTTCGTGCTTAGATTTCAGGCCGAATTCAAGTTTTTATCTCTCATTCCTTTCTTCTGTTCTTCTTTTTTCCGTAACTTTGCAGACAGATGGAGTATAACAGCACGCAACAAGACGCCTACAACCACTATACAGTAGAGCATGGAGCACCTTTACTTGAATGGCTGCTCGCCAATGTAAAAGGCGAAAGCCGGTCGAAAGTGAAGGCTACACTGAAAGGACGGGGCATCCGCGTAAATGGTAAAGTGATTACCCGATTCGACTATCCCCTTACGACGGGCATGAAAGTGTCTATCAGTAAATCTAAAAGGAACGATATTTTTCAAAGTAAATATGTAAGAATTGTTTACGAAGACCGCTTTTTAGTGGTAATTGAGAAAAGCATCGGTATTCTTTCTATGGCGGGCGGACATTCGACATTGAATGTCAAGAGCGTGCTTGATGAGTATTTTAACAAGAGTCACCAGCATTGCACAGCACACGTAGTGCATCGCCTTGACCGAGACACAAGTGGTTTGATGGTTTATACCAAAGATATTCCGACGGCCCGACTGTTGGAGGAAAGTTGGCATGAAATCGTGTACGACCGTCGTTACATAGCCGTGGTAAGTGGCAAAATGGAAGAGAATGATGGTACTATAGCCAACTGGCTCAAAGACAATAAATCGTATATTTCGTATTCAAGCTCCACAGATAACGGCGGCAAATATGCCATCACGCACTTCCGCACATTAAAGAGGACATCGGAGTATTCACTTGTAGAATACAAACTCGAGACAGGTAGGAAAAACCAAATACGCGTACATTCGGCTGATATGGGGCACCCTGTATGCGGAGACACGAAATATGGAGACGGCAATAATCCGCTGCATCGCTTATGTCTGCATGCCTATTTGCTGTGCTTCTATCATCCTATAACCCACGAACGCATGGAATTTACAATGCATATCCCCCCTATATTCAATAAACTTTTTAAATAACACCAAAATATGAATACGAATTTCATTTATTATCTTCTCTGTATAGTGGCCATCATCGCCGGTTTCTTTATTGTTAAGAAAGTGGCAAGCTGTTTAATTAAATCCGTTATCATAATCGTTATCACAGCCATCTTGATATTTCTCTACATACACCTACATTAGCCCTTTCAGGCTTTTCAAAAAGAAGGCGGTGCCTCTCTCGCCTTTTCTAAAGCAGAAAAGCCTCTATACCATGGGGGAAACAGTAGCATCAGAAGCGTGAATGACATGTATATCGCGCTGTGGAAATGGTATCTCTATACCATGTTCGTTCAGCGTTTGGTAGACACATTCCAATACTTTGCCATCATCAGCATATTGAGTGATAACAGGAACCCACACTAAAATTTTAAGTATCAGGCTATTATCGCCAAAACTCTTCAACACCACATTCACGCCACGCTTCTTATGAACACAGTCAAGTTTCATCAACTCGTCGATAAGTAATTGCTTCACCTTGGAAATATCCGTACCATAAGCCACGCCTACCTCTAACACATCTAACTCGTAACCATGGTTACGTGTAAGATTTTTATAATTTTTACTGAAGAGTTGACTGTTTTGAAAGGCAATTACTGAGCCATCGACCGTATCGACCATCGTGCTGGTATATGAGATTGAACTTACTCTGCCGCGCGTACCATCACATTCGATCAAATCACCAATCTTCATACGACCTGTCATCAATGATATCCCATAGTAGATATTTTCAAGAATATCTTTGGATGCAATACCGAGACCCGTGGTCAGACCAACGGATATATAGCCAATCCATGAGTTATTGACATGAAAAATACTCAAACTTATCAGTACCCAAATACCCCATACTATAACTTGAACGACATTACGTGTCATAACATTTCGACTTGCTGCAGTACTCATATCGCTTTGCTCGAA
Organism: uncultured Prevotella sp.; assembly: GCA_963547065.1. Taxonomy (GTDB): domain Bacteria; phylum Bacteroidota; class Bacteroidia; order Bacteroidales; family Bacteroidaceae; genus Prevotella. Next base: position 9,382 of record CAUUQE010000039.1, on the reverse strand, counting down.
ATGTAGCTTTAGAAAAGCGCGTGCCGTACGATTAATATATCGGAATACAAAATAAAGTATGACAACTTGCGATATAGAGAAAATACTGATACTGAAATTCTTAGTATCAACATATTTGTTGGTGAATATCATCCACGATGTATCACTGAGATTGAACACATCTGTTGCCCAATAAATAGAAATGATAACGGAGAATACCCCCATAATAGGAAGTACTACCTCGTAAACAAGATTAAATATCCACTTATCTGTAATGGGCTTATTGTCATAATCCTTCTTCTCTCGGAAACCTGAAAGGAATCCTCTCAAGCAGGTTATCGTAAGAATACAAGTAAGTTGCATGATCCACCAAATAAGCATCTGTACACTTAATAATGTGTATCCACCCCATGAAGATGCTACAGCCGAAATGAATACCATAAGCGATATATAAGTATAGAAGACGTCACTTCGAGGAATATTATTATAATGCCGGGAGATAACTTTCCACTGCCATAGCATACAGACAAGCAAGATTGGCGGGAAAATCAGATTGACCAAATCGTTCGGGATCAAGACTATTCGAAATACAATCACAATAAATCCGATGAATATCAACGGAGAATAAATTCGAAAACCACTCTTGATCTGTGTACCGTTAAGACGTAGTAAAAGCGATATAAGTACAACACCAAGCAGCCAAGCATATCCCACGAGCAGCCCGCTTGCCATAATAATGAAGTTCTGATGGGGAAACAACAGCCGTATGACCCACAACAAAACGGCCAGTGTTATCACCGATTCGGCCAAAATAATACAGGTTCTCTTCGCTATAAAAGCCTCCGTCTGCAGTCGTTTCGGCATCAGATATCTGATAACTCCCCAACTTACGGCAACTGCAATCAGGCAATAAATAAGAATATAGAAGAAAAGACGGAAGATAACGGATATATCCCACTGCGACCTTACTTTAGTCTTGACAAGATATTTCCCTGCCATACTATTGCACATTTCCTGAATTTGCGTTCCCAAACGTGAGAGTATGGTAAAATAGTTATCACCCCCATTCTTGAAAATACTCGTCTGTATGTCTCTATAACGCTTGTTAGCATAATCATTCAGATAACTAAGATGCTGTTCAGTTAGCTTATAATAATGTATATACTCATTCAGTTGATCGTTATTGGCTACTAAAGTGCGACGTATGTTCACAGCAAGTGTCAGGCACACATTACGATCTATCTTGGCTCGTTCTGACAGATTAATGACAACCATCTGGTTAAGATTGGATATTAAACTATCGTATCGTGCAATCTCCGTATTCGTTCGTGCCACAAAGCTCCTGAAAGGAAGTACGTTCTTCTGAAACTGTACATACTGTTCAGTAGCCTCATGACAGGCATAAGTCAGATCAAAGATGTAATCTGGCTTTTGCGAATAAAGCATTAGAGAATTCTGATTACTCTTATTCATAATCTCCATGAGATTCTTACCCACGCGTTCCTGCTGTTCTTTCCAAAAGCCCGACTGCTGTTCAAGCTCGTTATGATAATTGGTAAGTTCGGTTCTAAGTATTGATAGCGTGTTGCTGATACTGTCTTCTTTCAGTACCGCATAACCCGGAAGTACCGAAAGTACGGCTAATACCAATACAACAAACGTTTTTTTATTCATACTTATGTCTTTTGCTATAATAATCAATATTATGTCCGTTTCATTTTTCCGATATACGCGAGCGGTTTACAGACAGATCGGCAATAATCTTGGCTTCCGATACAGAGATATGATACTTATCCAACAAACTTCTGTCGTTCTTAAACATTTCCGGCAATGATCGTCCTACTCCATTGTTCTTTTCATCACCGACATATCTGGAAAATAGCTCTAAAGCGTTCTCAATCTTCAACTGAAACCACTTGGCATAACCGGCATTCAAATAGTCTTCACACACCGTATTACCCGATTTCAGAATACGTTCATAGACAGTTTCCGCAAGATCGGGCTTAGATTGATACAAATGTCCCCATGCCAATGCCCGCTCAATGTTCAAGTCGTTAGGATGATCATAATACAGTTTGAAAACCAAGTTCATACCCTCGTCCACCTTATTGGCATATATCTGCGATACAGCAAGATTCAATGTTAACCTCACATTGTCCGGTTCTTTCCCTGACACTACCCGCCAGCATTTCGCAGCCTCAGCATACTCTCCCATCATATAAAGTGTACGGGCCTTGCCCTTCAATGCTTGAAAGTCTTCACCATCAATTAATAATATCTTTTCGTATTCATCATATGCCCGATAGGCATCACCACTTTTCATGTAGACCGTAGCACAAAGTCGGTAATAATCTATATTCCCCGACAATTCATAATGCTGCAAGAGATTGACAAGTTCCCCATGATGGCCATGCTTCAACAAGAAATTACCCAATTCTACCACTAAGTCATTCATATTGGAGCTGGCTACCGATTTGTTTACAAAGAAAAAATATCGCTGCCGGTCTTCTGTAAAAGGATTATCAAAATCCGCTCTATTCCGATACAGCCGGAAGAAACGGTATAGATCTTGCAAGTACATACGCCGGATATATGCGGCAGAATCTCTGTCTCCCTCCTCCATAGCAGGCCCTATCATCTCTGTTGTATTGAGCATTTCTCGCATGTTTTCTGGTATCCGGTCAATAACTGTCGACATTGCAAGCGCAAAAGAATACTTGTCAGAATCGCAGAAAGGACCGTTATCTAGCAAAACACTCATAAACTTACTGCCGCCTAACTTTTCATTCACATGCCGTAATCCCGGATGATCCGTATAGAACGGACAGAACCAATTGCTTAGCTGGTAAAAGAAAGGAAAACGTTTCATCTGTGAAAATCCCCCGAAATAGATGTCGGAACCGGCACGCTGCATATTCATCATACGCGAAAAACTCTTCTCCAAATCCTCCATGGCCTGATCGGATGCACCGGGGTTCAGAATTTCTTCCAGCTGGTCGTCCTCTTTCTCTATAATTCCACTGCTGCTAATTTTCAAATGATTATTCTTAAGCAAATCGGGCATGATGTCTCTTTGTATCTTATCATTATCGGCATCGGCGTTCATACAATAAAAAATCTGCATCTGCAGTTCGAGCAACTGATTGTGCAGTGTCTTGTCCTTGCATACCCTGTCGACTGCATTCTTCACTTCAGGAAAGATATCCATATCGTCTTGCGGCAATGCAAGCACCATTCCCACCAATGCTCTTTGGCGTATATGCTCTTCGGTTGCCTCTATTGCCACTTTAGCAAGCGTAAGGAATTTGTTCGCATCGAATATCTGTATCGTCGAAAGCATGATAGCACCGAGCAAAATCGAGGCGTCTGATGAATCTATAGTGGGTGACAGCAAAATTTCTCCAAAGAAATGTTGTGTACTGGCATTCCATTGAGGAGAAGCAAGCAATGCCTCAAACAGCGTATCCATGTATGCCTGATGTTTCTTATACACGGATCTTTGTCTTTCAACCCTCACCTCTTCACTGTCAAGCGAGAGCATGGCAAGATCTTGCACAAACCGTTCAAGCTGTTCACGTATAGCATCTTGTTGCATATCTACCTGCATGCGCTTTGCCGAAGCATCACGGAAAGAATTGTTGTCTCTCGTCAACAGTGCAAGCAACATATCATTGTCAAGCCAGTATAACGAACACAAGAGCTTGTTGTATAACTCGTCTAATTGTGGATCACGAACACCCTGACGCAGATAGTTACTCATCAGTCGATAGTCATTCGCGATATCTTCCATTCGCGAACCGAATGCCGTCAGTGCATGTTGGTCTATCAAGCTGCGCAAAGCATCCATGCTCTTGGCTACATCCTTCATTGCAAGGATGTCTGCTGCTATTGCATGCAATTGTTTTTCGGAATATTCCACGTACGTATATCTTTTTGTTAAACAGACTTAAGCGCTTTCACATACTGCCGTGCAAGGTTTATATCAGCACCGGAAGGCTTTTCTACATGCCTGAACATCGTCTTCGGAATCGCCTTTATCGTATTTTCGTCTACGCCGCAATACTTCTGTATAATGATTGAGTAGTGATCCAATCCTAAGCGATTGATAGAATCTACAGCCTCATTATATGCCTTGACAAAAGCCCTGAATTGTTTCTGCCTGCGTTTGTCGCGCATGGTATTGCTACGAAAGGCCAATACGCCTAAATTAACTTTATAATCTCTACTATCTCGCAGCACAGGGTTCGAATGTTGTCGTGCCATGGTAGCCTGCGGTTCAGGCAGCCACAAAGCATCCATTTCGTTATTGAGAAGCATCTTCAAACGCAAAGTTACATCATTAATCTGAATTCTGAACACCTGCGCTTTGGTCTTTACGCCCTCAAGCGTGCGGTCCGTAAGATAGTCGGTTGCCGAAAATCTCGTCATTGCCACCATCTTATCGCCCAACTGCCCGAGCTTTTTAACACGTGCCATTTTATTGGCTATCAGCTGCCAATAGGTATTCGTCGAAGAAATATAAGTAAGAGGAAGCCCTTTTGTTATAAGTCTTTCTGTACGTATCAGGTCCGAAATAGAGCCTTCCACCAACCCCTTCTCAAGGACAACGTCGCAATCCATCTGCGCATTATACGGTTTCAAGCGTATATCTTCCCTATCAACGGCAAACCATCCGCGTTCTTTTGCCACGAACATGGGCAAACAATCAAGCGTGGGCAACACGCATATTTTCAAGGCAAGCGAGTCTTCTATCTGCAACCGACGGCGCTCCTCGCGAGAAAGTCTTTCCTTTTCTTCTTGCGAATATCCGCACGATACGAGCAACACAAGCACAATCGTATAGATGAAAAACCTATTCATGTGGCAAATTTAGTAATAAATTTTGATACTCGAAAAATAATAACTATTTTTGTTGACGGTATAGATGGCACATCTATATCCACTGAAATAACTGATTATGGCAAAAGACAAGATAGCATACGTATGCTCCAATTGCGGACAAGAATCGGCAAAATGGATTGGTAAATGTCCGTCGTGCGGACAGTGGAACACCTTTAAAGAGATAAGAATAGCAGGTAATACGGGGTCTATGGCGGCCAGATCGGCGGCACAATCGGTAAGGGCGTCTGTGGCAGGCAGTCCGAACAAGCCTCTTCACTTACACGAAATATCGGCAAAAGACGAGCCGCGCATAGATACCAACGACACAGAACTGAATCGTGTTCTCGGCGGAGGATTGGTGCAGGGAAGCATCGTTCTGCTCGGTGGAGAGCCCGGCATCGGCAAGAGCACGCTCACTCTGCAAACGATACTCCGCATGAACGACAGGCGAATACTGTATGTCAGTGGCGAAGAAAGCGCGCACCAGCTCAAATTACGTGCTGACAGAATCTGCCCCGATGGACGGAAAGACAACGTTATGATACTCTGCGAAACATCATTGGAACAAATTTTCGAATACATAAAAGATACGCATCCCGAAGTTGTTATTATCGATTCCATCCAGACTATAGCCACTGCAGAGGTGGAAAGTTCGCCGGGCAGCATCACTCAAGTACGCGAATGTGCAGCCTCTCTGCTACGTTTTGCCAAGACGAGCGGTGTACCCGTAGTGCTTATCGGGCACATCAATAAAGAAGGAACGCTTGCCGGACCGAAGATTCTCGAGCATATCGTAGACACGGTGATACAGTTCGAGGGTGACCAGCACTACATGTACCGCATACTCCGTTCCATCAAAAACCGCTTCGGCTCCACGTCAGAACTCGGTATATACGAGATGGAACAGAACGGATTACGGCAGGTGAGCAACCCATCTGAGCTTCTGCTTACGCAAGACCACGAAGGATTGTCGGGCATCGCCATCAGTTCGGCCATCGAGGGCGTGCGTCCGTTCCTTGTAGAAACCCAAGCATTGGTGTCATCTGCAGCATACGGTACCCCTCAACGATCGGCTACGGGCTTTGAACAAAGAAGATTGAATATGCTCTTGGCTGTTTTAGAGAAACGCGTAGGCTTTAAACTGATGCAAAAAGACGTATTCTTGAACATTGCAGGCGGTCTCCGTGTCACCGATTTGGCAATGGATTTAAGCGTGATTGCCGCCGTACTGTCAAGCAGCGTCGATACAGCGATAGAGCCCGGATGGTGTATGGCAGGAGAAGTAGGACTCAGCGGAGAGGTGCGCCCTGTCAACCGCATAGAACAGCGCGTGGCGGAAGCAGAAAAGCTGGGCTTTACCCACATGATAATGCCCAAACACAACCTACAGGGCTTCAACCGCAGCAAATATCACATAGAACTTCATCCGGTAAGAAAGGTAGAAGAGGCACTTAGATGTCTTTTCGGATAAGCTGACAAATGGCACTTCGAGGAACGAGGGATAAGGAATGAGAAGCAAAGGACAAAAGCATTCCAAACATATCCATAACATATTGATTATTATCCCCTTATGCCCGTTTTCTTCAGAGCACCTATCTAACTGCCTTAGACAGATGCTCTAAGGCGGTTAGATAGGCAATATAAGTGGCTTAAACGGCCCTTTTCTATCACAACATGCACTTTCGGAAGAGCCATAAGTGAGACTCCGCTCACCTTCTTTCGTACTCCGTAAGATCTTCTATCCCCGCTTCTGCCAAAGCTTCTCTGCGCTCACGACATGTTCCGCAGCGCCCGCAATGTGCGTCGCCTCCCTTGTAACAGCTCCATGTTTCGGCAAAGTTCACCCCGAACTTCTGCCCCCTGCGGGCAATATCTGCCTTGGTTATGTTGGTATAAGGGGCAAGAATGCTCACTTGTTCGTATGTTCCGGCAATGGCAGCTTCCGACATCGCCTTCACAAAATCTGGCCGACAGTCGGGATAGATGGCATGGTCTCCACCATGATTGGCCATCATCACATATTTCAGTTGGTGGCTCTCGGCCACGCCGACGGCTATGGAAAGCATGATACCATTGCGGAACGGTACCACCGTAGACTTCATGTTTTCCTCGTCGTAACTGCTTTCGGGGATAGCGTCTGCACCTTCTAACAGACTGCTTTTAAAGTGCCGATGCACGAAACCGAGGTCTATAACGATGTGTTTAATACCGAGTCGCCCGCAATGCAGGCGTGCATAAGGTATTTCTTTGGCATTATGATTGCTGCCATAATCGAAGGATATGCCCAAGGCAATGCGAGCTTGATACTCGTAGAGCATGGTAACGGAGTCCATTCCTCCGCTCACTATAATCACCGAATCTTTCATTTTCAAAATATTTTAACACGCTGCAAAAGTAATAAAAATTGCCAACTCTGCCTTGCACTTGACCGCTTGTCTGCAGAAAAAGAGCAAAATGTGGGGCCGAGACTTCCGTATATCACGGAAATATATTATTTTTGCATAAAATAGGCGGCACCTCAACAAATTGAAGCAAGCTTCTTTGTATTCGGTTTGCACTATCTTTGCATAAAATAGGCAGCACCTTGGCAATCTCAAATAAATTTGAACACCTGTGGTCTGTACTGCTTTTACCAATAATAAAAATAAGATTTCTAACTAAAATAATAAGAAAAAATGACAATTGAACAATTCAACTTTGCCGGCAAGAAGGCAATAGTTCGCGTGGACTTTAATGTTCCATTAGACGAACAAGGAAATGTTACGGACGATACGCGCATACGCGGAGCGCTTCCGACGCTGAAGAAAGTGCTTGCAGACGGCGGGGCACTGATCATGATGAGCCATATGGGCAAGCCTAAAGGTAAGGTGAAACCGGAACTTTCGCTCAGCCAGATCGTGAAAAACGTGAGCAATGCACTCGGTGTGGAGGTGAAATTCGCTTCCGATTGTGCCAAGGCAGACGAGGCAGCTGCCACACTGAAGCCGGGCGAAGCATTGCTTCTTGAGAATTTGCGCTTCTATCCGGAAGAGGAAGGCAAGCCTGTAGGCGTTGAAAAAGGTACGCCTGAATACGACGAAGCCAAGAAAGAAATGAAGAAAAAGCAAAAGGCATTTGCAGAGAAACTGGCTTCTTACGCAGATGTTTATGTAAACGATGCATTCGGAACAGCTCATCGCAGACACGCTTCTACGGCAGTTATCGCCGACAGCTTCGATGCAGACCACAAAATGCTGGGCTATCTGATGGAAAAAGAGGTAAAGGCTATCGATAATGTTTTGAAGAACGCGCAACATCCTTTTACAGCTATTATCGGCGGATCTAAGGTAAGTTCAAAGCTCGGAGTTATCAAAAATCTGCTTGACAAGGTGGACAACCTAATCATAGGCGGCGGAATGGGCTATACTTTTATTAAAGCGCAAGGTGGAAAAATCGGCGATTCGCTCCACGAAGACGATCTGATGCCGGAGGCTCTGAACGTTATGAAGGCTGCCAAGGAAAAAGGTGTAAACCTGAGCCTTTCCGTTGCTACCGTTGCTGGAGACAAGTTCTCGAACGATGCGAACCGTAAGGTAGTCGACATATTCAATATTCCCGACGGCTGGGAAGGGATGGATGCTTCTGAAAAATCATTGGAAGAATGGAAGAAGATCATCCTTTCATCGAAAACAATCCTATGGAACGGCCCCGTAGGAGTATTCGAATTCGAGAACTTCGCCCACGGTACGGGTGAAATAGCCAAATATGTTGCCGAGGCTACACAGAAAAACGGTGCTTTTTCTCTCGTGGGCGGAGGCGACTCGGTTGCTGCGGTCAATAAGTTCGGACTGGCCGACAAGGTGTCTTATGTATCCACAGGCGGTGGCGCAATGCTTGAGGCTATCGAGGGTAAAGTGCTCCCTGGAGTGGCTGCAATCAAGGGAGAATAATCCATATCTCCGGCAGATTTTATAACTATAAAGGGATAGGTATGCAGATTACATGCCTTTATCCCTTTTATATTTTTACCTAATTCTATTATAAAATAGCCCCATTTTGTCTTTTAATTTCAGTGACTTGGCTTTCTCAATTTAACTTCAAAAAAGGAAAAATACAAAGAATATGATTATAATGAAATATTTCAGAATAGCATTGCTGGCCGTTGCTCTCATGCCATTTACGATAAATAATGTAGGAATAGCACAAACACAACACCATCAAAGAAAAAAACGTTTCATCTACGAAAACATTGCATGTGGACGGTGTTACCCGTAACATGAATAAAAGATAATGCACAGGAAAGGCCTATATCAAGGTCGTTGTTCGAGAATGCAACCGACAGTTTGATAGAAAGTTCATCGCTGCAAAATGGAATACCTTCTTCAATCAGTACGTTTCGTGTCGAAGCTAATGGCATGAAAGTATTATTCGATACGGGATATGGTTATTCGGATAGTCAGTTATTAGGTGGATTGCAAAACTCCATATTGCTTCTTCAGAGATAAAATATCTGTATCTTACACATTTTCACCGAGATCATATC
>CAUUQE010000038.1:0-17766 GCA_963547065.1 uncultured Prevotella sp. | reverse complement strand
GTCAAAATATGACTTCATGCAGAGCAAAACAACATGAAGGTGGTAGGTAACGCAACATGTTATCCTTGATATTCTCTACATCTGAGTTATATCCGAGCAACGAAATACTATGTAAAAGATTGGTTATTGGCAGCAGATTGTGTACACCTTTCATCCACGGACCTAACAGATTACATGTCTACGCAATGTCAATATCGTAACAAGCACCGCCGATATCACCTGTCGAACAGGTGATACAACAGGTTTCGTCCCCTTTAGAAAAAACGTTCTTACTATATTGAGTATGCTTTAAACAAATCTCTATATATCATTTCAACGGCTTTTCACCAATTGCAAAGCATATAGGAACACAACAACATACCCCAATAAAGGAATTATAAACGGCACTACAAGATTTGTATTATCGGCCACATAGCCCATCAACAAGAAGCCACAACCACCGATAGGTGTCATCATCAACAGAGATGAAGCGCTCTTGGTAAGACGTCCTAAGCCCGTTAAAGACAAAGAAAATATCGTGGGGAACATGATTGCCTCGAACATGTAATTGCACACAAGGGCAATCAGAGACAGATTTTCCATATCCAGAAGCACAATTAATGTACAAACTACCGTACCTGAACCGCATATCAGCAGCATCTTTTCGGCACATACATAGCGCATAATCCAACTGCCTATGAGACGTCCGACCATAAAAAATACCAGCGCGCAGGTCAATACAACGGAGGCAGTTCGATCGTTCATCCAATGTTGACCAGTCACGAAATTGATAAAATAACTATTGATAGAGATCTCGGCCACTTCGTATGCCAGCAATGCAAACAGACCGAAAACGAATATTCTGTGCCGCCAAAGACTCACGAGGTTATTCTCTTTCTTGTCTTCAGCCTCAGTTTCCAGCGCCTCCTGTGTTATTTCAGGCAGGTTAACTCTCGAAAACACTATAGCTACCACCAACACCAAAGCCCCGAGAATGCTATATGGAACCACTACATTACCGTTAGCCGTATCGTTTCGAAACAAGAACTGTCCCACACAAAATGTTGCGAAAAGACTGCCAAGACCATTGAACGACTGCGACAGGTTGAGCCTGCTCGTAGCCGTTTCGCGTGCTCCAAGTTCCGTAACATACGGATTTGCCGCCGTTTCGAGAAATACCAATCCGCTTCCGATAACGAATAAAGCAACGAGAAACCCGTAGAATGTACCCACTTCTGCTCCCGGAATAAACAGCAAGGAACCGCAACCAAAGAGCAAAAGACCAAAGACTGTACTACGCCGATAGCCAAACTTATTGATAAAAATACCCGCTGGAATGGCCATCAAGAAATAGCCCAAATAAGTCATTACCTGAATGAGCGCTGACTGAGTGATGGAGATATGTAACTCATTCTGGAAGTGTTTATTTAATAAATCGAGAATTGCCCTCGCAAATCCCCACAAAAAAAACAGCAAGGTTATCAGTATAAAAGGTACAAAGTATCTTTTCTCAGTCAGTGGAGTCTTGTTCATTTTCATTTAAGTTAACAATATTATATCCATATAATAATAAAAAAAGAAAGTTGCCACCCTCGGAAATATCAGATAGCGGCAACCTTCTTTTCTTACAGCACCCGCCTACATAGACCGAGCACCCATCATTCGATCACTTTTCTGCTGTCGCAGGATCAATCACTTTCCATACCCAAGCAGCAAGAGCAGCACCACACGCTGGGGCAAAAATGAATATCCACAGATGATGAAGAGCTGTTCCACCTTGGAAAAGTGCCGGCCCTATCGAACGTGCCGGGTTCACCGAAGTACCTGTATAGCGGATACACGCCAAGTGTACCAATGTTAACGACAAGCCCATGACCAACCCTGCAAACTTAGTGGTCGCACCGTTTGTATTGGCTGTAACGCCAAGTACTACCAATACAAAGACACATGTAAAGAACATTTCAGCCAAGAAACCGCCGGCAAGCGTTATAGTCCCATCGCCATAGTCCTGCAAATCATTGGCTCCGACACCCAAGATACCAGTGCTCGATGTAATTATATAAAGAATAACTGCACCAAGCAGGCCACCTATAACTTGAAATGCTACATACATACCACACTCGCGTGCACTCATACGCTTGCTCAGAAACATACCAAACGAAACGGCCGGGTTGATGTGGCAACCCGAAATACTGCCAATGATATAGGCCATAGCCACAACAGACAGGCCAAATGCCATTGCCGTACCGACAACCGCTGCAGGAGCACCATTATTGCATCCCAAACTTACGGCTGCCCCGCAACCCATAAGCACAAGCACCATCGTGCCAAACATCTCTGCTAAATACTTTTTCATATTCAAAATTACTTAAATGAAAGATTGATTCTCTTACATAATGACGCAAATATAATCACTTTTATTGTAATCAGCAACAAAAATATTGATTGTTTTCAAATTCTTTAGGTTATATGGTTACTAAATTCTTCCTTTTACTTTTACTTGTATAATATAATAAAATGTAAATGGGAAAAACATCAAACAGGCTACATATTCCTTTCATCTATCCTATTTTAATATACCTTTCAGCAGAAACGTAGCATTCTGATTGCGTGCTACTCCGGGCGTTATTTTATAGGTATAGGTAATGTGTTCGGCCAGTTCAATTTCGAAACAATAATTATAGAAATGCTTCGGATGCTCCTCGCTCATCTTGGAAAGCTCCAGATCATGGGTGGCTATCACGCCACTGACGGGCAAATGAGAGATATATTTCAAGAATAAACGCGAACCGTTAAGCTTATCTAAAGAGTTCGTTCCTTTCAATATCTCGTCGAGAATGATGAGTGTACGCCTGTTGTGCCGACAGTATTCGATGAGTTGTTCGAGCCTCAACAGCTCGGCATTGAAGTATGAAATGCCGTTAGACAGGTCGTCTGTGGTTCGCATACTGCTGAAGATGCGGTAAATGGAAACCTTCATACTATCGGCAAACACGGGCATTCCGTTCATTGCAAGCACATAATTAATGCCGATGGAGCGCAGAAAAGTGCTCTTGCCCGCCATATTGGCACCCGTAATGATATAGTAACGACCGTCTTCTATCGTAAAATCGTTTCGCACGGCCTTTACTCCCAAGAACGGATGATACAGTCCGCGTGCCTCATACACTACCGTATCGGCATCTGTAAGTTGCGCTTCCGTGCCATCGGGCTCATTGTATTTGAACGTTGCCATCGATACCAATGCGTCGATAAGGCTCACTTCGTCTACCCACTCCATTACATGCGACATATATAGGCATTGCCATTTCAGGAAACGTCGCACCAAGAAAAGGTCGCTAAGCATAAAGGTATCGAAAAGTATCATGCCGAGAATGTTACCGCGGCGGTCGAGTCCGTTGAGGATATCTTCCAGTCTATCGAACGATGCGGATGCCGTTTGCAGCCTACGGACTATCGACAGATTATCGACGGCCTTAAGTTCTGTGCCCGATACAAGGCGTATCAAGCGTACATATGCCTGCAGATGTTCGTGCAACATATCAACAGATTTACCTATAATCCGCAGAGGTTTCGAGCACAATAGGTACACAATGACGAACTGCACCACACCCCAAGTAACGGCAACATTGCCGCTCATCGATGTAAAGAAAGGCAGAACGGCCACCAACCATAACCCAGCAATGGCCATACAAGCCACAACCAACACCGATATACTACCCACAAACGACGGTATTCTGGCGGTATTGATCTGATCGTAGGCCTTACGGATGGCCGAAGAGTCTATTTTTTCGCCCGTTACCTGCCCGATGGAGATGAATTTCGCCCGCCATGCTTCCATCTCGGCAAGTTCATTTATCGCCTCTTTCTGCCGTGTTATCTGCTCTATTTCACCCTGTTCGGCCTCGTGCTCCGCACCCAGTAATGCCGCTAAACGGTCGCTCCCACCCATGGTAACGGTACGGTCGATTCGATTAAACAGTGATTGCGGACCAAATATATCTAAATCGAACGAAAACGGATGGTGCACATCGATATATTTGCTACCGGTGCCGAATACACTGTAATCGCCCTCATGATACGCTGTTTCGTGTTTATAGACTTTCAACAGACTGCTTTTGGCCACGATTTTCTCACTGTTAATCACATCTAAACGGCGGACTGTGAGGTATACAGCGGCCGACAACACGGCCAAAACGAGCAACACGGCACCCCAATCTGCCACTGTATAGAGCACTACAAACGCTATCATCATCAAAAAAGAAACAATTTCGCCGGAAACAAACCCGCGATTTTTTCTTTTAAGTGCTGCAATCTCGCCAGCCAAGGCGTCAGCCCTGTCTATATAAAATATCTTTAAATCCATTGTTCTTTTCTTAGTTTACGAGTTCCAGACATGGTGACTGTTGTCGAAGACAGACTGTATCATGCCCCGCAAAAATAAGAATTAAAACATACGACAACGATTCCTTTTTATTTTTTTAAGACTTTGTTATGACTTATTACAGATGATTTGTTCGTATTACATATGCCGTCTGTCATCAACAGATAGCACTCCTATGCGCCTCAGGCTTGCCCTTTATCGGGCATAAACGGCACTTCTATTTCAAGCATACGAAAAGAACAAAAACGGTGTTTGCACACTGTGGTGGCGACACATCGACAACACAGCCGAAGCATAAGGGCATAAAAAAAGGACTACCGCTGTAGTCCAATCTTTGTTAACCTTAAATCTAATACCATGAAAAACACAATGCAAAGATAAATAGATTATATATCTATCTCAAACATTTTATTGTATTATTTTCAATAAGCCCTGTTTCCTTGATTTAAATCAAACGTGAGTTTTATTTATAGAAGTACTACCCCTTCTTGTTTCTTGCCATCCACCATGATTTTAAGCGGACGGGAAAAGCGCACATGACGTATGAACTTCGTCTCTTCAACAGCGGGCATTTCGTCGAGAATTGCCTTATTATACAGTCCTGTACCACGGCTCTCGTCGATAGTAAAGTAACCTACACCGAAGCTGGTTAGGTTCTGAAAGAAGTGTGTTCCTTGGCTCGGATCCACACGATAGTTCTTCAAAGCCACTTCAACAATAACTCTTGCTCCGCTGATATGAGGCCATTTCACGGGTATACCTAACCAATAATCGCTCGATCCCCACCGTCCGGGGCCGATGAGCACATAGTTCGTGCCCGATGCAAGAAACTTTCTATTCATCTGTTCAATGTCTGCAGCGATGGCAGGATTATTCATTGCCGAGAACTGATCGTCTGTTTTCACGTACACAACGTCTGTTACGTCTTCGCTGACACCCTGTCCGAGCGAGTTATGAGAGCGTAACAAGCAACGTTCATCGGCAATCTTCGAGAGGTCTTCGTCAAGTATTTGCTTGCTGTCTACAATCGGTCGTATCTGCAGAAGGTAGAACTCGCCCGTTTTATCGTCGTTCAGATTGCAGGCAAACTCTATTTCTACCGGCCGTTTCATGGCTTCAGAACCGTATTTCATAGACATTTGAAGGATTTCGGGCAGCGGGAATACACCTTGTTGAAGCACGCCACAGAACGAGATTATCTTGCGTCCGCCTTCGTAAAGGCCGTCGCGGATCACCTGGTCATAAGGATCATAGGTCGACGCGATGTAGTTCAGAGAGCCGTCGGTCTCGGCATCTTTCACTTTCAGCTTAAGGATGTTGAAGCCGTCGTCGACCTTAAAATCGTTGCCGACATGCTTCATATCGAGTGCATAAAACTGTGTCTGTGTCTCACGAAGAGCGATATCGAGTTCCGAGGTCTGCAATATTTGGGCGGGATGATAAGGAGATACCCGCAACGTCTGCCCCCCATCGACGATGTATTTCCCCAAACCGAGCGCCAAGGAGGCAATTCCATCTTCAGCAGTTTCATCGCCTATCGGATAATAATTGAGCGAACGAAGCACTCCACTGATATTGGGATAGAAATGATCTCCATACTGTTTGCCCACTACCGCTTGCAAAATAACTGCCATTTTCTCCTGATCAATCACGTTACTCGTAGCGGTCATATAGGCTTTAGAGTCGCGATAGAACACCGAAGCATACACACCTTTGATGGCACACGCGAGCATTTGCAGCATCGTGTAGCGATCGTCAAGATAAGGAATCATATAAGTAGAATAAACACCTGCAAAGGGTTGGTAGTGTGCATCCTCCAACAATGAGCTCGAACGGATGGCTATAGGTGTCTTGGTTGCCTCGAAGAAGGTAAAGAAATCGGCAATTAGCGAGTCTGGAAGCTGCGCTTTCAAGAAGTGTTCGAGTATTTCATCATCGGAAGCATCGCTCAATGCGATCTGATAAAGGTTGTTCTGATCCATGAACCGATCGAAAAGATCGGTACAAAGCACAAGGGTTTTTGGTATTTGAACGGTAGCCCCTTCGTGTTGGTTAAACTCCGGATGCATCTTCACCACATTGTCAAGAAACGCCAAACCGCGCCCCTTGCCACCCAAAGACCCCTCGCCGATACGGGCAAAGTGGGCGTATTTATCGAATTTAAGGCGATCGAAAACCGCTACAACGCCGATGTTCTTCATGTGGCGATACTGCACAATGGCATCGAAGATAATCTTTCGGTGCGCATCCACGTCCTGCAATTTGTGCCATGTGATATTTTTAAGGAAAGCTGACACGGGGAATATCGCTCTCGCACTGAGCCAACGGCTCATATGATTGCGCGAGATATGATAGAGCATCGAGTCGTTTGGTATTTTAAATATATTGTCCTGTAACTCTTTCAGCGAATGTACACGCATGATCTCCGTATGAGTTTTCGGGTCTCGAAAGATGAAATCGCCGAATCCCATGTGCTCTTCAATGATGTTACGCAGGTCTACACTGATCTTTTTAGAGTTCTTATCAACAAATTTAAAGCCCTCTGCTTCGGCTTTCTGTCGGTTAGATGACTCCGAACTCTCCATGATCAACGGCACATATTCGTCCGTGGCACGGATGGCACGCAGCAGTTTCAGGCCGGCCTCTGCGTCTTTTTTCCCATTTATAGGGAACCTTGCATCGCTGATAACGCCCAGTGTATTATCGCTATACTTACGATAGAAGTCCATTGCCTCTTCATAATTGCGCGCTAAAACAACCTTCGGTCGGCCACGCATACGTAATGTAGCGATGTGTTTATTAAGAGCTTCGCTCGCTAAATTTTGACTTTGCAGCAATATATAGCTGTACAAGTTGGGAAGAATGGATGAATAAAAGCGGATGCTGTCCTCTACGAGCAGGATCATTTGCACGCCTCCCTCCTTGATATCGTGCTCTATGTTCATCTTATCCTCGATAAGTTTGATGATCGAAAGAATAAGATTGGTGTTTCCTAACCAGCAGAAAACGTAATCAAAGATACTCAAATCCTCGTTTTCCATGCGCTTGGTAATGCCGTGAGAGAACGGTGTGAGTACCACGCAGTGGATATGCGGGAAGTCTGCCTTGATAGAACGTGCCACACTGAAAGCATCGTTATCGGCCGTACCCGGCATACATATCACCAGATCAATGTTGGTTGTGCTGAGCACTTTTGCCGCTTCTTCCGTCGTACTTACCTGCGTAAACATGGGCGGATAGCGCAACCCGAGCTCCATATACTCATTGTATATCTTCTCTTCCACGCGCCCGTCGTCTTCCAACATGAATGCATCATAGGGGTTAGCCACTATTAATACATTATATATACGGCGCAACATCAGGTTGACAAACGTGGCATCTTTCAGATAAAACTTATTCCACTGTTCGGGATTGTTCTCATTCATAAAACCGATATTCCTATTAAAATCCACAGCAACAGCATGCTAAAACTGTCGCAAGCATTACCGCTTAATTGCCACAAACTTACACAAAAACGGTGGAATAAGCTAACTTTTCATTAAGAAATCTACCATAACGTATATAAAATACACAACGAATAAGGCGCACCCTCATTGCTTTCAACCAAATTACGGTACAGCTAAAGGATACGCCCTATATAAATATGTGTACGGCAGTTATGCCGAAATCAATCTATTTCTTTGCTTTCTTTGCCTTTTTATCAGCTACTTTTTTGTTAACATCATTGCAACACGGAGCCTTTCCCTGCTCCTTGCATTCTTGCTTTCCAGCCTGCGTGCAAGCCGTACCCTTACAGTCTTTCTTGGCTTTATCACACTCTTTCTGCCCGCAACCCTTATTTTTCTTGCAGCAAGTTTGCTCTGTTTTCTTCTCATTTCCCTTATTCTTGGCATCTTGTGCATTTGCACCGATGCTTACACACAGCATGGCCATAGCCATCGTTGCACTTAAAATAAACTTCTTCATATTACAATTTATTAAATTAAAAACTCGATTGCAAAGATATGATATTGCAGAATATCTACCATCATTTATTTAGTTATAAAAGATTAATAGTAGAAGTATGAATACTATAGAAGTGTAAAATAATCTTGCTCATATCGATAAAAAGCACTTATTTTGCATAAAATATCAATAAAAACTAAAAAAATGAAGAAAGAAAAGAAACTGGCTACCCTATGCGTACAGGCTGGATGGGAGCCCAAGAACGGTGAACCGCGCGTGCTGCCCATCATACAAAGCACCACTTTCAAGTACGATAACAGCGAAGAAATGGCCATGCTGTTCGATTTAAAGAAAGAAGGTTACTTCTATACACGCCTGCAAAATCCCACCAATGATGCCGTTGCAAGGAAGATAGCCGCCCTTGAAGGAGGCGTAGGAGCCGTGCTCACATCCAGCGGACAGGCAGCCAACTTCTATGCTGTGTTCAATATATGCGAAGCAGGCGACCATATTATCGCCTCTAACGAGATATACGGAGGCACATACAACCTGTTCGGAGTAACGCTGAAAAAGCTGGGTATTGAGTGTACATTCGTCAATCCCGATGCTTCGGAGAACGATATACAGCAATTATTCCGCCCGAACACCAAGCTTGTTTTTGGAGAAACCATCTCTAACCCGGGCTGTCGTGTGCTCGACATAGAGAAGTTTGCACGCATAGCCCACAGGAATAGCGTGCCTCTTTTGATAGATAACACCTTCGCAACGCCCATCAACTGCCGTCCTTTTGAGTGGGGATGCGACATTGTTACCCACTCTACCACCAAATATATGGACGGGCATGCCACACAGGTGGGCGGTGTAGTTGTAGACAGCGGTAACTTCGACTGGCAAGCACATGCCGAAAAATACCCGGGACTATGCACTCCGGACGACTCATATCACGGACTCGTTTACGCCGAAGCATTCGGTAAACTGGGATACATCACCAAACTGGTAGCTCAACTTATGCGTGATCTCGGCTCTATACCGGCGCCTCAGAACTCTTTTCTGCTTAATCTCGGGCTGGAAACGCTACATCTGCGCATGCTGCAACACTGCAAAAACGCCCAAAGAGTGGCTGAATTTCTACACGACGACAAGCGTGTGGCGTGGATACACTACTGTGGTTTGAAAGACGACAGTGATTATCAATTGGGACAGAAATACCTTCCCAACGGCTCGTGCGGTGTAATTGCTTTCGGTTTGAAGGGCAATCGCGACACCGCCATAAGGTTCATGGACTCGTTAGAGCTTATCAACATCGTTACTCATGTGGCCGATGCTCGCACTTGTGTGCTGCATCCGGCAAGCCACACCCATAGGCAGTTAACCGACGAACAGCTGCGTGAAGCCGGTATTGCGCCCGATCTGATACGTCTGTCGGTAGGTATTGAAGACGTTGAAGATATCATCGACGATCTTAAGCAGGCTTTAAATCGGCTTTAAAATATCCGGCAGAAACACACAAAAGCGCATCTTACAACTTACTGATATACATATATTTACAAAACACCCCATATCTATCCTCGTTAGATAGGCAATCTAACGAGCTTAGACGGGCAACCTAACCGCCTTAACAAGGCTATGTAGAGAACACAAGATGAAAGAATAAGGAAAGAAGATTAAGGAAGAGGGATCCATAATTTACAGCTCTGTTCATTTCAAAGAAACAGGGAAAAGCGCTTTCAACACATATTTACCTATATTCCGTAAAGCACTCCCCTCCTTTGAAAGAACAGAGGGATACGTTTTCTCCTATACTTTAAAACATTCAAAAGGTTAAACTTTACAAAGTGTAACATCGAAAGTCAAAAAAAACAGGTATTATTTGGCGGTTACCAATAAATAATATATATTTGCGAGATGTTACTGACATTTTGACAATCAATTATTCATAAAAAAAATATACTGCCATGGAAGTTGAGAAAATCATGCAAGACCTCGAGCAAAAACACCCGGGGGAATCGGAATTCTTACAAGCCGTAAGAGAAGTACTTCTATCCGTTAAGGATGTTTACAATCAGCATCCTGAGTTCGAAAAAGCTAAGATTATCGAGCGTATCGTAGAGCCCGAACGCATCGTGATGTTCCGTGTACCGTGGACAGACGATAAGGGCGACGTACATGTAAACATAGGCTACCGCGTACAGTTCAACAGTGCGATAGGCCCGTACAAAGGAGGTTTACGCTTCCACCCATCGGTAAATCTGTCGATTATGAAGTTCTTAGGCTTCGAACAAACATTCAAGAATGCGCTTACCACCCTGCCTATGGGCGGAGCAAAGGGGGGGGCAGACTTCTCGATCAGAGGTCGCAGCAATGCTGAAGTAATGCGCTTCTGTCAGTCGTTCATGGCTGAGTTGTATCGACACATAGGGGCTAACGTCGATGTTCCGGCAGGCGACATCGGTGTAGGGGGCAGAGAAATAGGTTACCTCTTCGGTATGTACAAGAAACTTACACGTCAATGGGAAGGTGTTCTTACTGGTAAAGGTATGGAATGGGGCGGATCTATCCTGCGTCCGGAGGCCACCGGATACGGTGCTCTGTACTTTGTAAACCAGATGCTTCAAACACGTGGCATCGACATAAAGGGGAAAAACGTAGTTATCAGCGGCTTCGGAAACGTGGCATGGGGTGCAGCCAAGAAAGCTACAGAGCTCGGTGCAAAGGTAATAACCATCAGTGGACCGGACGGATATATATATGATCCTGACGGTATCAACGGCGAAAAAATAGAATACATGCTCGAACTGCGTGCAACAGGCAACGACATTTGCTCGCCTTATGCTAATAAATTCAAGGGCTCGAAGTTCGTTGAAGGTAAGAAACCTTGGGAATGCAAGGCTGATATCTACCTAACCTGTGCGACACAGAACGAACTTAACGGCCAAGATGCCGATATAATTTTGACACATAGACCTGCCTGCGTAGCCGAAGTGAGCAACATGGGATGTACGGCAGATGCCGTCACCAAGTTCGTCGATGCACAGCAACTCTTTGCTCCGGGCAAGGCTGTAAACGCAGGGGGCGTGGCAACTTCAGGTCTTGAAATGACACAGAATTCCATTCGTTTACACTGGAGTGGGCAGGAAGTCGACGAGAAGTTGCACTATATTATGCACTCCATCCACGAACAGTGCGTAAAATACGGCACGCAATCCGACGGATATATCGATTATGTGAAAGGCGCCAACGTTGCAGGGTTTATGAAAGTAGCCCACGCAATGATGGCACAAGGTATCGTTTAACACGACTTAATCCAAAAACCGGCGCACGGTGTAACGGTATCATACTGCCCGAAAAGAAGAAGATGCACCGATCTTTTCAAATCATAAAACAGTGAATTATCGAAAAAGTATTTGTATTTTTATTATCGTACTAAGTGGCTTTACACCTCTGATAGCTCAAACTCAGAGGGGTAAAGCCACTTTTTACTCAAAGAGAGCAACCGGTGCACGCACGGCAAGCGGCATTAGGTTACACCACGACAGTATGACTTGTGCTCATCGCACCTATCCTTTCGGTACGATGCTCCGTGTGAGAAACCTCGATAACGGTAAAGAAGTCGTAGTGAAAGTGACCGATAGAGGACCATTCACCCGCGGGCGTATCATTGATCTTTCGTGGGGAGCAGCCAAGGAATTAAATATCCTCAACAGGGGTGTGGCCATGGTTGAAGTGACATGTGTAGACAGTATTATCATTCCATACAAGCCAAACAGTAAAATTGAACCGCCTGAAATAGTCTTTGGTACATCGCAAGAAATCTATAAATTCACTAATCCAAGGAAAGATGGTAATAGTACCAATGACAAGGAAATGGCTCCTGAAGAAAGAAAAAACATGATAAAATATACCGATAAGGATACCGAAAATCGAGCAAAGAAGACAAGGAAATAACTTAAATATAAATAAAATAACATGAAAAAACAACTTTTTTTACTCTTCTGCCTACTTTGTGTAACAGGCATACATGCGCAAGAATTATTCATCGGAACATACAATATCCGTTATGACAACGATGGTGACAGGAAAGCAGGCAATGGATGGGATCGGCGCAGTCCTGTCATCTGTGACATGTTGAACTTCGAAGAACCTGACATATTCGGTACTCAAGAAGGCAGAGCAAACCAGATACACGACTTACAGAAAGGGCTTAAAGGCTATGATTACATTGGAGTTGGGCGTGACGATGGCAAGGAAGGAGGCGAATACTCGGCTATTTTTTACAAAAAAGAGAAACTTACCAAAATCAGATCTGGTAACTTCTGGCTGAACGAAACACCTGAAAAACCGATATTAGCATGGGATGCCATTTGCATCAGAATCTGTACTTGGGGGGAATTTATGGATAATTTAACCAAGCTGAAATTCTATTTCTTCAACTTGCATATGGATCATATTGGTACGACAGCACGCAGAGAGTCGGCCAAATTAGTCATCAGAAAGATTAAAGAGATTACAGGTGGCAATGCTCCAGTAATACTCACAGGCGATTTCAACGTAGATCAAAACAATGAAATCTACCGAACTTTCTTAACTTCAGGCATGCTTAAAGATTCATATTCGACGGCTGAAATGCGTTTTGCCGAGAATGGTACGTTCAATAACTTCAGCAGCAGTCTGAAAACAAGCAGTCGCATAGACCATGTATTCGTGTCGCCTAAATTCGAAGTAAAGCGCTACGGTGTGCTCACCAACGGCTATTGGACAGCCACAGACAGCATGAACACCCAGAATAGCAGTAATGCCCCGAAGGAAATAACATTCAAAGAATATACTCGGCGCACGCCGTCTGACCATTATCCAGTACTGGTTAAAATCAGATACAAGAAATAGTTTTCAAGTAAATATTACAGATATTCGACTGAAAAAGAATGTACGGATACGGAAGACATGGCTACCTCCGTGTAGGGATATTGAACTCACAGACTTTGGAAATGGCTTTATTACCTTGGACAGCAGAGACACATAACCTTACCATACCATCTTTCAACAGGTCGTCGGCCTTGACGATAGCGGTGTAACGTACACCTGCTTCCGGCATAATTTTCTCTATCTGTAAACTCGGTGATATGTATATATGCTTATTGCCCGTAGTCTCTATGACGGTTGGCTGCACGTCATAGAGCACTTCCTTGCCACGGTTCATCACCTCGAAAACTACCTTACACAACTCTCCACGACTGATCACATTGTCTTGATTGCCGTCTATAAATCGGGCATTGCGTATCTCTATCGCTGGCGAATAGTGCAGTCTGTCGGTCAAGTTTTCCACACTTGATGCGTCAGACACGACAATTGTAGGCTCTTGTTCCGTGTAGTTGTTTGAATCATCAGTGCCGTTAAAATCATACAAACGGTCGTCTCCACTATTTGAAGCATCGAAGCCACTGTTTATCTCCTCCGTTTCGTTGCCATATCCATACACCTCTTCTTGCCGTTGAACCCGCTGTCGTTGTCGTCGTTCATAGGCACGTTCTTCCCTATCACGCCTATATTGGTGCAGCTCCTCCTCCCTCTTTTCATCGGCCTTGGCCCCTATAGCACTGCCGATAATGGCACCACTGGCCATTCCCACTATGGTCCCGACGTCAGAACCACGCGGTCCACCGCTGATACCCCCTATAGCCGAGCCGAGAATAGAGCCAAGCGTACCACCTGCATAGGCTCCTGTAGCTGTATAAGTACCGCAGCTACCTAAAAGAAGGGCGGCACAAACCGTTAACAACGTCACATTTTTCATTTTCGAGACTGTTTTAATTCTATCGCAAAAATAAAAAAACAAAGTGACTGCACATCGGTATTTCCCCTAAATAAACATAGGGAAATCCCTAAAAGACATACTTGATATTTCTACTATTCTGCATCACAAGATGAATTGGTAAATACACCTATCTCAAATAAACCGTGTGCCTATGTTCGTCAGGCATATCATCTATCGCGCATAGACAGTGCCCCTATCACGGTTATCTCCATCGAATAATATCTTAAAAACAGCAAGAGACTTATATCGGCATCGTATCTCCTGTACTACAAACCGTTCAACAATACAAACTGCTTTTATTCCATACCCACTTTACACGCTGAAAATAATAATGAACGGAAAGCCCGAAAAAGAACGATACTTGTAAGTATAAAGTCCATATACAGCTACTCCTTATCCCATAATTAAACTGTTCTATTGCCTTTTTACACGGCATAAGTTTCATTATTTTACCAGTTTATCAACCTTGATCGTTCATCCTTTCCGTATCATCTTGCATAAATAAACAAATTAAACAATCAACAAAACATTCATTATAGCCTTTCTCGTTTCCAGTTTTTCGGCTGCAAACTCATGCGATACTGGCTGGGTGTCATGCCTGAATGCTTGGAAACGTAACGGCTGAAATACGATAAGGAAGTGAAATTCATCATCTCTGATATCTGTGTAAGCGACATACGTTCGTCTTCAAGATAACCCTTTAATATCGGTATAGTATAGCAATCGATAAAAGACATTACACTGCTACCCGTGATACGGCGCACGGTATCGGAGAGATATTTAGGGGAAACATTAAGACGTTCGGCATAATAAGAAACTTCGCGCTGTGTACGCGAGATGCCTGTTTGCAACAGTTGCAGCAGCTCTTTAACAACAAAACTGCGGCGATCCGTAGCGTCTAACGTGCCATGATACTTGGAATGGAAGCAGAAAATATCGTATATCATTGTTTGGCAGAGGCTTCCCATCAGTTCCTGATAAAACGGATGAGAGCTTTCATTCATGCGGTCGCGAAGCCGGTGAATATCTTCTACGAAGCACAAGGCATCCGTTTCAGACAAAGGTATCACGGGATTATCGTACAAACTGATGCCTCCTCCGATGCCGAAGTTATTGGATGGAAGCTGATTGTTCAAAAACCTATAAGGTGCAACAAAGAACTCTACCCGTAATTCAGGGTGGGGAACAGGGTTACACACCTTATTGGGAAGAACGAGAATTGCAGCATCGTTACGCTGAAGATGGTAACAACGGTCGTTAAAGACGAAACTTCCCTCGCCGTCAAGACATATCAAATGCAGGCAACAATCATGGAAACGTTTATCGTTGATCTGCAGAAAATCGGTGGAAAATACAAAAATCCTTGATTGTATTCTTCTCTCATGTGGGCGAAAACTACGCAGTTGGAAACATAAAGGTGGGCAACACGAAAATAGTAGACGAATATATTAGGGAACGTACAGGGGCAGACGAATTCGAGATTGTAGCCGAGAAAAGCTACGATATGCCCTACTCTGACCTCACCAAACTGGCCCGAAAGGAGACGGGAAGCGGGGAGCTACCGCCCTTTAAGGGTACGGTGAACGACATCGAACAGTACGATACCATCTTCATCGGTTGCCCTGTATGGTGGGGAACTTACCCGCAAGTGATGTTTACTTTCTTTAAGAAGTACGATTTAAACGGCAAAACAATTATACCATTCACTACACATGAGGGCAGCGGACTGGCAAATGTGGTTGAAGACTTGAAGTCCCTATATCCCCAAGTCACGATTACCGGCGCGTTTTCCATATACGGACACGAGGTACGTTCGGGCAAGACAAAGGTAGAAAAATGACTGGAAAACGTGGAATGTTAATGGCAATACTGCAATTTATTATTCTTTCTGTTTATTGTTCCTTGTTGAATAAATTATCGTATCTTTGGGCAAAAATAGCACATGATGAACAGAATAGTATTCCTGTTTTTAGTCTCAGTCGTACTGATAGCATGCGGAGCAAAGTCTTCCGACAGACCTTTTCAAGTAAAAAACAAGTCTACGAAAGCCGCTACCCCAGATAACCTCGTCGGTCTCATACTCGCTCCGGCAGGTTATAAGCGTGTGGCCGTGGCAGAAGGGAGCTTTGCCTATTTCCTTCGTAACCTACCGTTAAAGCCTGCAAACAGCGATCTTCATTATTATAACGGGCAGGTCAAGGAGGCTAAATACGGCGGAGCTATCGTAAATATGGATTTCGGAAAGAATGTAAACGAGCAATGTGCCGATGCCATTATCTTTCTTCGTGCCTCTTATCTGTGGCAGACCAAGCAGTTCGATAAGATACATTTCCGCTTTACCAACGGTTTCAAGGCGGAATATTCGAAGTGGGCAAAGGGATATCGCATACGAAATTGCAACTCTTGGATAAAGACTCAAAAGGAAGACTACTCCTATAAAACATTCCGAAATTACCTTAATATCGTGTTTCAATATGCCGGAACGGCATCGCTCAGCAAAGAACTGACGCCCATAGGTCGCTGTTGGACGAAGGATATACAGGCCGGAGACGTGGTTATAAAGGGCGGATTTCCGGGACATGCAGAGATTGTTGTCGATGTAGCAGAGAACGATAAGGGCGACCGCAAGGTGCTGTTGGCACAGAGTTTTATGCCGGCACAGGAGATAGAGATATTTCCCGAATGGCTCAGTGCCTCGGAAGACGGCAGGCGCCTCGACACCCCGTCGTGGACATTCGATACGCATAACAGCAACGATTATCTATTGAAACGGTTCAAAGGCGAATGAGCGACTGTTCCATCTGCCACCCATATCTTTTAAAGGCATGGCGAAAGAAACAGGTATCCCACCCTATTTCCGACCATATACTCAACACCCATCATTTTCACACCGAGCAAATCAATCATGGAATATATTCATATTTACAAATCGCCCCTCGGCAACATCGAACTCTTCAGCAACGGTCAAGCGCTCACAAGGCTCCAGTTTGCCGGACAAAAATATGCAGCCGACCCCCACAGAGGTGATACCTCATATTCTGACCTACCCGTTTTCTTACAGACGAGAGAGTGGCTTGACACTTATTTTAGAGGCACCGAACCTAACTTCCTCCCCCCTCTGCATCTGCAAGGTACACTATTCCAACTCGAAGTGTGGCACATTCTTACCACCATCCCCTACGGTGTAACCATGACCTACCGCGACATTGCCTGCCTTATGGCCCGCAAATGCAACACAAAGAGCATGTCGGCACAGGCCGTAGGCGGGGCTGTCGGCCATAATCCCATCAGCATCATCGTGCCCTGCCACCGCGTTGTAGGTTCCGACGGAAGCCTCACCGGCTACGCCGGAGGTATAGAACGAAAGAAGAAATTACTAGAAATGGAATCGACGCCACAACCAATTGGGCAGCCTGCGCCATAAGAATACAAGTGCTCGATATCGCCAATCAATAATGCAAACATGGCGTTTACGCCCGATAGCCCGTACAATCTTCTGCGCTACAGGGCCTTTTTGCATCAACATAGGATAGCTGTCGCCCGTTAAAAGATCGGTATCAACAAAACCGGGACGAATGTCTGTAAACGATATATTGAGTTTTCGACTGTTTGAAAGTTGCTCCAAAGCCTGAATGTAAGTGCTTTG